>DAOUAS010000227.1:0-18841 GCA_034433295.1 Anaerolineales bacterium | reverse complement strand
TCATCCAACTTCCCGCCGTCGTCGAAGTGACTGCGGAAGCGCTGGATAAATTCCTGCTTGGTGTAACTGTGGTTTTGCGTGCCGCGCTGCTCGAGACAATACACGGCGGAAAGCGAACCGATTTCGCCGCACAATTTCCAGTCGAAACCGCGCGCATAGCCCGCGAGGAATCCGCCACGGAACGCGTCACCCACGCCGGTGGGATCGACAATCTCTTTTTCAGGGACAGTGGGGATATGAACCGAGTCTCCGCCCGAGTAGAGGTCAGCGCCATCCTTGCCACGGGTAATGACCAGAATTTTGACGTGCCCCAAAATCTGGTCGAGACTCCAGTCAGTCTTCTTGGAGATCAGTCCGAACTCGTAATCATTGCAGAAGAGGAATTGCGCCCCTTCCATGTCGCGGGCGAGTTCGTGACCTTCGAGTCTCAAGACCTGCTGGCTGGGGTCATACAAATAAGGAATTTCCAACTCGCGGCATTCGGCGGGGAACTTCATCATCGCATCGGGCGCGGAGGGGGAGACGATCACCAAATCGGGCTTTTTATCCAAGTCCTTGAGCGACTGGGTGGCGGAATAGCCCATTGCGCCGGGATAGAACGAAGCAATTTGCGCCGAAGCCTGGTCGGTGGTGGCGAAGAAGGAGGCTGTAAATACGCCGGGGACGACCTTCATCAGCGAAGTATCCACGCCTTTGGATTCGAGCCAGGCACGATAATCGCCAAAGTCCTCGCCGACGGTTGCCATCACGCGCGGCCTTTCGCCAAGCAAAGCCATGGTATAGGCGATGTTCGGCGCAATACCGCCGCGCTGCTTGGACATGCCATCCACTAAAAAGGAAAGGCTGATGGAACCCAAACGCTCGGGCAGGATTTGTTCCCTGAACAGACCGGGAAAGGTCATCAGGTAATCGTATGCAACAGAACCGGTGAGAAGAATATCCATGTAACCTCATTGTATTATGTCATTGCGAGAAGCGCAGCGCCGAAGCAATTTCTACATAAACAAGGGGTTGCTTCGCTACGCTCGCAATGACGTATCGCAGAAAAAGGCGCGCTCTCGCGAGCGCGCTGGGATGTTTGACGCGCGTGAGTTTATCATGGCACGGCGGGAATGTCTAGAAATTGAAACTTCAATTTTTTACTCCAATGCGTCAAGCCCCGGAGAAAAGGCAACTGCATCATGAACCTCCTTCATCCTTGCGGGTGACAATCGGGAGATGAAACTGCCGAGATTTTCTTTTTGTATGGTCTGAAGATTGTCAGTATTTACAACGCAAGTTTCAGGAACGCCATCTTCCTCCGGCGTTAGAAGAGCCTCGGAAGGAATATCTCGAATGGTTGTCGTGAGTGGCGCAACTGTAATACCCGTCAACAATGCAATGGCTGAATTCCGGGTTAATAGCAATACAGGCCGACGTTTATTAGGCGCGCGAAAGGAATACCAGTAAATGTCGCCCCGCCTCACGCCCCCCCTAAAAACTGTTCCGACTCCCATTCGGAAATTTCGTTCTTGTTTTGGGGATGATCGGCATATCCTTTTGCGCGCTTCTGTTCAAGCGCAAGAATTTGTTGATTTTGCGCCGCTTGATCAAGCGCTTGTTTGGAAGGCTTTTCATTAAGAATCGTAACAATCACCCGGCGCATTTTAGGCAATTCAATCGGTTCAACGATTTTCAAAATACCCTTGTCGTCAATCACTGCCTCAATCGTTTGTAACATGGGACACCTCTCTCAAACAACAAACATTAAACATCCATGCTATTTTACAACACTTTTCAAATTCACATCGAACGGCGGATGGACGACTCCGTTCTCGGTGACGATACCGTTGAGCAATCGATTCGGCGTGACATCGAATGCGGGGTTGCGCGCTTTGGCATTCTTCGGCGCGATGGGTTCGCCATGAAATTGGATTCCCAAAACTTCATCCGCATCGCGTTCTTCAATAGGAATCAAATCGCCGTGCGCGAGAGACAGGTCAATGGTGGAGGTGGGGACAACGGAGTAGACAGGCACACCGTTATCATGGGCGGCAAGCGCCAGCATGTAGGAGCCAATCTTGTTCGCCACATCCCCGTTGGCGGCAACGCGGTCTCCGCCAAAGAGAACCTTTTGGACCGTGCCAGCCTTCAAAAAATAACCCGACATGTTGTCGCTGATGATTTCATAGGGAATTCCATATTGTTCCAACTCCCAGGCGGTGAGGCGCGCTCCCTGCAAACGCGGACGGGTTTCATCCACCAGCACATGGATTTTTTTGCCCTGCTCGTGCGCGGTGCGGATCACGCCCAGCGCAGTTCCCCAGTCCACGGTGGCAAGCGCACCCGTGTTGCAGTGATGGATGATGGTGTCGCCATCGTTAATTAGCGCCGCGCCATGCTCTCCCATGCGCTTGTTGATCTCGACATCCTCATCCGCCAGTTTTTGCGCCTCATCCAAAATAAATTGGCGCAAGTCGTCCGCCGAACCTTTTGCAGAGTGGACGGCATTCATGACTCGATCCACAGCCCACGCCAAATTGACCGCCGTAGGGCGGGCGGCTTTTAAAATTGCGGCGGATGCTTGTAGATCGGCAAGCAAGTCCCCTGCCGAAGAAGCCTTTGACTCGAACCCTGCAAGGGCCAGCCCAAACGCGGCGGCGGCTCCGATGGCGGGCGCGCCGCGCACCACCATGTCGGTGACCGCGCGGGCGACTTCCTTATGTCCATGATAAGAAACGACTTCGAAACGCGCAGGCAGGATGCGCTGGTCTATCATTTTGAGTTCGTTGTTTTCCCAGAATACAGTTCGCATGTCTTTACCTTTTCGAGCCTCGATGTTTACAGTCGTTAATATATCACAGACAATCCACTCGGAACTTCGCTTGACGCGCCCGTCTTTTGCCAGTATAAAAACAGGATGAAACTCCCACGCCTTGTCCTTGGGCTTTGGCTTGTGGTCGCAGTTACAGGCTGTTCCATTCTGCCAAACCTGCCCGCCATTCCTCCCGGCTGGACCGTCACCCCAAGCATCACATCCACGCCCGCTGTCACCTCCACACCTACCGTCACGCCCATTCCACCGCCCATTGCCCGGGTGTACGCGGGCGACCGGGCCTTCTTCAACGGCGATTATGAAAACGCCATTCTTCTCTATCAGACCGCATTTCAAGATTCGCCCGACGTGCTGGTGCAGGCGGCCGCCAAATGGGGTGAAGCGCGAGTCCAATTTGCGGAGGGGCGCTACGAGAGCTGTCTGGCATCGCTCCAGACCTTGATCACCGAATATCCCCAATCTATCCATTTGGGACAGGCTTACTTTCTGCAAGGTCTCGTATTCCACAGGTTGAACAAGTATCAGGCTGCGGCGGATTCATGGCAGACCTACCTTACTTTGCGCCCCGGCTATCTGGATGCCTACGTCCAGGAGATGCGCGGCGACGCGCTATTCGAGGCGGTGAATTACGAATCCGCAATTTCGGCTTACAAGGCGGCCATTCAGGCCCCTTCGCTTGGCGATGACGTTGGACTGGACATGAAGGTTGCGGGAACCTACTCGAAACTTGGAAATTATCAATCGGCAATAGAGTTGTACGAGGGGCTTTCTGCGCGCGCCGCCAATGACTACATCAAGGCTCAGGCGGCGTATGAGGCCGGGATCGCGTATCAGGCTCTCGGTCGGAATGAGGAGGCGCTGGGCAAGTTCCGCCTGAATGTGGAAAACTATCCGCTTTCCTATTATTCCTATCTCAGTCTGGTTGCCCTGTTGGACGCCGGCGCGGAAGTAAGTCAACTCGACCGCGGGCTGGTGGATTATTTCGCCGGGCAATATGCTGTGGCAGTTGCCGCCTTCGACCGTTACATAACGGAGAACCCGGTCAACGACGGTACGGCGTATTATTACCGCGCCCTGTCTCACCGTGGTTTGGGCAGCTACGAGGCGGCGTTGAAGGATTTTTCGACCTTCACCGCGAACTATTCCGCTCATCCGCGCTGGGGCAATGCCTGGGGCGAAAAGGCTTTCATCGAATGGTACAACCTCGGTTCGCACAGCGTTGCGGCGAAGACCCTGCTCGATTTCGTAAACGGAGTTCCCAACAGCGAACTATCGGCGGATTATTTGATGAGCGCGGCGCGCATCTACGAACGTAATGCAAAATATGATGAAGCCTTGCGGGTTTGGGCGCGCGTCGCCAATGAATATCCCGGCTCGAAGCAGGCCCCGACAGCCGTATTTTTGATGGGCGTCATTTATTACCGCAACGGAGATTTCGCCTCCGCCCTGGAGTCATTCAACCGTGGCCTGTCGCTTGCGATGAATGCAGAGGAGAAGGCGCGCGCAAATCTATGGATTGGGAAAGCGCAGCAGAAACTCGGCAATACACAGGCGGCGATGGATGCCTGGCGCGAGGGGCAAAACCGCGACCCGGGCGGATACTACAGCGAGCGCGCCCGCGAACTGTTGATGGAGCGAGCGCCCTTCACACCGCCGGCTTCCTTGAACCTGACTCCCGACCTGGACGCTGAACGCCGGGACGCTGATTCATGGGTAAGGTTGACTTTCAACCTGCCCGCCGAAACCGACCTGACCGGGTTGGACGTCCTTGCCACAGACGGGCGCGTCATCCGAGGAACAGAACTTTGGGAACTGGGGTTGTACGAAGATGCCCGGCTGGAATTCGAGAATCTGAGAACCGAACTGGAGTCAAGCCGGGATGCGGTGGGAAGTTATCGGTTGGTCAATTATCTGCTGAAACTCGGGCTGTATCGTTCCGCCGTCTTCGCCGCCCGCCAGGTGTTGACCATCGCCGGACTGGACAAGCATGCCGAGTCGATGATGGCTCCGCCCTACTTCGGACATGTGCGCTATGGAGTATATTATTCCGATCTCGTAATCCCCGACGCGCAAGCCAACGGTTTCGATCCGCTTTTCATTTTCAGCGTCATCCGCCAGGAAAGTCTTTTCGAGGGATTCATTAAGTCTGGCGCGGGCGCGCGTGGACTGATGCAGATCATCCCATCCACAGGCGGGCAGATTGTTTCCCAACTTGGCTGGCCGGTCAACTATGATGAAAATGATTTGTATCGCCCCGACGTGAGCGTGGCGTTCGGCACGCATTACCTTGCAAACAATCTCAAACTGCTGGATGGCAATATGTATGCCGCGCTGGCCGCCTACAACGGCGGCCCCGGCAATGCGCTGGAATGGGAGAGACTTTCAGGCGATGACCCCGATCTTTTTCTGGAAACCGTTAGATTCGAAGAAACGCGCAACTACATCCGACACATCCACGAGATTTATGCCATTTACCGGCGGTTGTATGGGACCGGCGGGTAATTAATTACTCCATGTGCGCCAGGATGCGCTGGTGGGTGGTTTCTACATCCATATCCAGCACGGAAACCAGTTTGTCCCTTCCGTTCTCGCCAGCAACAATTTCCACCCGCGACTTTGGAACCCCAAGCACCTGGGACAAATAGGATAGCAATTCGGTGTTGATTTCTTCATCCGAAGGGCCGCAGACAAGGTGCACCTTGACCGTGCTGTCATTCGACACGCCCACGATTTGATTGCGACTCGCGCGCGGCGTCACACGCACCCCCAGCGCAGCTCCACGCCGGCCGCCGTGAAGTTCATATTTTCTCGACATGGTTCACCTCAAAAAGTCAATATGGCTATCAAGATACGAGACAGGAGATCGATCGCGATGATCAGGATCAATGGGCTGAAATCAAACATCCCGGCCGTTGGCACTACGCGGCGGATTGGGCTGAGAAAGGGATCGACGATCCGATCCAGCGCCTCGCGGACGGGGTGATACGGCGGGAGAAAAAACGAAAGCAGGGACGAAGCAATCACGACCCAGATGAATATCTGGGAAATCAATCTGATCAACCCGACCAATATTTCAAAATCCATTAGACCTCCATCCTATTTATAGTGTCTCGCGCCGACAATGGCTGTTCCAATCCTGACGATGGTGGCGCCTTCCTTGACAGCTGTTTCATAATCACTGCTGGTTCCCATGGACAGTTCCGAAAAGTCCGTCTGTGGAAACTGCCCGGTCAGATAATCCCGTAAACGTCTTAATTTCTGAAAGAAGGGACGCGACGCAAGGCGTTCCGCATCCGAAGCCAGGGGCGGCATGGTCATCAGCCCGCGGACTTGCAAATTCGACAAGGCGGTCACGGCCGCAACCTCTTCCAACAGAGGAGGCCAAAACGCCTCATCCCCGGCCATCCACCCGGATTTGCTTTCTTCACCGCCGACATTAAATTCCAACAGGACGGGAAGTCTGCATTTTGCCTCTCCGCAAAACCGGTCGAGCCGTGTGGCAAGTTTCACACTGTCCAATGAATGTAACAAGTTAAAGTTCCCCGGTACAAGTTGAGCCTTGCGGCTTTGCACATGACCGATCATGTGCCATTCTACCGCAGAAAATTCACGCAGGGATTGAATTTTCATGACACCCTCTTCGGGATAATTCTCTCCAAGCATGGTCACCCCCGCCTCGATTGCGGCATGCGCCACTTCGAGCGGTTGCGTCTTCGTGACCACGATCAGTTTCACCGCTGCCGGGTCGCGCCCCGCGCTGCGCGCCGCGCCTGCAATGACATCGAGCGTCTGCAAATATTTTTCACGGATGGATTCGACAAGGTCATTCATGAACCAATTTTACTCCGCATCCTGCGCCATGGCTGAGATCGAAAAAACTCCCCGCGCCCCTTCAAGGGCATATTTGCTTCCCGTCTTTGTCGACATGCGAGTCCCCTTCCGAATCACTAGCATATTTCCGGCATTCCGGCTTTTTTATTAAATCCATCCCAAGCGCGGGCATGCCAAAATTTCCTACGGGCGGGAATCCGTTCCACTCGTTCCAGCCAATCCGCTTCCGACCGGGCGGCCTCTTGAAAACACTGGCCCGAGAATTCGGCGCGCCGGGCGGCTGGCGCTCCGGATAAACTCATGGCGCCATTCACAAATTTCGCCTCCAAAGCATCCCTGTCACTGGCGTATGCCCGTAGACGTTCGGGGTAATTCAAGAGCACGGCGCGATGCAAACGCTCGTGAGACCAGAACATGGACGAAGGGTCATACGTCGAAGCAGGATCAACGCCAAGGCTGGGTAAAGCATCCAACCAGAGCGGTTTGAAAATACCCGTGCAAGGCGCGGATGTCCCCGTGGCAAAAACAAGAGGAGACGTCTCATCGAGGCAGGCTGTCAGGGAGGCGGTGCTTTGACTGGCGCGGATGGGGCCAAATCCCGCGTGCATGCAAACATCCATCGCGAGCGGACTCGAGGCTTGCAGGTCGAAAGGCTCATTCTCATGATGACGAAGGATGCTCATGGCTGTCTCAGCCGTTACCCTGCCCTTTTGTGAATCCAACAATCCTTTAATTGTCGAGCACCGCGCGCGCCCCCGTCCAAGCGGAGTATATAGACGGTCTGAAAAATCACGGGCATAATCGAATTTGCCCGAGGCGGCAAGTTCGACCAGACTGGGCGAGGCAATATCGAATCGGTCATCAAGTGTGAGGCAATTCGAAATGGCATAGGAATCAACGAGCTGGCGGGCCGCCCAGTGTTTATCCACTGTTTCGAGTACCCAGGCATCTTCGGCGTTGGAAAGCAGGAAACTGTTGTGATAATACATGTCCCCGCCATCGGAAACGCAGTTGCCACCCTGCCCAAATTGCTCCAATAAATCCACGATAACCTGAACAGCCTTGCGAGGCGTGACTGCGCGTTCGAGAGCAAGGCGCAACAAATCCATGCCGAGCAATGCGGGCTTCCTGACAGCCAGGACTTTCGAATATACCGCCTCGTTGCCTATAACCAGTCCATGCTCATTAATCCCCATCTCGGCGCCCCACATCCAATAGGGCTTGGACAACAGAATGGCGTGGGTTTTCTCAACCTGCGGGATTTCGATGTAGGTGCATTTTACGCGTTCGCCAATCGAATATCGGGCGGCGGGAAAGTACGCCAGATGTTGACCTTCGTTCGGCGGGCGATCCGAGTTCTTGCCAAATATGGGAATGCCGTTCGTTGTGGAAGACCGGGTTGCAATGAATGTATCGCACATGGTTTATCCTTTGGCAGATGAAGTATAGCATAATCGGATCGGCCGGGACTTCGTCCGGGCGGCGCCCTTTCAGGCAATGAAGCGGCTAGGGAATTTCCCCGATGCGGATTATGAAGGCCTGAGAGATACGGAGAATGTCGTCCCTTGATTCAATTCGCTTTTGACCTCGATTCTGCCGCCGAGTTCATCCACAATGGATTTGACAATGTAGAGTCCCACGCCGCTGCCGGGAATTTCGGCGACGGTCACGTTTTTGGCGCGATAGAATCTTTCGAACAGATGAGGAAGGGCGTCGGAAGGGATTCCCAATCCATGATCGGTAATCGAGACAACCACCTCGCGCTCCCCCACGACCGCTGTTACTTCCACCGTGCCGCCTTCCGGCGAAAACTTAACGGCATTATTCACAAGGTTGATGAATACCTGTGAAAGCCCGCCGGCATCGCCAAAAACATTTATCGAGTCGCATTGGGATTCCAATTTCACCGAAATCCCGCGCCTGTCACTCAGCACTTTGACCGCCCGGACCGCCTCCCTTAGGGAAGGAAGTAAATCCATGGGGACAGCGTCGATTTTCATCCGCCCGCTTTCCAGCCGCCCAGCCAACAGCAATTGATCCACAAGTTCCTTCTGGCGGTTCAGCTCGCGCATCAACGCATCCAGATACTCCGCTCTTTCATTTTCGCTGCCGCCATGCTGTAACAATTCCGCCATTAGTATTGCGGATGTAAGCGGGGTGCGCAATTCATGCGAAGCGCGATTGATGAAATCCGATTTCATCTGGTCGAGGCGGGCCTGCTCGGTAATATCGCGGACAATGATCAGGGCCTCCTCCGGGCTGATGGGGTGAAGACGGGCTTCGAAAACCTGGTCATGCTTCGGCAGGCTGAAGCCATACACCCAATGCGAGGCGAGAAATGAACCCTGCATATCAGGTTCGATGATCATACTGGCCACATCCGCAGGCCACAACTCGAACAAACTCATCCCAAGCGCCGATTCCCGGGGCAGGTAAAGGGGATGGCTTGGATGGGCGCTGTAATCCAGGATGCGCCCCGCCAGGTCGGTACGAAGCAGGAGGTCGGGCAGGGCATCCACAAGAACCCGATTGCGCATTTCGCTCAAGCGGAGGGTCTTTTCATAATGCAGACGTTCCATTGCGGCACCAATGAGGCTGGCGGTGGTTTGCACGACATCGAATTCAGTGGTCAACCACGACAGTTGATTCTGCTTGTCGAACAAAGCCAGGGATCCCCAGGAACCGAGCATTCCCTGCACGGGAATGACCAGGATGGAAACGAGGGGCGCCGCCGGGTTTTCAGTCTTTATGTTCGTGACAGAGAACACCCGTTCGGAGTTTTGCGAAATCGAATCGATAAACGACGCAAGCATGGAACAACAATCGAAATCCTCAACCTCGAAACTCGTCCATTGCGCCTGAACTTTGAGCGAATCCTTCCGGATATTGACCAGGGCGCAGCAAAACACGTCCACCGCGTACCCCAGTGATTCGAGCACTTCGGGGAATTTCGTTTCGAGGTTGGAGGAACGAAACAGGCCGGCCGTCATTTCGCCGATGACCGAAAGTGCGCGCATGTGCCGCCTGAGGTTTGCCTGTGCCTGTCGGCGTTCGGAAATATCCCGCGCCAGCATTTGAACGTAGGTGGGGCGTCCAATCGCATTATGAACGACCGATACGCTCAACTCCACAGGAAAGGTGGAGCCGTCCTTTCTCTTCAATGTGTATTCCGACACCCTTCCGCGAGTCTCGAGCAGGGACTGACGCTCGCGGGAATCTTCGAGCGCGATGATCGCTTCCACCGGCATGCCAATCAGCTGAACCTCTTCGTAGCCAAGCAAAAGCAAGGCCTGCTCGTTGGCGGTGATAAATTTGAGATCCAGCCCGATGATGAAAACGCACTCCCCCGTCTGCTCGAATAAGGCCCGATAATCAAGGTCAGCCCTCAGCTTGTTCACTCCGCTGACCTGCACCTTGATGTCCATTGGCAGTTTGTCGAAGGGGATGGTTTTCTCATCCATAGGCAATATCCTCCGCCCGCAGGTCAGGGATGCTTGCTTCGACACAGCATCCGGATTCGGAATCCAGAATCTTCACCCCCCCGCCCAACGCAGAAAACACGGCGCGGGCAATGGTTAAGCCAACGCCCAATCCCTGAAACTCACGACCATCGCCCTGGCTGATCTGATAGAAGCGCTCAAAAACCCTTTCGCGCAAATCGAGAGGAATGCCGATTCCCTCGTCACGCACCGTGATCTGCGCCCCGCCATTCAAACCGGGTTCGATGGTCATTGTCATCACTCCCCGTTCTGGACTGAATTTGAATGCGTTATCCGCCAGGTGCGTCAGGGACTGGGTGAATTCACGGCGCGGAGCCTTGATGATCCCGCTTCCCGTTACGTTGTAAATAAAGTTCAGGCGTTTTTCACTATAACGAGCCAATCGCCGCCTGATGGGAATCAAAATGTGGTGTTCCAAATCCACGTTCTGGCGCGTCAGGTTCAGGTGGTTCTGGTCGATGTCAGAGAGGAGGATGATATCCGCCACCAGCGACTCCAGCCGGTCGGCGCTGGAATGGGCAATGCGTAGAAATTCCTGCTGCTCTTCAGCGGACTTGAATTTATTGCCTACAGCCATATCCAGCGACATCATGATATTTCCCAGCGGCGTGCGTAACTCGTGGCTGAAATTCTGCAACACCGCCCTGCGAAGTTTTTCCATTTCCTCCTGCGCCAACTGCTTTTCCAGTTCGCGCCCGCGCTCCTGTTCGGTCTTCACCCGGCGCAAAACCGCCTCGATGCGCGCTATCAACTCTTCGGTGACAAAGGGCTTTGTGACATAGTCGTCAGCGCCTTCACGGATGCCTGTCACGCGATCCTGCGTGGCCGTGCGCGCAGTGAGAAAAATAAACGGAATGGAGGACAGCAAGGGGTCCGCGCTCATTTGTTGTTTCATTTCGAAGCCGTTCAAGTCCGGCATCATCACATCGGAAACAATCAAGTCGGGTAATAATTGCCGCGCCTTGAGAAAGCCATCGTCGCCATTGACGGCCGTAATCACCTCGTAGCCATGCCGCCGGATGGTGGCGGCCAACCCCATGCGAATGGAGGGTTCGTCGTCGATTACAAGGATGGTGAAGGGTTTTTCCATGAACTGCCTCTTTTTGCGCCAAAGCGCCGGTTGTGGTTCGATTATCCCAATAACCCATCAAAGTATCGTTTTAATGGCATGACAGATTTTCGATGAAAATTCGCGGAAACTTGCATGATTTTCGGTTTGGCCGTATCCTTGCCCCAGTTAAAATTGATGACTGAGAATTGGTTGTAAAATAACCGGCATCGGGATGAAAGCGTTGCAGTAAATCCATCCAAAACAATAAACACATGTGACAAAAGAAAGCCAGATATGTATCTCTCGGATCGGCTACACGACAAATTGAGGCGAGCATGAAGCATAAGCGCAATGTAACCATCGCAATTGTCTTATCTGCTGCGGCGGGATTTCTTGCCTTGCAAAACGTTTCCGCCCCGACACCTGACTCTGCCGCTCAAACTCCGGTGACGGTTGAGTCAATCGCCACAGAGCCGCCTATTACCGAATCTTCAGTCCGCCAACAATGCGCCTACACCTGGGCATATCAAGATGCGCCCGAACTGACAGAAAAACTGGACGCGGCAGTCAAAGCCTTGCATCCCGATGCAAGCGCCCGCGCGCAATTGTTCGGCGAGAACTGCGGTTACGCCGACGGTCACTCCACCTTTGGTGCGATGGAAACCGATTTCTACGTCCGCTCACCAGTGGAAGACTTGACCGACGAGGAAGCACTTGGAAATTGGGTCGCGCAGGTCATGCCGATTGTGTCCAAAATTCCGCGTGAGGAAATTCAGGGGAATTATGGCTTCGTGGAGTTCTCAAACGCAGACGGGCAGGTGTTTATCCGTGTGCCGATTCAAAAATATCTGGCTGAAGCCCAAGGAAAAACAGGCGCGGAATTGTTTCGTATGTTTTCTGGTACGCCGTAAACTTTGCCCTTCGACTGCGTTCCTCGAAGTTCGCTCGTCACTTCGCTCA
Organism: Anaerolineales bacterium; assembly: GCA_034433295.1. Classification (GTDB taxonomy): domain Bacteria; phylum Chloroflexota; class Anaerolineae; order Anaerolineales; family Villigracilaceae; genus Villigracilis. Next base: position 6,684 of record DAOUAS010000227.1, on the reverse strand, counting down.
GGACGAATATTACATTTTTTAGCCGCCCCATTTGGCGGCTTTTTTGTTCTTGACATCCAGCCAGATTTATCATATACTATGTTTAGTAAAAACTAAACGTTCTAAAGGAAAGCCATGTCCACCTCCCTCCCCCAGCTAAAACAGGATTTCACAGAAGGATTGAGTCAGATCAGCCGCTTTTGGGGGTTCCCCAAAGGTATGGGAGCCATCTTTGCTGTGCTGTATCTTTCGTCCACCCCTCTCTCACTGGATGAAATCGTCAGTCAAACGGGACTCACCAAAGGCGCGGTCAGCACCGAGGTCCGCACACTGGCGCGCATGGGACTTGTGCATCGCTCCTCCAAACTTGCCGACCGCAAGGACTACTACGAAGCCGAAAGCGATTTCTACAAGTCCATCCGCTCGATTTTGAAAGAGAGACAAAACAGCGAATTCGACCGCGCCGTCCGCTCGGTGGCTGAAACGCTCGCAAAGCTTGAGGCAGGAGAAGTCAGCGGAGATAAGGAGGAAATCAAGTTCATCCGCCAGCGCATGCAGGCGCTGCAGGAATTCTTCGACGCATTAGACAGCCTGACCCACGCCGTGGTCAAGTTGGAAAGTTTAGGATTAGGCAACGTCAAAACAATCTTATCGGTATTGAAATAAAAGGAGACAAAATGAAAATAGCGGTAACTGGAGCGTTCTCGTATTCCGGCAAGTACATCACTCGACGTCTGCTTGCCAAGGGCGAAGAAGTCATCACCCTGACCAATCACCCAAATCGCCCCGACCCCTTCGAAGGAAAGGTCAAAGCCTACCCGTTGGATTTTCAAAATCAGCAGGAATTAGTTTCAAGTTTGAGCGGCGTGGACGTGCTGGTCAACACTTACTGGGTCCGCTTCGACAAAGGAAATAACACCCAGCCCAAGGCGGTCGAAAACACGAAAGTTTTGGTGGATGCCGCGGTCAAAGCAGGCGTCAAGCGGATTGTCCACATCAGCATCACCAACCCCTCGGCGGATTCACATCTGCCCTACTTCTGGGGCAAAGCCGCCAACGAAAAAGCGGTGATGGATTCGGGCATGAGTTACGCGATATTGCGTCCGACCGTGTTGTTTGGCAAAGAGGATATTCTCATCAACAACATCGCCTGGCTGTTGAGAAGGTTTCCTGTCTTCGGTCTGCCCGGTGACGGCTCGTATAAACTCTCCCCCGTTTACGTGGATGACCTCGCCGAACTTGCCGTGGAAGCAGTGTACAAAAAGGAAAATTACATTTGGGATGCGGTTGGTCCCGACGAGTTTACATTCAAGGAAATGGCGCAACTAATCGGGAAAACGGTCAACACCAACCGATGGCTGATTCCACTTCCGCCGCTTCTCGCGTTATGGGCGGCTCAATTCCTGAGTCTCTTCGTAAACGACGTGATGCTCACCCCCGAAGAAGTGGATGGCTTAATGGAAAACCTGCTCATCTCCAAAGAGCCGTCGCGCTGCAAGACCAGTCTGCGGAACTGGCTGGAGAAAAACAGACATACGGTTGGAAAAAATTACGCCTCCGAACTGGCAAGGCATTTCTAAAAGACAAACCCCGCTCAAAACGGGGCTTGTTGATCAATCAATTGGAACGATGCCTGTACAGCGCGGACTGTCCATACAGCCGTAATATTTCTTCCCGATGCCTGAGCCGTTGCGCTCGAAGCGCAGGACCATCATCTTGCCGCACACGGGACAATTCGGCACGGAGTCGGTGGAACGCCCAACTCGCAAAGCGGCCGTCTCGTTGACTTTTGTCACCGCCAGTTGAAACAATGTAATGATATAGGATGGCTCGTAATTTTCTCCGGACGGGACATGTACGAGCGGCAATCCCGCATTGGCAAACAAGTCCTGTAAAAATTTGTCGCTTTCACGCGCCTCGCCCTTCGAGATCGGACGCGCAATCTCCACCCCAAACGCGGGAACCAGTGTTTGCCGGTCGCAAAGCAGAAAATCGATGTGCTTCCGAAACAACTTGTTGAAGAAATGTACGTTCTCGTTCGGGCGGACAATATAAAAGACATCATTCAAGGAGACTTTCGGGCAGACCGAATATCGCTTCCCCATCAAGTCAGTCAGCAGACGAAAAAGAGCCAGTTCTGTGGAAGAAAGAAAAGGTTCGCGCAATCTATAAGGCAAACGCTGTGTCTCTGCCATAAAATCCACCACCTCACACTTGCTCGAATTTGGCCCAACGACCACAGGCATTATATGTCAGGATACCCAAAAGAAGCAAGAACTTAAGGAAACCTACAACAACCTGTTAAGCAGTTCCATCTCCTCTTTATGGTTATTGACTTCGCCATCCAGCCAGGCCGCACGGAGCGCCGTGAGGATTTCCCCGTAGCGCGGACCCGGCTCAAGTCCGCGCGCTTTCAAGTCATCGCCCGTGGTCTTCGGTTTGACGTGCCGCCAGAAAGAAAGATAATCCAAAAGCGCCTTTTCGCCGGAGATCAGGTAGACCGCATAGATTGACAACAATGGCAATTTTTCGAGGGCATACGCCCAGACACTGGGTTTTGAATTCACGAGGAAGGGCAGGCTTCTCTTCAATTGCGACGCCGCCCAAACCGAATGTGTCAGGTCAGAAGTAAAGTTTAGCCGCCGCGCAATGGATAGAATCGCAGACTCCTGCAAATCCATCAGCCACAAGATGTATCCCATGGTGCTTCGGCTGGCAGGGACATCGAGGCTGGTATCCATTTCGAGGAAATCGGAATACTCCCCGTTGAACGCGCGCACTTCAGGATGAATCCATTTGAAGACATCCAAATTGCCCAAGCGGACGATCATTTGATGCGAGTTGTCCTCTTCGAAAATCAAATCCAATTCATGGCGGATACGCTCGCCGCTGAGAGCTTGGAGAACAGCAAGTGATTCGGTATTAACAAGGATGAAGGATGAAGAATCAAGGATGAATGAATACCTTTGTTCATAGCGGACAGCGCGGAAGATGCGCGTAGGGTCATCAATAAACGAGCGCGGATGCAGGACACGGATGGACTTCTTTTCAAGGTCATCCTGACCATCGAGCGGATCAAGCAATTCCCCGAAATGGACTCCATCCAAGCGAATTGCCATGGCGTTGACGGTGAAGTCGCGGCGGCGCAGGTCATCGTCAATGGTGGAAGGTTTGACTGTCGGCAAGGCTCCAGGCTGGGAATAAGTCTCGGAGCGGGCGGTGATTAAATCCAAGGATGAAGGAGGAAGGATAAAAGATGAAGGTAAATACCAGATCGCGGTGTGGAATTTAGAATGCGGCGTGAGTTTTCCGCCGTATTTTCCGACAAGGGATTCGCCAAGCTTGATTGCATCCCCTTCGACGACAACGTCAAAGTCGTTGATTGGCCCTCCCAGCAAAAGGTCGCGGACAAAACCGCCAACCACATAACAGGGCATTCCCAGCGCTTCGGCTTGAGCAGCAATCTCCGAGAGTAGACTCTGCTTCTCGGACGGAATCAAATTCGGGTCGCGTAGGAGGCGGGTCAAATCCTTTTGCATAAAATCAATTTTACCCTTATAATCCGCCGCATGAAAACAAACCCGAACCCATCCCCTCGCATGATGAAACCCTCCAGGTCTGGCTAGGTTCGATTTATTGCGTCCCAACGGCTCCCAGACTTGGTGAGCCGTTTTTGTTTGTAACCCTTCTAATGTCATTCTGAACCGCGTAGCGGTGAAGAATCTCATACCCCGCGCTAGCGACCCTTCGCTAACGCTCAGGGTGACATAAAACCGAGTTATAAATTTGATGGACGATAAAAATTTGACAATCAAAGAGTTGACTGAGAAAATGCACGAACTGGTCAAATCGAAAGGCTGGTACGAGAAGGACAGTAAACGTCCTCAGACGCCGCGTAACCTGGCAGTGTCTCTCTCGATTGAAGCGGCTGAGATTTTGGAACATTTTCAATTCGGAGATGAAATCAAGGATAGGGACGAATTCGGCAGTGAACTTGCGGATGTAACCCTGTACCTTTTGCAACTGGCTTCGGTTTCAGGCATTGACTTGGAAGAAGCGGTGTTGAAGAAGATCGAAGTGAATAAGGCAAGAACCTGGGATGTAAGTACTCCGTAAAGAAAGTATTTCAAATTTTTGTTTACGCTTGTTTGATGTCACCCTGAGCGATAGCGAAGGGTCTCTGAGATACTTGTAGAGGTTCTTCGCTTCGCTCAGAACGACATTTCCAAAAGCAAAAAATCCAAGAACTTTGTTTATGGCGTAGTAGGTAAGGTAAAAAGTGAGAAGTGAAAAGGCAATGAGAGTAACAGTATTTGGCGGCGCGTTCCCAAAGGAAGGCTCGGCGGCTTACGAAGAAGCCCGCGAACTCGGCAAAATGCTTGCCGAGCACGGACATGCCGTCTTAACTGGCGGCTACATGGGAACAATGGAAGCCGTTTCTCGCGGGGCATCCGAGGCGGGCGGACATGTTATCGGCGTAACCTGCCAAGATATCGAAGATTGGCGCGGGACGAAAGCCAATGCCTGGGTCAAGAAAGAGATCAAAAAACAAACCCTCCTCGAAAGATTGAAAGTACTCATTGAAAGTTGCAATGCCGCAATCGCCCTCCCAGGCGGAGCCGGCACTCTGACCGAAATCTCCCTGATGTGGAATTTGATGATCGTAGAGTCCCTGCCTCCCAGGCCTCTGACACTGGTCGGGAGCGGTTGGCAGTCCACTTTCGACCAGTTCTTCAAGGAATTCGAATCCTACATGCCCGTACGTCAGCGAGAGTTGTTATACTTTGCAAAAGACGTAAAAACTGCTGTAGAAAGATTAGAGATTGGTAATTAGAGATTAGTCCAATTACCAATTACGAAGCACCAATTACCAATGGAGTCAAAATGGCTGAAGAAAAACTAACACCCCGTTCTGAAGACTTTTCCGAGTGGTACAACCAACTCGTTCTACGCGCCGACCTCGCGGACTATGCGCCCGTGCGCGGCTGCATGGTCGTCAAACCCTATGGCTGGGCGCTGTGGGAAAACTGCGTCGCCGCGCTCGATAAAAGGTTCAAGGAAACAGGGCACGTCAACGCTGCGTTCCCGACCTTGATTCCGATGTCGTTCTTCGAGAAGGAAAAGGAACATGTCGAAGGCTTCTCACCCGAACTGGCGGTGGTCACACACGGCGGCGGAGAAAAACTCGAAGAGCCGCTGGTCGTCCGCCCCACGTCCGAGACCATCATTGGCTACATGTATTCCAAGTGGGTCAAGTCGTGGCGTGACCTGCCCATCTTAATCAACCAATGGGGCAGCGTCATGCGCTGGGAACTCCGCACCAAACTCTTCCTGCGCACTGCCGAGTTCTACTGGCAGGAAGGTCACACCGCTCACGCCACCAAAGAGGAAGCCCTCGAAGAAACCTATCGCATCCTCGATGTGTACTATGACTTCGCCGTCAACGAAGCCGCCATCCCCGTATTCAAGGGAACCAAAAGCGATGCGGAAAGATTCGCGGGCGCGCAAATCACCACCTCCATCGAAGGCATGATGCAGGACAAGAAGGCGCTGCAATCCGCCACCTCGCACTACTTCGGACAGAACTTTGCGAAAGCGTTCGAGATTCAATTCGTTGACCAGAACAACACCCTGCAATTCTGCGAGACCACCTCGTGGGGACTCTCGACCCGTATGATCGGCGCAATCATCATGACCCACGGCGACGACCAGGGCTTGGTCCTGCCGCCCCGCCTCGCGCCGATTCAGGCGGTCATCGTCCCCATTTTCAAGAACGACGCGGAAAAAGCCAAAGTGATGGAAGTCGCCGACCGCATTTTCAAGGAACTCAAGTCAGCTGGCATCCGCATCAAGATGGACGACCGCGACAACGTCAGCAGCGGATTCAAATTCAACGATTGGGAAATGCGCGGCGTGCCGCTCCGCATCGAGGTAGGTCCCAAGGATGTGGAAAAGGGAACCGTCGCCCTCGCCCGCCGCGACAAGCCCGGCAAGGAAGGCAAATCCTTCGTCCCGCAGGCTGGTCTCGACTCCGCTGTCAGCGGGCTGCTGGTCGACATTCAGGCTTCCCTCCTCAAGCGCGCCGCCGAATTCCGCGACGCAAACATCTACCAACCCAAAGATTACGAAGACCTGAAGAAGATTGTCACCGATGGATGGGCGTTTGCCTATTGGTGCGAATCTCGCGAATGTGAAGCCAGGGTCAAGGAAGATACCAAAGCCACCACCCGCAACATCCCCTTCAACCAGCCCGAAGGCGAAGGAACCTGCATCGTCTGCGGCAAGCCTTCCAAGAGAAAAGTGTATTTCGCGAAAGCGTATTAACCACATTTTTTAGGGACACGGCGTCGCCGTGTCCCTGCCCATTCCCATGCCCGCCATAGACCTCGCCCGTCTCCGCAAGCAAGCCAACCGTCTGGCAGACTTTTTTTTCCTGCCCGACGAGTTCATGAAGCATTTGCGCGAGATGCTCGACTTCTACGTTAACTACACCTTGCGGACGGTGGAAAACGTCGCCCCCGGCTCCAACCTGAAAACTTATCGAACACCGCCGGCCGTGCTGACCCAGATCGAAAACGAACTCCGCGCGGTGGCGGAAGCCAACCCACAGTTTGCGCTTGACTTGGCGGACAGGCTTTGGGACGAAGGCGCTTTGGAAACCCGCCTGCTGGCGGCGTTTTTGCTCGGACGAATCCCACCACAGGA
>DAOUAS010000226.1:0-38983 GCA_034433295.1 Anaerolineales bacterium | reverse complement strand
AAAACTAATCCTTGCGGGTCTTGACCGGCGCACCGCGCTGGGCTTCTGCCTGGACAGCTTCGGCGACAAGGGCTTCGAGCGCTTCGCCTTTCTTGAAGCGGTCAAAACGAGCCTGCGTGCCGGAAGTCCTGAAAATCTGAGCCACAGATTCGGTGGGCAGGGCGCCGTTCTTCATCCAATGGAAGACGCGGTCTTCCTTGATATGAATGGTGGCGGGATTGGTGCGCGGGTTGTACACGCCCAAAATCTCCAAAAAACGACCGTCGCGGGGGGACTCTTTGTCCGCCGCCACAATGCGGTACGTGGGTTGGCCTTTCAGACCAATACGACGTAAACGAATACGAACCATGTTAACTTACTCCTTGAAAATGTATTGCGCCCCAGACAGGCAAGAGAGGGGTTGCGTGAAAGGACACGCGCCTTGCGGGCTGAAATCGCGGCGCATATTGTACCAGAGAAAAAGGCAAAATCACCCAAACATCTTCGGCAATCCTCGTCCCCCAGTTTTCTGGAACATCTTCATCATCTTCTGCGCTTCGCGGAACTGCTTGATGAGGCGGTTCACGTCCTGCACTTCCATGCCGCAACCGGCGGCGATGCGGCGGCGGCGTGAGGCGTTGAGGATGTCGGGGTCGCGGCGCTCCTTCAAGGTCATCGAGTGGATGATGGCTTCGGTCTGCTTGAAATTCCTCTCGATGTCCCTGGGGTCGATCTGACGGGCGGCTTGTCCCATTTGACCGGGGAGCATTTCCATGATCTGCGAAAGCGGACCCATTTTCTTCATCTGCTTCATTTGTTCGAGCCAATCCTCCAGCGAGAACTGACCCTTCATCAATTTCTGCGCCTGCTTTTCCATGTCCTGCCCGTCGTAGGCGGCTTCGGCTTTTTCGATCAAGCCGATCATGTCGCCCATGCCAAGAATGCGGGAGGACAGACGCGACGGGTCGTAGGCTTCGAGCGCGTCGAGTTTTTCGCCCGTGCCGATGAATTTGATCGGGACGCCGGTCACCGAGCGGATGGAGATGGCGGCGCCGCCGCGCGAGTCGCCGTCCATTTTGGTCATGACCAGACCTGTGAGTTGAATCGCGTCGCGGAAGCCTTGCGCGATGTTGAGCGCTTCCTGACCGATCATCGAGTCGACGACGAGCAGGATGTCCACCGGGTTGACGTTTGCCGCGATGGCTTTCAACTCATCCATGAGCGTGGCGTCCATCTGCGACCGACCAGCGGTGTCGATGATGACCAGGGTGTAGCCGCCCTTTTCGGCTTTGTCGAAGGCGCGCTTCGCCAGTTGCGGCGGCGTGACCGAAGTGTCGGCTTCGACCTCAACGTCCAGCCGCTCGCCGAGTTGCTGCAACTGCTGCACAGCGGCGGGTCGGTACGGGTCGCCGGCGACCAGCAGCACGCGCTCCCCCTTCGATTTCATCAGCCGCGCCAATTTGCCCGAGACGGTGGTCTTGCCCGCGCCCTGCAAACCGACCATCATGACAGTGCGCGGCTTGGGACCCGTGAGGTTCAACCCGATGGGTTCGCCCAGCGAGGCGATCAATTCCTCGTTGACGATCTTGATCACCTGCTGACCGGGGTTGAGCGCCTTCGAGACTTCCGCCCCGACGGCACGTTCGCGCACGCGGGCAATGAAGGTTTTGACCACGCTGAAATGTACATCCGCTTCGAGGAGGGCAAGGCGCACCTCGCGCATGGCGGCGTCCACGTCCGCTTCGGACAGCTTGCCGCGGCGGCGGAGATTGTCAAAAATTTGGTTTAGACGTCCAGTGAGAGTTTCAAACATAAAAAGAGATACTCCAGTAGAGAGAGTTTATCAGAGGGTAAGAATCAAATCAACTAGGGAAAAACACAGCTATCCGTGGTCGCCCCGCAGCCCAAAGGTAATCAACGCCCAATGTGAAATAAGTCCAATCCCAAAGACAAAATATGCAGCGAGATACACCGAATCAATTGCCACAGTAAGCACGTCACTGTTTTGGGCAGACCATTCATACAAGCCGGTTTGTACCGCCCAGGCATAGAACAGGTCTGAAACGCCAAAGAAGAACAATCCAACCCAGGGACGCATAAGGGCGCCGCCCCGAAACACAAATATAAGCGAAATGCCCGCGACTCCCAAGGCAAGGTCTGCAATGGGGTAATAATAATTAATATAAGCTTCTGCAGAAAATGTTTGTGTCGCAAGCAAAACGATCAGCGGAACAAAAATAGCAAGCGCCCACACTCCACAGGCTATTTCAACGATGCGCTTCTTTTTCTCAGGGAAAATCAGAACATACTGATAGTAAAAAGCGATGGTAAAAAAGACATTTCCGCCCACCCAGCCAACGTCCGGGATATCAGGGGCCGGGACTTCCACCATAACAAATGCCATGGCGGCCCAAATCAATTCGGCGAGGAACCAAGCCCAGCAGGCAAGCATCATATATAACCAGATCTTGCGCGGGTGGTCACCAGGCTCGTAATGATAATAGATGGCGGTAACGGTTGCGGCAACCAGTAGCGACGAAAATGTAATGATCACATTCAGAATGGTATCGTTAAGCGAACCATCGAACGGAGCAAATAGATAAATATACAGGTTGAAAACAAATAAAAGAACGGCAACAATACTGTAAACAAGTGTGGGTAAGGCGCGGATGAATTTGAAATTCCGGGTCTTGCTATTCATAAGAATATCCTTGAGGCAAAAGTTCGAAGTCGCGCAATATCTGGCGTTCCTGCTGGGACAGTTTGTTCACGATTTCACGCAATATTTCGGAATGCAAACGCCAACCTATAACTGCGGAAAAATGTCTGAATATCTCACTTAGCAACAGTCCATAGTTTTTGGCCGCTTCCTGTGGAGATGAAAAAACCTCCTGATCTTCCAGTTTTCGAGATGTAACGGATATATCCAAACCCTGCCGGGACGCAGAGGTAGCCACAAGCCGCACAAGCGAGTCTGCCAGTGCGCGCCCTGCGAGAACCTCGAAGCGGTTGAGTTGATTTTCGCAGACCTTTGCAAAGGCACTGCGCAAAAGATACTCCCGCCATGCGCCCACTTCCGGGTCAGGTGAAAACGAAGTCAGGAGACATTGAGGGTCATCCCATTCGCGAAAGATTTCATAACTCCCTTCGTCATCAAGGAAGATATCTTTTGAAACAAACTGAAGATGCAGACTGGCATCATGCTCGAAAAATATCAATCCTGCCGCGTTTCTCCATGCCAAATGCAGCAGGGTGACATCAGTTTTTTCGCGAGACCGTCCGAGATATTCCGGTAGCTGGTTACTTTTCACCAGTTCCGTCTCCATCCCATTGCGCGACTCTATCAGGAGTTTGTTCATCAACACCCCAAAGGAGGACAGAGAAACCGACTTTGCAAACGCGTCGTCCGCGGAAGACATCAATGCCATTCCTTGGTCGTAATCCAGGGGTTCCCAGTTTTCAGGTGTGACGAGGTAGATATTTAACAGCCTGCCGCGCTTGAAAAGAAAACACAATTGTTTCTCAAGGGCATATCCAAGCCGCAATATGCCTGTCCTTTCACGAACATGATATGAATCAATTAATATCTGAACGCTCGGTACAGGCACCTTTATTTCATCCGGAAAAACCGTGCCAAGAAGGAAACTCATGTAGCCATGATAGCACGACCACTAATTTGTGGCAACTCGGTTTTTGACTTTATAATAAAGCTGAAAGCAAGTTCTTATCTGCTATTTCAATCACTCGCGGAGGAAGCATGGCAAAGGAAAACATAATGGTTAACGACAGGCGGGAGATCTTCGGCTGGGCAATGTACGACTGGGCCAACTCGGCATTCAGCACGACCATCGGGACGGTGTTTTTGGCGCCGTTCGTCGCATCGCTGGCTCGGGATGCGGCAGAAGCGGCCGGCACGTCAACCGTATCATTCCTGGGTTTGCCCGTTGCCCCCGATTCCTTTATGCCTTACTGCATTTCCTTTTCAGTGGGAATGCAAGTTTTGTTCCTCCCCATCCTTGGCGCAATCGCAGACTATTCGCACCTGCGAAAACAGATGATGCAAATCTTCGCAACCATCGGTGCAGTGGCAACCATTTTGATGTTTCTCGTCACAGGCGGATTGTGGTGGCTGGGCGGCGTGCTTTTCATTGTCGCCAACCTCGCTTTTGGCGCGGCGATGGTCTTCTACAATTCCTACCTGCCCGATATTGCCAGTGAAGAAGAAAGAGACCGCGTCTCCTCGTATGGCTGGGCAATGGGTTACATGGGCGGCGGACTTTTGTTGGCGCTTAACCTGGCTTTCTATACTTTCAGCGAAGATCTGGGCGTGCCGGATAATCTGGCAATTCGCATCAATCTTGCTTCGGCCGGCATTTGGTGGCTTGGCTTTTCCCTCCTGACATGGAGCAGGCTGCGCCCACGCCATGCAGCACGTCAACTCCCTGCGGGGGAAAACTACGCAAGTATTGGTTTCAAACAATTGCGCAAAACCTTTAGCGAGGTGAGGCACTTCCCTGAAACATTGAAATTCCTGCTTGCCTACTTCTTATACAATGACGGTATTCAAACCGTAATTGCCGTTGCCTCCACCTTTGCCGCAGCACCCCTGCTTCAGGGTGGACTTGAAATGGGACAGCAAACCCTGATTGCCGTGATCCTGATGATTCAATTCGTGGCATTCTTCGGCGCCTTGTTCTGGGGCAAACTTGCGGGATGGGTCGGCGCAAAACAGTCGGTAATCATCAGCCTGGTCATTTGGGCGGGAGTGGTCATCTATGCCTACGGCGGGTTGAAAGGCGAAAGCGCAACCGCACAATTTTTCATACTCGGGGCATTTATCGCCCTGGTGATGGGCGGCTCGCAGGCCATCAGCCGCAGTTTGTTTGCCCAAATGGTTCCTAATGGCAAGGAAGCGGAGTTTTTCTCTTTCTATGAAGTCAGCGAGCGCGGGACATCGTGGATTGGTCCGCTGGTGTTCGGCCTTGCAAACCAGATATTTGGCAACCTGCGCTACGCCATCCTCTCTCTCATCTTCTTCTTTATCATGGGCTTGATCCTCCTGCCTTTCGTCAATGTGACCAAGGCCATTGCCGACGCCAAAAGATACGGCGAAAATCAATAGAGAAACTTTTCAGAATCAAAACAGCGCGCCGAGGATGCCGCGCTGTTTTGATTTGGCACACAAGGTTAGTGAGTGAGACTCGTGGGCAGTTCATACATGCGTTTCTGGTCGTAATTCCGTTCAACTAGAACAAGTCTATATGAGGGGTCTCCATCCGAGAAGGAGACGATAAAATCCGGTTCGGACCCTATGTTCAAAATGGTAAATATATGCTCGTGCTTTAAGTTGAAGAGGGGTAACAGCCGCGTCTCGCCAATCCGCGACCCGTAGACAATGCCGTCCAGGGTAACATACACGAGAAATTTATCATTTGGTCCCACCCCATATGTGCCTTTGGCCAGCGGACCGAGGTCATATTCCAGCCCGTCTTCACAGCGGAGGATATGAAGCATTTCCCCGGCGTCAGTGTCGGTCTGCGTGACAACAATTCCAGGACAGGCGGACCACTTTTTCGTGGGGGTGACTGTAGGGTTAAAAAACAGCGTCCACGTGGGGGTGGGCTGGATTGGAGATGCGGGAGTGAAGATAGGGGTCGAAGTCGGGGCAGGCGTGGCTGTGTTTGGAATCTCGCTTACAGGCGTCGGCGGCAAGTCCTCATCCGTCCAGACGATCCGCAAGTTACAGGCCGAAAGCAAAACCGCCATAATTACAATAAAAAACATGAGAAGCAAATACCTTTTAATTTGCATGGCTGCCTCTATTCTGAATAAAAAACGCAAGACAAATCCCTTGCGTGATGAAAATTATAGCATTAAACAACAGCCTCCCATCAGGTCATTCGTCCAACAGGAAATCCCCGCCATCCAAAATTCCTTTCCTGATGGTGTGTATTGACTTGGAATTCAATAAATCCGTCAACTCAAACCGCTTCAACCGCGTCTGCGTAGTGCGGACGGACGGCTCAAGGAAATCGCCAAAGGGCAGTGAGGTGCGGTACAACTGGTAATATAAAAATCGGCGGGCGTTACGTTTGAACTCGGCGGGAATTTCGATTTTTTCAGCGGACAAAAATTCTTCGAGTTTTGCTCTCTGTTCTTCGATGGTCTGCGGAAAAAAGACGGTGGGATACTGCGTAAACCTTGCCTTGCCCGCGCATAGCACTGCCGCGTCCATGATGGATGCCTCCAAGCCGATGGTGGAGTTGTAGACCATCACAAACTTGGATTTTAAAATCAACTCATACGAACTGAGCGTTTCATTCGGCGCGACAAAGACTACATTGGGCAGGTCGGTCACGCAGCGCGCTTCGACCCACCCGCCAACGGTTTCACGGCTGGCTTTGCGGACCCGCAACTCGTCCGGGTGGGCGCGGATAATTATGGACCAACTCATTTATCCATGTTCTTTGCAATTACCCGTTTTACTTATTCTGAGAGGTCTGATCCAGGTGGTTGGAATAAGCTGATTCTCGTAGCTGGCCATATCTCTTCCAGAACCACAAAACAAGGAGGAACAGATAGATGAGTACCCCGCCTAAAAAATGTATGGAAAGGAATATCCTTTGGTCGGTTCGTTCGAAAAGCTTGAAAATCAGGCTGTTTGGAACGGATATCAGTATCAGACCGACCCCAAACAATCCGTTCAGGAGAAAGCGACGCGATTCAAGAAGTATGTCCTTCAAATAGAGGGCAATAGGGATCAGGAACAATGAATAATAATGTGTCCAGGATACGGAACTTGTCAACAATGAACACGCAAATACAATCATAAACTCCAGGATATGTTCGGGCTTTGTGCGCGGCGATCTCCAATCGATGAATAGAACTGTGAGCATCGGCAAATAGAACAAACCCGTCAATATCTTCGATATGGTTTTAAATGCAGGCGATGGCTCGATCGGGTTCCACGAGTACACATCACTTTCTGGCATCAGGAGACGCCCCAGGAAACCAGCCAAAGATTGATTGTTATATGCCACAGTTGGGTGACCGGTAAAGGAAACCAGCTTGTCAAACCACTCGAGATTGACGGCAACAGGAATGAACAAAAATGAAAGCCCAACAGAAATCGCAACCACCAATAATCCGCCCGCTACAACAGACCATTGTCTTCGAATGAAAAAGTACCCGGATGGCAGAATCAACGGCAGTTTGTTCAAGCCACTGAACCCAAGTAATATACCGGCAAGCCAGGGTCTTTCCCGTTCGAACAGCCACAAGGCTACAAGGACGCCAAGCAAGATGAAATGGGTATTGTTCCCAATATCAAGACTGTACTCAAGGGTGTCATTGACAATCAGGGCAATAAACAGAACCCAGCGCCTCCAACCATTAAGGTTCGCCAGCTTCAGTAGAAAATATGTTATTGGGATTAAAGATACATATCCAATTGCATAATACGCCAGTCCGGCGATCCGAAGTGGAAAAAGACCGAACGGAGCAAAAAGATAAGCCAGCAATGGAATATTGACAAACCCAAACACAAAGAGTTCCGCGGAATAGAGTTGTGTTATATCAGTCAAGGCGGCTCGCCCGGCGGCGTAATAGGCATCCTTAAAATCGAACCAGTTTATGTCGCGTCCGGCATTCCATGCCAATAAACCGACGAACAACCCGCTTCCGAGCCACCAGCCCCAACGCATCCAGGGTTTGGTCAATCGCTTTTCAAGAAAAAAGAATAATCCTGTGATCAATACAGGGATGCTAACAAGAAACATAATGATCTCCGATAAAGATTATTTGATTCGATTTAATTCAACGGAATACCACCAATCGGGTACTGCTCATACTTTATATTGTATCAATAAATCCTCTGCCACTTTCTTGAAAATCTTTTTATATTCTTTCGTGAAGTACTGATTATACGGCTTCAGCGATTTCTACGAATATATGTTCTGCGCGAAACTGTTTGTTTGGTTTATCGGCATCCTTCTTGCAGCCTGGATCTATAAATTGGATCGTGATCCAGCAATGCTTCTTCGGGTTACGGAACCCATTTATTTGAGGATGGATACGAAACCCGGCTCATTCTTCCAACAAAAAGTTGCCATTTTCCAACACCCCTTTGAATATAACTTTGATCGTATTGGAATCTAGCAATTGCTTGAGGGCAAATGACCTCAGCCGTGTCTGGGTTGTGCGGATAGATGGCTCAAGGAAATCGCCAAAGGGCAGTGAGGTGCGGTACAACTGGTAATATAAAAATCGGCGGGCGTTGCGCTTGAATTCGGCAGGGATTTCGATTTTCTCTGCTGCTAAAAACTCTTCCAGCCTTTTCTTTTGTTCTTCGACAGTCTGCGGAAAAAAGACGGTGGAATACTGCGTAAACCTTGCCTTGCCCGCGCATAGCACTGCCGCGTCCATGATGGATGCCTCCAGGCCGATGGTGGAGTTGTACACCATTACAAGCTTGGACTTCAAAATCAACTCATACGAACTGAGCGTTTCATTCGGCGCGACAAAGACTACATTGGGCAGGTCGGTCACGCGGCGCGCTTCGACCCATCCGCCCACAGTTTCACGGCTGGCTTTGCGGACCCGCAACTCGTCGGGGTGGGCGCGGATGACAAACAGAGTCTCAGGGTGGGCGCGGATAACCTCCAACGTCCCGTCCAACCACTCGAACATATCCTCGAAAACGGTGTTGGCGTGCGGCTGGCTGGTGTCGAAGATGACGTTGGTAAAGATGGGGACGATCTGTTTGAAGCCCGCCGCCTTTTTCAGGAAGGCCTCATCCAATCCCTTCATATCCGCCCAGAACTTGATACCCGCCATCGTAAAGTCGCCCTGGAAACGTTTGGCAAGGTAGGCGTCGAGTTTGGCGTTTTGCGCCTCGTTCATCTCAAAGTCGTCGGGAATGTGAATCGGGTAGGCAGTAGCTTCGCCCTCGGTGAAGTATGCCGTCGCGGGCTGGAGCCCGACCTCATGGGTGATGACCCGCAGTCCGCGCTGGCGGGCGACGTAGCGGGCGGCGGCTTCGGGGAAGAACTGCCCGTTGAAAACCACCACAACCCGCGGCTGGGTCTGATCAAGGAAGTCTGCGAATTTCCGTGCCACATTCCACGCCGACAAAATATATTCTCGAAAAAGATGGCGCGTATTTTCATCATCATTCAAGTGATGGATGCGCAGAACCCAACGTAAACCGGGCAGGCAGAGCGCCCCAAGTGGAATGTCATGATACGTGATGCGTGAAAGGCTCTCGACATCCAGGCTGGAAATAATTTGTTCGAGCTCAGATTCGCGTTGGAAATCGAACCAATTTACACCCGACCTTTGACCTTCGACCTTTGACAGAGTCCCCGCATACAACGTCCTCGACTGATAAACGCATGACTTGCACGGCGGTTCTTTTTGCGGGTGGTCGCGGTTGGTTCCCAGAACGCATTTGCTCATCCCCGCATTGCAGACAAAATAAGCGACAGGAACTCCCTGCAAACGAAACGCCCACGAGGTCAGCAGGTGAAAACCGCTGTTCCAGGAAAGGTCATCAATGCCGGTGGAGGCTTTGAAGAAAACAATTGGTGCGCCAGAGGGGGGTGGCGAGTTGCGAGCTACGAGCTGCGCGACTCGGGCGACTTTGAAATTATTGAGTCTGCGGACAAGCCCGCGTTTGATGCGTTGGGTATAGAATTCTTTGAGCATAGCCTACCAGTCGTTGTCCTTCTCATACCCCAGCCTGACCAGCAAATCCCCCGCCACATCCTTGAATAACTGCTTGTGTTCGTCAGTGAAGTGCTGTTTCCAGCCGCCCGTCTTCCCAGAGCGGAAGGTGTGACTCTTTTTCGGCTGGATGGCATCCACCAGAATGGCAAGCGCCTTCTCGCGCGGAGTCGGGATTCTATAGCCCGTCTTTTCCACTTCATCGAGCATGGCGTTCAATGTGGCGTCACGGCTGTTGATCAAATCCTCGAAGCGCAGGCACATGACGTGTTTTTGTTCGAGCCACTGAAAGACGCCTTCATAACGTTGTTTTACGCTGACCATTTTCAGCCCGTCGCGGTCAATGCCTGTGATTGCCACGTTGAGCCGCGCCGCAAAATCAGGCAGGGACTTGTAGTACTCGTGCATCCCGTGTTCTTCGTGCATGTCGGTGGCAAAGAAGACCTGAGAGACAAGCATGTCACGCGGGTCACGGTAGATGAAATAATTGACGCGATTCGGCTGGCACAGAACTGCCACATTTTCAGGCGACGCTTCCACATAACCCCAGCCGATGACACCCTGCGGAACGTTTCGCAAATCAGAGGCAACTTTCTCTGCCGATCTCCGCCCGCCATCCTTTTTGATCGTCCGAATCGGGTCGGCGTCCACGTAGCGGTAGGGCATGATCTGCGTAAAGCCGTTGAGGATTTGCAGCAACAGGTGTGATCCGCTCTTGGGCTTGGAGTTGCCAAAGACGGGCGGAACATCGTTGAAGGAAAACCGCTTCCAACGCAGAATCGCCTGGGCGGTTTTTCCGTAGGGTCGCAGGATACGGCGGAGTTTTTGTGTGATAGCCATAAAGAAAAGATTTACCACGGAGTTCACAGAGATTCTTTAGACTCTATCGGAAATAAGAACTTGACAAGCAAAATACCCTTGAAAATAGGTGTTTTGACGCCAAAAACATTATTACCGATAAAGTCTTTTATAAAATTCTCAGTGGTCTCTGTGCCCTCCGTGGTGAAAGGGTTTATTCGTTTACAACGCGGCGTAACTTCTTCAACGAACCCAGTTCGGATTCGTAGACCTTCTTCACGCCATCGCCGAGGGAGGCTTCGGTCACGCGGATATATTTGACCAGTTTCTCGAAGCCGCCGGGTTCCACCGAAGCCGCCTGGTCGCTGCCCCACATGGCGCGGTCGAGCGTGATGTGACGTTCGACAGAGGTCGCGCCCAAAGCCACGGCAATGGCTGAGGGAACAAGACCAACTTCATGTCCAGAATAACCGATGGGGGTGTCGGGGAATTCGCGGCGCAGGGTTTCGATCATCCGCAGGTTCAATTCCTCAGGCGGGCAGGGATAGGCGCTGGTGCTGTGCATGATGACCAGGTTTTCCAGTCCGACGGCATTCACGCCTTTGTGAATTTCCTTCATCGTGGACATCCCCGTCGAGATGATGACTGGCTTACCCGTCTTGCGGACGTGCTTCAATAGTTTGTGGTCGGTGAGCGAAGCCGAAGGGAGTTTGTAAGCGGGTGTGTCGAACTTCTCCATAAAATCCACTGAAGGTTCATCCCAAACCGAGACCAGCCAGTCAATGCCTTTTTCCTTGCAATGGCGATCCAACTCGCGGTACTGCTCTTCGTTGAACTCGACTTTGTAACGGTAATCAAGATAGGTGATGTAGCCCCAAGGGGTTTCGCGCATCTGCTTTTGCTGGTCAGGTGGCGTGCAGATTTCAGGGGTGCGTTTCTGGAACTTGACCGCATCCGCACCCGCATGGGCGGCGGCATCGATGATTCTCTTGGCGATGTCCAGATCGCCGTTGTGATTGATCCCCGCCTCTGCAATAATGTATGTGGGATGACCGTCGCCGATCATTCGTTTTCCAAATTTTATTTCACGAGCCATTTTTTCTCCTTGAGAATTATGTCATTGCGAGCCGCATGGCGGCGAAGCAATCTCATCATCAACACGGAGATTGCTTCGGGCTTTGCCCTCGCAATGACATCAAATTTTCTTCAATACTAATTCGCACAACTCCCGAATTGCACCGTGCCCGCCGTTCTTCGTCAACACATGGTCTGCCGCGCGGATGACTTCGGGAGCCGCATCTGCCACCGCCACATTCCAGCCTGCGATTTTGAAGCAGGGAAGATCGTTCAGGTCGTTGCCGACATAGATGACATTTTCCGCCTCGATGTTTTTTTTCTTGAGGATTTCGAGCATCGCACGGTCCTTATGTTCCATCCCCAGGTTATGAATTGCCTCCACTCCCATCTTTTTGGCGCGCGCCATCACCACAGGATTCGCCTCAGAGGACAGGATCATGAATTCGATTCCCGTTTGACGCAAGGTCTTGATGTGCATACTGTCGCCACGTGAAGCAAGAACCATTTCCCTGCCATCCTGGTCGGTGATGACGTGGTTGTCCGTAATCACACCGTCAAAATCGGTGATGATCAACTTGATTGTTTCAGGCACGGGGCGGCGCGGATTCCCTGGCGAGACCATTTCCAACCCACTGTAAACCAAGGCTTCGTATTTCACCCAATCGGAGAGGTTGTCGATGTCCACCGTATATTTCGAGTCAACGACCAGCGGATAGATGACATCGCCTGTCAGGGACTTTTTGCTGGTAATGGTCGAGACACGGATGGCGTCGATGTGTCCCGTCTGCCAGTAGACGGGCGGCAGGATTTGACGCGGCGCGTTGTACGGTTCCGCGATTCCTTCCACTTCCAGCAGAGGCTTCAACGGTTTACCTTCGCCGTTGAAGCGCCACATCTTGAACGGGTTTTGGGCGGCGGGCACAACGCCGCGCACGCAGTCCGCATCTTTATGGTTAAGCAGAATGCGTATGGCATCATCCACCATCGTGAGTGGGCGGATGGGCGAAGTGGGTCGCAATTGAATCACAATTTCAGGATAATAACCTTCAATCTCCTCCAGCCATTTGAGCGCATGTTCGAAGACGGGTAGGTCAGTGGTTTTATCCTGGGCAAATTCAGCAGGACGTAGGAAGGGGGTCTCGGCTCCCCACTCGCGGGCAACAGCGGCGATTTCTTCATCGTCCGTTGAGACGATGACGCGGGTCACGAGGCTGGGTTGCTTCGCCGCCGCGATGCTCCACGCGATAAGCGGATAGCCTGCAAAGGAGCGGACGTTCTTGCGCGGGATCCCTTTCGAGCCGCCGCGCGCGGGGATGAGGGCAAGTATTTCGGTCATAAGTGTTTGATAATTTGTAATTGGTGATTAGTAACTACCATTTACCAACCTACCACGCCGTCCAACCGCCATCCACGATGACGTTGTTGCCCGTCATGTAGGAAGAGGCGTCGGATGCAAGGAAGAGCAGGGCGCCGTTCATTTCGTCCTTCTTTGCCATGCGTCCGAGGATGGTCTTGGCGGAATAATTGGTGACAAAATATTCTTCGTGATTATTGAACACGCCGCCTGGGGTCAGCGCGTTCACGCGGATTTCAGTCCCTGCATAGTACGCGGCGAGGTATTTGGTAAATCCCATCACGCCCGCCTTGGTGGTGGTGTAGTAGACAGGCTTGAACGCCACACGTTTGCCGTCCTTGATGTAGATGCGCTGGTCGGGACCGTTCAGCCCATAGGTCGAGCAGATGTTGATGATGCTGCCCTTTTTACCCTGCGCGATCATCGGCGTGACACAAGCCTGCGTGACGAGGAACATCCCCGTCAGGTTGACGTTCATGGCGGCGTTCCACTGTTCCAGCGGATAGTCTTCGAATGCGCCGGGGGCGATGCCTTTGGAGGCGGCGTCGGGGTCAAACTTGGGGTCGAGGGCGGCGGAGTTCACCAAAACGTCGAGCCTGCCAAAAGCCTTGAGAACAGAATCAACCATCCCGTTGACCGAGTCGGGTTTGGTGATGTCGGTGGGGATGCCCTTTGCTTTGAATCCGCTTTGGGCGAGTCCATCCGCAACTTTGACGGCGGCATCGGCGTTCAAGTCAATCACAGCGACTGCCGCACCCGCTTCGGCGAGCGTCTTGCAAAATTCCACGCCCAACAGACCGACTCCGCCTGTGACGACGGCAACTTTATCTTTCAAATTGAATTTATCGAAAATGGTCATGTGAGTTCCTTCTGTAAAAGACCTGACAGGTTTTCAGAAACCTGTCAGGTCTCAGAGTTATGGAAAAGCCGTGTAAATCTTATCTCCGCGCGAGTTGTGAGCGAGGTACAAGCCTTCGGCAAGATCCATGTACACGGACTGAACTTCCTCGTCCTCCGAGCCAAACTTGAAGAGCGCCAGCACGGCATTTCCCGAAAGCACATCTTCGTGAAGGGCTTGCACACCTTTGACATAACCTTCACGCGGCAACCCTGTGACGCCATCTACACGGTCAGGCAAAACGTAAGTCGGGCGGCCCGTGTACAGGTAAACAGGACCAGGCTGGTTGGTGTAGATGCCGGTCCCTTCAGGAAGCCCGCGCAGGAAAGCCATCGCCTCGGAATCATACCATTTGAAGGAGGCATAGCCCTGCCCGCCTTTGTGGAGTTTGGTCACGAAAGCCGAGGTGTCGTAGGCAGAGAGACCGATAATGCCGATTGTCAAAAGAACGATAAGCCCGCGCAAGATAACATTACGGTTTTGCCATGCCCAATGCAAGAGCAAAACCAGAAGAACGAGCAGGGAAACATAGACAGGCGAAAGGATGCGGAGTTTAAACTTCGTTGCGGCATCGAACCACAACATGGTCGAAAAAATGGACGCGAGATAGCCGAAGATATAAAGTCCGTTGGTGAAAGACAAAATTTCCGGGGGTTCGCTGTTTGGCAGGAAGAACTTTTTCAGTCCTTTGGTCGCAACCCAAATGAGTAGAACAAGAACAAGCGTCGCGGAAACGTTGAGGAAGAAGTTGGGGATTTGCATCAACGCCCGCCGCCAGTCTTCGACGGGAATCAAAAACTCCGAGATGTTGTAAATCCCTGTTTGAACGTTCTCCGCCGTGAGCGGGTGATAGACCATCGTGCGATTCGTGGCGTTGTCGGCAACGAGCATGTTACGGACTGCCCAGCCAATCATGAAGGGCAGGAAACTGATGAGGAAAATGCCCGCGCTGGTTAACTTTTTCTTCCATGTGTCGTGCAACAAAATTAGAGCCACAATAAAAGTGGCAAGCATGGCAAGTCCCGCGTAACGCGTCAGATAGGCAAAGGCGACGAGAACCCCAGCCGCAATCAGCCAGCCCTCACCCTGCCCTCTTCCTGAGGGAGAGGGGGATTGGAGAAAATATTCGGCAAAAGTCAAAAAAGCGGCGAGGCTGAAAAAGATGTACAACGGCTCGCTCATCGCCACGGCATGGGCATTGAACAAAGAGGCGTTGACCACAAACAGCAAAGCCGCCGTCACGCCCGTAACCTTTGAACTGGTCATCCGCCAGCCGATGACTCCAAGCAAAAGAGCATTTGCGCCGAACAACAGCGCATTCAGAAAACGCGCGCCACGCAGTGGATCGAGTCCGCTAAGACCGACCAAAGCCAATGCAGCTGAAAAACCAGGCGGGAAGTGTGTGACAGGTCCGTTGCTGGCAAGCCAGGCTTCGCGGTAGCCCTGTCCACTGAGGATGCTGCGCGCTCCCGCAATGTAGCCAATCGAATCGTCGGAAAGTCCCAGCCCTTCGGGGGTGCTGTAGAGAATCAAGCCCGTCGCGCCTGCGGCAATCAAGCCCAGGGCGATCATGAAAAGAAGTTGGGACCTTGAAAAACGGTTCATGCGGTAAGTTTATCAGAAATAGATTATGGGCTGGACTCCAACGACTCCCGCGTTGGAAAGTCAAACGTCAAACGTCAGGAGACTTTTGACTCCATAAAAATAGAGACGTTCCCCATCCCCTGGCAGGGGCGCAGGAACGTCTCCAAATCAGGATCAATTAGGCTTGCTTGAGGATGTAGCCTTGTTCTTCCAGATAAGCCATGATCTTGCGGGCATTGTCTTCGGCGGAAGCGCCAAAGCCTTTGAGCGTGATCGAGGGTTCGATGGGCGGCTCATAGGGATCATCCACACCGGTGAAGCCCATCGGTTTGCCGTCTGCCAACGCCTGGCGCGCCTTGGCGTACAGACCCTTCACGTCGCGTTGTTCACAGACTTCGACGGGAGTATCCATGTAGACTTCGACGAAGTTCTCGCCGACCATCTTACGGGCTTCGGCGCGAGTGGCACGATACGGGCTGATGGCGGCGCAGATCACCGCTCCGCCCGCATGGACGATTTCGCCAGCCACAAAGCCGATGCGCAGAATGTTGGTATCGCGGTCTTCCTTGCTAAAGCCAAGTCCCTTGCTCAGGTGGGTGCGAACCACATCACCGTCGAGGATGGCAATCTCACGCCCGCGTTCCAGCAGCAGGGTGGTGAGCACTTCGCTGGTGGCAGATTTGCCCGAGCCACTCAAGCCGGTAAACCAGATGCAGAATCCCTGCTTGTGGCGTGGGGGATACATCTCGCGCAGGATTTCAGCCGTCTCGGGGCGGGTGAACCATTCAGGCAGGAGTTTGCCCTTGGCGAGATAGTTGTCGCGGACCTGGGTTCCCGAAATGTTGGCAGTCTTTGCGCCCTTCGGCACATCCTTCTCTTCGACGTAGCGATTCTCGTCAGGGAGGTAGACCAGCATCTCGAACGGGACCATCTTGACGCCGAGTTCCGCTTCGTACTTGGTCATGATTTCCTGGGCATCGTACGGACCGTAGAATGGCTTGCCCGAAGAATCGTTTCCGGGACCCGCATGGTCGCGCCCGACGATGAAGTGATTCGCGCCGTGATTGCGGCGGATGATGGCGTGAAGCAGGGCTTCCTTGGGTCCAGCCATGCGCATCGCCAGCGGGAGCAGGCTGAGCATGGTGTCTTTCTTGTCGTAGTAGTTATCGACCAACGCCTTGTAGGTGCGGACACGGGTGTAGTGATCCACGTCACCAGGCTTGGTCATGCCGACGACAGGGTGGACGATGAGCGAGCCTTTGACCTTCGCCGCGGCGCGTTTGGTCAGTTCTTCGTGGATGCGGTGCAGGGGATTGCGGGTCTGGAAGGCGACGACGTTGTCGTGTCCCATTTCTTCGAGCATGGCGCGAACCTGGGCGGGGGTGTGGCGCAGGTTGATGAAGTCGTAATACTTGGGCAGGTTGACGACTTTCATCGGACCGGTGATGCAGACCTTGTTCCAGCGCGCCATTTCGGAGACCATCGGGTGCTTGGAATCGGTCGAGCCGTAAGCCAGCGCGGCTTCGGTCTCGGCATCCCAGTGATAGACCTCTTCGAGAGTCATCACAGCCAGCAGGTCGAAGTTGGCGCTGCGCAACGCGAGTTCTTCGCCGACAGTCGGCAACTCCTTGGGATCAGCCGTCAGCGTGATGGGCAGCGGGAAGAGGGTACCGTCTGCCAGCCGCATTTCGCGCAGGACGCGGTCATAATCCGCCTTGCCCATGAAGGTGGTCAACGGGGAGAAGCCGCCAGTGGCGAGCAATTCCAGGTCGCACATGTTGCGCATGGTGATTTTGATCGAAGGCAGTTTGCCGGCGCGGGCGAGGAGTTCCTCGCGTTCCCTGCCTTCAACCATCAGGTTGACCAGTTTGCCGCCATAGGGGGGGATGAGTTTTGCTTTTGCCATTTTTTGCTCCATAATTTAGTGTAGTAACGACTTCAGTCGTTGCCGCGGGTTTTCAATCACAGTGGCAAATTATACTCCAAAATTCAGTCAATGAATTTTGGAAGCCTGCGATATAATCCCAAAATCATGGACACGAAATTCCTTCGCAATTTGCTGTTTGCCGCGCTTGTGTTTGGTTATATTTATTATTGTCAGCGGTATATTGGGGCGACCAGTTTTGTGGTTGAAGGCAAAACCTATTACGTTCTTTTCGATGATGCGATGATATCGATGCGCTATGCCTATAACCTCGCCCACGGACTGGGACCCGTCTGGAACGCGGGTGAACGCGTGGAAGGTTTCAGCAATCCGCTTTGGGTGGGTTTGATGGCGTTCGTTCATCTTCTGCCGATTGGATTGCATCAGACGGGCCTGATAATCCAGGTCTTTGGCGCCGCGCTCCTGACCCTCAACCTGTTTTTTGTAAGGGGCATTGTCGAGCGTTTTACCAGCGATCTTTTTTCGATGCTCGCCGCCGTGGCGCTCACCGCATTCTATGCCCCGCTTAACTCGTACGGGTTACTGGGTATGGAAGTCAGCCTGCTTACGCTTCTGCTTACTTCGGCGTTCTGGCTGATTCTAAAAAGCGAAAACCGCTTTACAGGTTCCATTTACGTTTTGCTCTTCGTTTCCACCCTCGTCCGTTTCGACATGGCAATCCCATATATTATTATTCTTGCCGTCTTGTTCTTTACGCAAAAGGAGAGCCGCAAGAAACATTTGTTATGGGGGATTGGCCTGCTGGCGCTTTCATTGGGCGGGCAGACCCTGGCGCGTTATCTCTATTATGGAGAGATGCTTCCCAACACCTACTACCTCAAAGTGGAGGGCTGGCGTTTTACCTTGAGAATCCTGCGCGGGTTATATGCCCTGGTGCAGTTCGCCTATTATTCCAATTGGGTTCTTTTCCTGCTGCCCTTCACGCTTTTCCTTTTTCGCCGCAACTGGAAGGTGCTTCTGCTTGCGCTCATCTTCATTGGACAGGCGGCCTATTCCGTTTATGTGGGCGGGGATGCGTGGGAAAATCACGGCGGCGCAAATCGATATATCGTCATTGCCATGCCGTTGTTTTTTGCGGCCTTTGGATGGTCGTCTGTGCAATTGTTCAAACAGGCATTCCCATTCTTGAATACAAAGGAAGGCTGGTTCTTCGAAACCGGCTGGCGGGCCGCATATATCGTTTTTTTCTTCTTTTCGCTTCTCAACTTCAACGCATTGATCGGCGAATGGAAATCCATCGAACGCTGGAGTCTTGCGAGGCGTCCCGATTATGTGGCGGGAAATGACCGCAACCTGCAAGTGGCGCTTGCCATCGAAAATGTGACCCGTCCCGGGGCGTCAGTCGCAGTGGTCGGCGCGGGGACAATCCCCTATTTGCTTCCGGACCGCTACGCAATCGACATCCTCGGCAAGACCGACCCATACATCGCGCATCAAAACGTGCGCACGCCGATGAGCATTGCCGATATTCCCTTTATGCGACCCGGCCACATGAAATGGGATTATGCCTACACCATTGGACAACGAAAGCCCGATGTGATTGTATCGATATGGGAGGGCACGGACGCCGAAGCCGCGCCTTATTTGCAGGAAGATTACGTGTATGCGCTCATCGGGGAGAAAATCAAAGTTTACCTGTTGAAAGATTCGACCAACATACTCTGGGACAAAGTGGTCGTAAAGCAATGATGTCAATAGCGGGCATATGCCCCGGTTGATCCCCGGAACCGGACTGCAAAACTTTGGCGCTCATCTTCATCCCCATTTCCAGTAAAATCAAGCCGATAGGAGACCCATGTCGTTTTTCAGCCGCTTTAAGCACGCCGCCAGAATCCTCCTGCGCGGCGAACAAAAAAAGAACAGGCGCAACCCCATCCCCGACATCACGGCGGAGGAAGTTGCCGAGATACGGATTTTTTTTCCACGCAAAAAATTTTTCATCTTTGGTCATGCCCGCTCCGGCACGACCCTGCTCATGCGTCTTGTCCGCCTGCACCCCGAAGTGCATTGCAACTATCAGGCGCACTTCTTCACCCGCCGTCCCCTGCTCAAGTCGCTGGTCAACACGCCCGAAGTCGAGGAATGGCTGACGCGCAAGTCGAACCGCTGGAATCAGGGACGCGACCTTTCTCCGCTCGTCCTGCGTTCCGTTGCGGATTTCATTATGGAACGCGATGCCCTTCGCGAAGGCAAAATGATCGTCGGCGACAAAAGCCCTTCATCCACGATTCACGGTCAGGCGGTGCGTGACATGCACACAATTTATCCCGACGCGAAAATGGTTAACATTGTCCGCGACGGGCGGGATGTGCTGATCTCGGAGCGCTTCCGCAATTTTGTGGAGGAATCGAAATTCCTAACCTCGGAAGACAGGCGCATCATTGCCGCGCTGAAAGCGGATCCTGCTCCGTTTGCCGACGGCTCCCGTTCGATTTTTACCGAGACCTTCATCCGCCGCGTAGCAGCCGACTGGGTCAAGGATTTGACCGAGACCGAAGACGAAGGTCGCAGGCTTTTCGGCGAAGCCTATTTCGACCTTCGCTACGAAGACGTGTTGACCCAACCTTTCGATGAGATGACCAAGCTCTGGAACTTCCTCGGCGTGAAGGGCATCGACCCCGGGCTCGACAAGACCCTGCGCGACGAAATGTCCTCCAACCCCGATGAAGAATGGCAGTCGAAGCGCAACGAAGACATCGCCTCCTTCCTCCCGAAAGGACAGGCTGGCAACTGGCAGCGCTTGTTCTCTGAAAAGGACAAGGCTGTTTTCAAGGAAGTTGCGGGCGCGATGTTGGTCAAGTGGAAGTACGAGGAGTCGGAAAATTGGTAGTTGGTAAATTGGTAGTTGGTAAATTGATAGATTGGTAAAGGAAATGGAAGATGGCTGAGAAGGAAATGCGCGGATTTGAAGATTTGGAGTGTTATCGACTCGCGCTAAATGTTTTTCGTGAAGGCTATAAAGTTGCCTCGCTTCTGCCAATTCAAGAAAAGTACAACCTTGCCGACCAGTTACGCCGCGCTTCAACCAGTATCATTTTAAACATCGCGGAAGGATACGGTCGTTATCATTACCTGGATACCCTTCGCTTTTATTACATTGCTCGCGGTTCATTGATGGAAGTTTTGAGCGCCTTGATTGCCATTGACGATCAAAAGTACACACAGGATGAATTGCCCCGACAAAGAGAATTATGCCACTCGGCATTACGTTCGCTAAACGGTTACATACGTTATGTCCGCGCCCAACAACAAGGAAAACAGGAGTACGGGGAACGTGCCATAAAGGAAGAAGGCTCATCTTATACCGCGAGCGATTTGCCATCGTCCACCAACTAATCCCCAATCTACCAACTTACCAATTTACCATGTCCCAATCTACCAACTTTACCATGACCCAGTCTACCAATCCCCCATCCACCAAATTTCTCATTGCCGGTCTTGGCTCCATTGGACGCCGTCACTTTCGCAACCTGATCGCCCTCGGCGAAAAGGGTATTGTCCTCCTGCGCTCGCATCGCGCCACCCTGTCCGATGACGAGTTGGCGGGTTATCCGGTCGAAACCGACTTGCAGGAAGCTCTCAAAAAACACAAACCCGATGCGGTCATCGTGGCAAATCCAACTGCGCTTCACTTGGATGTTGCGATTCCCGCTGCCGAAGCTGGATGCGCCATCCTGCTCGAAAAGCCAGTGTCTCATTCGCTGGAGC
This sequence comes from Anaerolineales bacterium, assembly GCA_034433295.1. Classification (GTDB taxonomy): domain Bacteria; phylum Chloroflexota; class Anaerolineae; order Anaerolineales; family Villigracilaceae; genus Villigracilis. The sequence continues at coordinate 17,917 of DAOUAS010000226.1, read as the reverse complement.
GGCTGGACATTTTGCAGCAAGCCGCGCAAAAAAGTGGAAGCAAAATTCTGGTTGGGTTTCAATTCCGCTACCATCCCACGCTTAACAAGGCGCGGGAGTTGATTCAGTCGGGCGCGCTCGGCAAAGTGTTGACCGTCCACGCGCATTGGGGCGAGTACCTCCCCAACTGGCATCCCTGGGAGGACTACCGTCAGAGTTATGCCGCCCGCGCGGACTTGGGCGGTGGGGTGATCGTCACCCTCACACATCCGCTGGATTACCTGTGTTTCATCCTGGGCGAAGTCGAATCGCTTTGGTCTTTCAACGGACGTCTTTCCCCGCTCGAAGTGGATGTTGAGGACGCGGCTGAGATTGGCTTGAAGTTTTCCAGCGGAGCAATCGGCGGCGTGCATTTGAACTATGTCCAACGTCCGCCTGTACATCGGCTGGAAATTGTCGGCACCAACGGCACTTTGAGATGGGACAATGCAGATGGCATCCTGCATCTTCAAACCATGCCCGCTGATTTTGGTTCTTACTCCGCCCAGCCGCCTGCTCCTGTTTCTGAATCCTTTTCCCCACCCGAAGATTTCGAGCGCAACCAGTTGTTCATCGCGCAGACAAGACATTTCATTGAAGTGGCGCGTGGAAAGGCGCAACCCATTTGCGGTTTGGAGGATGGCATCCGCGCCTTGCAAATGGCGATTGCGGCGCGCAAGTCTCAAGAGATGGGGAAAGCGGTCAGATTAAATGGATAAGACATACATGGCAAAAAAGTTATTCGATACTGCGCAAAGATATGCGTCCCTGCTGTTGGGAATCCTAGCCGCGACAGGGGCTGTTTTGATTTTCATTTTTCTCAGACCGACTTCCGAAGCGGAAAACCAGTTTTTGTTTGGACTATCGTCCAGGCGGCTGGCGCTGGGAGTTGGATTTATCTTCTTTTGGATAGTAAACGTCGCGGCGATTTTGTGGGTCAACTCAAGGTCGAGAGCGGAAGGAAAGGGTATTGAAACCTTGATAAGCGGCTGGGCGCCTACGGGATTGGTATTCCTCTATTTCCTGGCGCTAATGATCGGCATAACGATTCTGGCAATGATTCCCCCTTCATTGAAGATGATGAAATTCTTGCGTCCGTGGTGGGAGCAACTTGACAATTTATTTCTATGGTTGTTTTTCCTGTGCTTATTTTTGACCCTATTGATCAAGTCCACGTACAACGAGGCGGTATCGAAGGAAAAAACGGTTCGGGCGGCTGAACAAATCCTTCTCGCGGCGCTGCTTTTCCTGTTCACCTTCTTCCTCTACAGGCACTTTGCAGCGCTGATCGGCTGGGTCAACAAGACCAAATATTCTTTTTGGGATTTACTGGCCGGGCAATTCCTCCAGGGTAAATTGTTTTTGGAGAATCCGCCTTATATTCACGACCTGACCTTTTACAAGGGGAATTGGTACGTACCCATGCCGCCCCTGCCCGCGGTTTTGATGATGCCCCTTGCCTGGCTATTTGGGGCGGAGAATATCAGCACCAGTCTCGTATCCATGTTCTTCAGCGCCGTCAATGGGGTGCTTGTGTTTCTGATCTTGAAGGAACTCGATTCGCGCAAATGGATTCAAATCCCGCGCAGCGGAATCCTCCTTATGGTCGCTTTGTTTTTATTCGGCACTCCCCATCTTTGGGTCGGCATCAGCGGGCGCGGGTGGTATGTCAGTCAAATTCTCAATGTGCTGTTTTTGGCGCTGGCGGCCTACTCGTCGCTGCGTTCCTGGTCACCGTGGCTGGCGGGGGTCTTTATTGGCATTGCCATGACATCACGTCCCAACAGTTTGATGTCCTGGCCTTTTGTTTTTGCAATTGCGATGCAAATCCTGAAGGAAAACCAGGGAAGGGTGGAATTAAAGCAGGCCGCGTCTTGGACCTTGAAAACGATACCTCCAATTGCGCTTGCCGTGGCTGGATTGCTGGTTTATAACTACGCGAGGTTCGAAGACTTTTTGGATTTCGGATATACCACAGTCAATGCCGGAGCCGACATCGTTTACAACGCGCAAACATGGGGCGTATTCTCGCCTCATTTCATTCCCAGAAATCTCTCGGTCATGTTTCTCGAGATGCCCTGGTACAACCCCAACAGTCGCTGGCCAATTGAACCGTCAGCCACAGGCATGAGCGTCTTTTTGACCACGCCCGCCCTGGTATACCTGTTCCACCGTTACCCCAAACAATGGTGGGTCATTGGCGCGTGGACAGCGGTCTTTTTCAACATCGCCCTGCTCAGCATGTACCATACCACCGGCGCCCACCAGTTTGGTTACCGCTACGTCCTCGACATGCTGACACCGCTGATAGCCTTGATAGCCGTCGGATTTGACAGGAAAATTCCATGGCATTTCGTCGTCCTTGTTCTGATCAGCATATTTATAAACATGTATGGCGCGGACTGGTTTATGAACGGATGACGCGCGCGGAAAGCCATTCATACGCCTTCTCCACCGCGCTTCCCCATCTTCTCTGAGCAGGTCAAATGAAAACCGTTTACACATTCGTCCCTTCGCATGAACATCGCTACCCTGACCATCCCGAAAGTCCGGGCAGATTGGATGAATTGAAGCCGCTGTTTGCGCGTCTTTCGAACGTGGAGCAGATAGAAGCATTGCCCGCAACACAAGATCAAGCGGCGCGGGCGCATCATCCAAAACTTGTCAAAGCCATCGAGGAAATCTGTAAAGAAGGGACAAACATCGTCGACCACGCCCCCACCTATGTTACGCAGACATCCTATCAAGATGCCTTGCTGGCGGCAGGCGGAGTGATCGCCTGCACACGCGCGGTGTTGAACGGTGACGCCAACAACGCCTTTGCCATTGTCCGCCCGCCGGGGCATCACGCAGAGCCAAACAAGATGATGGGGTTTTGCATCTTCAACAATATTGCCATTGCGGCTCGCGAAGCCCTTGCAGGGGCGGATGATCGTCCACCCTTGGAGCGAATCATGGTGATCGACTATGACGCGCATCACGGTAACGGCACGCAAGCAGCCTGTTTGGATGATGAACGTTTTGGGTTCGTCTCGACTCACCAGTGGGGAATCTATCCCGGCACAGGCGGGATCGAAGACGCACCCCGCGCCCGTGGACGGCTGGTCAATATTCCATTCGATGCGTTTGCCGGAGACGAGGCCTTTGCACGCGTGGCGGATGAAATCTACAAGCCTGTTGTGGAGAAGTTTCGTCCGCAGATGTTGTTTGTCTCCGCCGGTTTTGACTCGCATTGGAACGATCCACTCACGTCGCTGGGGTTATCCACAAGGGGCTTTTTCACCCTCTCACGAAAACTGGTTGACCTTGCCGAAGAGTATTGCGCGGGAAAGATTGTCTTCGTGTTGGAAGGCGGCTATGACCCGGTCAACGTTGCCAACGGGTCAGCGGCGGTCTTCGACGCATTGACCAACTCGAAGTTAAGTCAGGATGTGACCGATCCGTTCCCGCGCCGTGAGTCGGATCACGAGTCGCGCATTGCCCATGTCCGCAAATGGCATGGGATCGGAACATAGGAAAATCGGGCGGTTTGATCCGGGACATTTTGTTGTACACTTTCAGCATACAAATCAAAGGAGATCAAATGAAGAAGAGGTTTATGTTTTTAACAGTATTCGTAATATTCATGCTGGCGTGTAATTTTCTGTTTCCCACACCGGCTCCGGAAGAACCCAGTGTGCCTGTGACTGAAGCGCCCGCAACCGGCGGGATTTCCACAAAACTCGAAGAGTTGGGCGGCGCGCCCTGCGACGAAAATCCCGATTTCACTTGCGTCACTATCCAGGTCCCGCTCGATCATTTTGACTCCGCAAACAGCGAGACGCTGGACGTAGTCTTCGCGGTTTCCCCCGCCACAGGCGAACGTAAAGGAATGTTTATTCAGGCCTTTCCGGGCGGACCGGGCGGAGAAGGAATCAGCAGCGGCGGCTTGAGTTGGTTCTCCGAAGGCATTCTCGAACACTACGATATCGTGTACTTCGACCAGCGCGGCATCGGGCTATCAAGCCCGCTGTCCTGTCCCAAGGCATACGAAGCCGATTTCATGCGCTACCTGAATGAGTTCGACCAGGCCGGCAAGGAAGGCTACGATACCCCGGCAGAACAACAGAAAGCCATTGACAACGCCCGCAAATACGCGGAGGACTGCGTCGCCGAGATCGGCATTGAACCAGCGAAACTTTCCTTCTACGGTACAGACCAGATTGCGGAAGACATCGAATCCTTCCGCCAGGCCATCGGCGACGATAAATTCATATTGTACGGCGTCAGTTACGGGACGGCCGTCGCGCAGACCTACGCTGCCGTTCATGCAGATCATCTCTCCGGTTTGATTCTCGATGGGACGAGCGACCTGACGTTGAACGGCGAACAGGGTTCGCTTTCGCAGGAAAAGGCCTTCGATAAAGTGTTGGTTGCCACACTCGAAGCCTGCAAAGCAGACTCCGCATGCGCCGCCGATATGGGTGGAGAGACGGTGGCCGTTTACGACAAACTCGCCAAACAGATTTCCGAGAACCCGGTTGCGTATGAATTCCCCCTGCCATCGGGCGCAAAGGTCAAACGCAACTTCACTTTCAACCAATGGGAATACACGACCGCATATCAAATGTATTCCCTAAGCGGCAGGATGCTGTTCCTGCGCGCACTGGCCGCTGCCAACCGCGGAGACTTCATCCCAATGGCGCGGCTGGGCTATGAGAACATGACCATTGATCCCGTTACATTTGAATACATCGGTGACCCAACCTTTTCCGACACGATGTTCCTCAGCGTGCTCTGCACCGACGACTCTTTTTTTTCCGGCACGCAGGAGGAGAAAATTGCAAAGACCATCGAAGCGGGACAGGACTCCAACGGAACCATACCGCGTCTCGACGGCAGCATATATACCGGTTTGAGCTGCGCGTTCTGGCCAAGTTCGCCGAAGGAAGTTCCGACAACCCCGCCATTGAAAGCCGAAGGCGTTCCGACCTTTGTGTTGAACGCCACGCTCGACCCAGCCACGCCCTTCGAGGAAGGCAAGGCGGTATTTGAAAGACTGGACAATGGATATCATCTCTATGTCGAAGGCGGACGTCACTCCATCTACGGATGGGGATTCGACTGCCCGGATAAATATATTTCCGATTTCATGGTGGACGGGACGCTTCCTGCTGAACGCGAAATCGTCTGCGAAGATTGGGGCACGGACGTCATCCGCGCCTATGAGCCGCTCATCAAGCAAAACGCCGGAGATTATGCGGATGTGCTGGAAACCTTCCAGGCAATCGAAACCGATATACAACTTCAAGCCGAATACTTCTATGGCCTGTTTACCGAAGATGTTTCCGTGGCCTGTCCGTTTGGCGGTTCCTTCACCTTCGGACCCGGCGACGCGGGAGAAGCGTATACTTTCGACAAGTGTGAATACGTCAAGGGGTTTGCGCTCACGGGCAGTGGAACCTATGACTACGATGCCAGCGTCATCACCTATGAGACACAAGTCACCGGCGTGAAGGAAGGCAGTCTCGTTTACACTGACAACACTGCGGATGGAACTTATTCCGTCAAAGGCGAATACGGCGGCGAGGCTATAGACCTGTCACAGTGAATACCCGCATATGAAGATCGAGCCTTCGAGGAAACTCGGGGGCTTTTTGATTTACACAAAATCGTAACTTCCGAACCACCTGCATCTCTCCCGTTTCAATGTAAAATTGCCGTGAACTGGAAACAGCAAGGAGTAGAAAATGGAAAAGAACGAAGACAGAAAATTCGTAGAACTCGAGTGGATATGCCCAAACTGTAATAGCAGAAATGGAGGTTCAAGAAAAACCTGCCGAAATTGCGGCGCGGCCCAGCCCGACCACGTCAAATTCCAGCGCGCGGCGGACGAGAAAGTCGTCACGGATGAAAAATCCATCGAAGCCGCAAAGGCCGGTGCCGACATCCACTGCGGATTTTGCGGCACGCGCAACCCAGCCACGGCGGTCACCTGTTCCCAATGCGGGGGTGATTTGAAGGAAGGACAAAGACGTCAGTCGGGGCAGGTACTGCAAGCCGTTCCGCCCCCTCCCAAGGTCCTCACTTGCAACAATTGCGGAACTGAAAACCCGGGAACAGCGACAACCTGTAAACAGTGCGGCGCTCCCCTGCAACAGGCGTCGCCTGCTCCTGTTCGGCCCCCGGCACAACCGGCCGCTCCCGTCAAAGAGGTCAACTGGTGGTTACTTGGCGGCATTGGCGCCCTGCTCATGATCTGCTGTATCGCCGTCATTTTGCTCTTTGCCATCCCCTCGAAATCGGTCAAAGGGACGGTGACCAACTTGCAGTGGCAGACCTCGGTGGCGGTGCAGGAAATCCGCCCTGTAAATTATTCCAACGAACGCGGCAGTCCGCCCTCCGACGCGTATAATGTTTCATGTCACACCGAAAGCCAGGAAGTTTGCGAAGAAAAAACGGTCGATCAGGGTAACGGCTACGCGGAAATCGTGAAGGAATGTCATACAGAGAGCGAAAAATACTGCGATTATATGCACGACGAGTGGACGACGATCCAAACCTATGATTTGAGCGGCAACGACAACAACCCCGTTTACGAAAACCCTGGAATCACCAGCAACCAGCGGACCGGAGAATCCATCAACACCTTGAGCGTGACGTTCAGCACCTCCGATGGGCGAAAGGAATACACGCCAGACTCGGTCAGCGAATTTCGGCAGTATGAAATCGGCAGTGTGTGGATGCTGAACATGAATGCCATGGGTGGCGTGATGAGCGTGGAGAGATAAAGCAAAAAACATTTCATGTCTCTCAACGAACTTTTAACGACCTTCGCCAACAACCTGCTGCCTATTTTGCTCGTCAGCGGGGCGGGTTTTTTGCTTGGCAAACTGCTCACTGTGGATTCCCGTTCGCTGGGGCGCGTGGTCTTCTATGTCTTCAGTCCGCTGCTTGTGTTCGACTTGATGATGAAAAGCACCTTGAATCTGCGTCAGACGCTTACGACCATTGCTTTTACAGCCTCATTGATTGCCGTGATGGGATTGCTGGCCTTCCTGCTCGGCAAACTGTTCCGGCTGGAAAGGCCGTACTTGCTGGCAGTCATCCTGACTGTTGCATTCGGCAACACGGGCAACTATGGGCTTCCGTTGACCAAGTTCGCCTTTGGTGACGATGCGCTGGCAGCGGCATCGCTTTTCTATGTAACCACCACCATTCTGTTCAACACGGTCGGCGTGGTGATCGCCTCCCTCGGACACATGGATTTCAAGTCTGCCCTGCTTGGATTGTTCAAGGTTCCCGTGGTTTATGGCGTCGTCATCGCCCTGCTCCTCAAATGGACGGGAACCGGCCTATTTTTGCCGGTTTCACGTACAATTGAGATAGCCGCAAACGGCGCGATTCCCGTGATGTTGATTTTGCTCGGTTTGGAATTGACCCGCATCCAGTGGTCGCACAGTTTTCGCGCGCTGGGACTGGGTGTGCTGGTCAAACTCCTGCTGGGTCCGCTGACCGGCTTGTTGCTTGCAGGCCTTTTCGGTATGCAGGGTGCGGAACGGCAGGGAACCGTGCTCGAAGCCTCCATGCCCGCGGCAGTGGCGACAACGGTCGTGGCAACCGAATATAAACTGGAGCCGGCGCTCGTAACGGCAATCGTCTTTCTAGGCACGGTGTTGAGTCCGCTGACATTGACGCCGTTGATCGTTTATTTGGCGAGGTAACGAAATGTCTCATCCACGCAAACTGGTTTTCAACGCAGTGTTGATCCTGCTGATGGTTGCATCCATTCCATTGGGCGCGCCCCAGGCCCAGGGTGGGATCGAAGTGGAAAACGCAACGGTCAGCGTCAACTTTGGACAGACCATCACCTTCTCGGCCAGAATCAAGTCCTCCCTTCCCATCGAACAGGCTTCGCTTCTCTTTCGCGGTGTCGACGAGACCGTTACCCGCGTGGAGACTGTGCAGGTGGCGGAGGATGGCACAGTGAGTTACACCTACGATGCCTCGTTGAATGTCCTTCCGCCCTTCAGCCGGGTCGTGTTTTGGTTTCAAGCCACGCTGACCGACGGGCAAACCTATACAAGTGTGGCAATCACCTTTCCATACAACGACAACCGCTTTCCATGGCGCGAAATGAGCAGGAACAATGTCACCGTACATTGGTATGCGGGCGACGACGCATTTGGCGCCGCCGCGCTCGATTCTGCCGCCGCGGGCATGATATCCATGAATGAACTGATCCAGGTTTCGCTCACCGAACCCGTAGACTTGTATATCTACTCGAACGAGGCCGACCTGCAAGCCACGCTGATGCTGGGCGGACAGGAATGGGTTGGCGGACATGCCAGCCCGGAACTGGGAGTCGCACTGGTGTCGATTGCGCCCGGCTCCAGCCAGGCGAGGGAACTGGAGTCGGAAATTCCACACGAACTGGCGCATATCATGCTGTACCGCTCCCTTGGGGATAAATACGACAAACAACCCGCCTGGCTGCTGGAAGGTATCGCTTCGATGATCGAAATCTACCCAAACCCCGATTACGCGCGGGCACTGGAGATTGCAAGCGAAAGCAATTCCCTGCTGCCCTTCGACGCTTTGTGCAATAATTTCCCTGCCGATGCGGGAAGCGCCTTTCTGGCTTATGCCCAGTCCCAATCCTTTGTGAGTTATATCCGCAAAACCTACGGGACATCCGGTTTGGGACGCCTGACCAATGCCTACGGCGACGACTTCTCCTGTGAACTGGGCGCCACCAACGCTCTCGGCACCCCGCTCAGTCAACTGGATTCGCGCTGGCGCGAGGATGTGCTGGGACAAAATACGTTTGGCGTGGCCGCGCGCAACCTTTTGCCATTCACCCTGTTAATGCTGCTGGTGTTGATTGTGCCCATTTGGGGAACGATTGACCTGGTCATTCAAAGGAGGAAACGTGCAAACCAATCCGGGTAGGATCATACGCGCTCACATTTGGGTCAAGGGGCGGGTGCAGGGCGTGGGCTTTCGCGCTCATGTGGAATATCACGCCTTGGAAATCGATGTGATGGGCTGGGTCCGAAACGTCGGCTGGGACACGGTGGAGGCGGTGGCCGAAGGCACGCCCCAGCAAATCGATCAATTTATCGAAATGGTGAAGACTGGTCCGCGCGCTTCGCGGGTGGATGAAACGCGCATCGAATACGAAACTCCCACGGGACATCTGAACGGATTTACCGTCAAACACAGTATGTAGTTGTCACGCAAAACCAAGCCCTCTTTCCTTCAACGAAACCCATTTCCCCTGACCAATGACCATGTGGTCGAGGACTTCCACATCCAGCAGTTTGCCTGCCTGCATGATGGCGCGGGTGACGGCCACATCGTCGGGGCTGGGGGTCGGGTCGCCGCTGGGGTGGTTGTGGACTACGATGATGGCGGATGCATTCGCGCGAATCGCATCCTTGAACAATTCCCCCACCCGCACCTGCGAGGAATTGACCGAGCCTTTGTAAACCTCCACGATTTCCAAAACCCGATTTCTGCGATCCAATAAAATCACGCGCAGATGTTCCTGCTCCAGCGCCGACATTTCGTATTGCACGAGCGCCGCCGCGTCCGCCGGGCTGTTGATGGAGGGACGTTCGGCGGGTGACTCAAGCGTCAGCCTTCTGCCCAATTCGATGGCGGCTTTGATCTGCGCGGCTTTGGCTTCGCCGACAGCGTGTTGCTCCATCAATTCCTTGACCGAAGCGCGGTGCAATCCACCGATGCCGCCGAACTTTCTCAGCAGGCGCTGACCCACGTCCACAGCGCTTTCACCAACAACGCCTACACGCAGCAAGATGGCGATCAACTCGGCATTAGTCAATGCTTGCGCGCCCAGATTCGTCAGCCGTTCGCGCGGACGGTCTGACTCATGCAGGTCGGCAATTCGATAGATGGGTTTGGGGTTGGCATCGGTCATATACGCCTCCTTCAATCATGTAATTGTACGATAAAAACAAAACAGGTGACAGTCATTTTTGAAGTGACTGTCACCTGAGATTTACTTTTTTCATTTACCCCACGTAATCGCACCACTCCTCGTATTTTGCGACCTTGCCGCGAATGGCGTCGTGATAGACATCTTGAATCTTGCGTGTGACGGGACCCATCACACCCGCGCCAATCTTGCGGTAGTCGATTTCACTCAAGGCGATCAACTCCGCCGCCGTCCCGCAGACAAAGACCTCGTCAGCAATGTACAACTGGTCGCGGGAGATGGGTTGTTCCAAAATGCGGTATCCCAACTCCTGCGCGATGGTGTGAATCGAGTGACGGGTAATGCCTTCCAACACGGGCGCAGTGGACGGGGTGATGATCTTGCCATGCCGCACCACGAAGATGTTCTCGCCCGTGCATTCCGCGATGTAACCCTGCGGGTCAAGCATGATGGCTTCCTCGAACCCCAGCCGCACCGACTCGGTCTTTGCCAAGAAACTGTTGGAATAGTTCCCAGATACCTTCGCTTTGGTCATCGTCACATTCGGGTGGTGGCGGGTGTACGATGAAATGTTGGCACGGATGCCCTTTGCCCGAGCTTCCTCGCCGAGGTAGTTGCCCCATTCCCAGGTTGCAATTGCCAGCGACGCCTTGCCACCATCCACAGTCAGGTTCCAACCGCCGCCGTCGAGATAAATGACAGGACGGATGTAGCAATCCTTGAAGCCATTCGCGCGGACGGTGTCTTTGACCGCTTGGACGCATTGATCCAGCGTAAACGTCATATCGCGAAAACCAAAGACGTGCGCCGAATCGAGCAGACGCTCCATGTGTTCCCGCAAGCGAAAAACCGCAGGGCCCTTTGGCGTATCGTACGCGCGAATGCCCTCGAAAACTGCCGCGCCGTAATGCAGGGCGGGTGTTAGAAAGTGAATGGTTGCTTTCTCGAACGGAACCAGTTCGCCGTTCATCCAGATGAATTTCGATTCCATGCCCATGATGATTAATTTCTCCTTTTCGTGTTCGCGCTGAGCGCAGTCGAAGCGTCATTGTTATAGCTGTCCTTCGACTGCACTCAGGGCGTAGATTACATATTCTTGATGATCTCGTCTGCCATTTGTTTAGTGGATAGTTCGCCACCAATGTCGGCGGTGCGCGCGCCGTCGGTGATGATCTGCTCGACGGCTGATTCAATCGCGGCGGCTTCGGCATCCAATTTGAAGGAATACCGCAGCATCATCGCCGTCGAGAGGATGGTTCCAATCGGGTTGGCGATTCCCTTGCCGGCGATATCTGGCGCGGACCCGTGAATTGGTTCAAACAAGCCGACGCCTGACTCACCCAAACTGGCAGATGGCAACATTCCCATTGAGCCAGCCAACACCGAAGCCTCATCCGTCAGGATGTCGCCGAACATGTTCTCGGTGACGACCACATCCATCCACGCGGGACCAGTTATCAGCCGCATCGAAGCGGTGTCTACCAGCGTGTGTTCGAGTTCCACGTCTGGATTCTCCGCGCCAACCTTGACCGCAATCTGCCGCCACAAGCGGGAGGATTCCAGCACGTTGGCTTTATCCACCGAGGTGACTTTCTTCTTGCGCCCGCGAGCCAGTTTGAACGCCAGTTCCATCACGCGGCGGACTTCGTAATCATAATATTCGAGCGTATCGACAGCGCGTTCACGTCCGTCTTTGATGTCGCGTCCTTTGGGGAAGCCGAAGTACAGCCCGCCCGTAAGTTCGCGCACGACGAGAATATCCACGCCCTGCAATTTCTCAGGCTTGAGCGGCGACCATTCCATCAGCGCGGGATGTACCTTGACGGGGCGCAGATTCGCAAAGACACCCAGACCTTTTCGCAGGGCGAGCAGTCCGCGCTCAGGGCGGTCTTTGGCGGCTGGGTCGTCCCACTTGGGTCCGCCTACGGCACCGAGCAAAACCGCATCCGCAGACCGGCAATCGGCGAGGGTTTCATCCGTGAGAGAGGAACCGTGCTTGTCAATCGAACAGCCACCCATCAGGCGTTCCTTGTATTCGAAGGTATGTTTATATTTGCTGGCAATGAAGTCCAGCACGCGCACGGCTTCCGTGACCACTTCGGGTCCGATACCGTCGCCGGGGAGGAGGGTAATGTTGAAGTTCATAGTTTCCCTATTCCTCCCTCACCCCTTGCCCCTCTCCCATTTTGGGAGAGAGGTTGGGGAGAGGGGGGGAAAAATTAATGCGCCACCATCAACCCATATTCCATCGAATCCGCCAGCGCTCGCCACGAGGCTTCGATGATGTTCGTGCCAGCGCCGACGGTGCTCCAGCGCGAGGTGTCGTTGCGCGTGTCGATCAGCACGCGAGTGACGGCTTCGGTTCCGTGATCCGAGTCCAAAATACGGACTTTGTAGTCGGATAAATGGAAGCGGTTGATTTGCGGATAATAGCTGCCGAGCGCTTTTCGCAGAGCAAGGTCAAGCGCGTTGACGGGTCCATTGCCCTCGGCCGCGGTATGCAATACCTCGCCTTGTACGCGGACTTTGACCATTGCCTCGGCAAAGATGCCGCGCTTGTCACGGTGTTCCACATTGACGAAGAAATCAATCAACTCGAAGGGCGGTTTGTAACCGTATTCCTGCCGTTTCAACATCATCGCCACCGAGGCTTCGGCGGCTTCAAATGAAAATCCGCGCGCTTCCAATTCCTTGATCTCATTCAGGACGGGAACGACTTCCGTTCCTTCCACTTCCACCCCGTGTTCCTCGGCTTTGCTCAGCAGGTTGCCACGACCCGAAAGGTCGGATACCACCACGCGCATCTTGTTGCCGACAAGGGCAGGGTCAACATGCTGGTATGACCGGACGCTGCGCCGCATCGCTGCCACATGGACACCACCCTTGTGCGCGAAAGCGGACTTGCCGACGAAGGGCAAATGCTCGTCGGGCATGAGGTTTGCCACTTCCGCGACAAAATGCGAAAGTTCGTACAGCTTGCCAATATTCCCTGGCGGCAGGCACTGATAACCCATCTTGAGTTCGAGGTTGGCGATGACCGAATTGAGGTTGACGTTGCCGCAACGTTCTCCCACGCCGTTGACCGTCCCCTGCACCTGGGTTGCGCCCTCGCGGACAGCCGTCAGCGAGTTGATGACTGCTGCCTCGCCATCATTGTGGGCGTGGATACCAAACGGGTGGTTGATACGGGTTTTCATTTCTCGGATGATCTGTTCTACTTCCCAGGGAAGCGAGCCGCCGTTGGTATCACACAATACGACCATTTCCGCACCGCCACGAATGGCAGCATGCAGGGTCTCGATGGCATAAGCAGGGTCGGCTTTGTAGCCGTCGAAGAAATGCTCGGCATCGTAAATCACCCGCTTGCCATTAGACTTCAAGTAGGCGACAGAATCATGGATGATACGCAAATTATCTTCATTGGTGGTTTGCAGGACTTCCTTCACATGCAGAGTCCACGTCTTGCCGAAGATGGTGCAGACGGGCGTATGCGAATCGAGCAGGGCATTGATGTTGGCGTCGTCTTCAGGTCCGCCCTTGACGCGGCAGGTGGAACCGAACGCCGCGATGAGCGCGTTCTTCCATTCCATGTCGAGGGCGCGCTCGAAGAACTCAACGTCCTTCGGGTTCGATCCCGGCCAGCCGCCTTCGATAAACGCCACGCCGAAAGCGTCCAGCCGCTGCGCCACGCGGACTTTGTCGTTGGCGGAAAGCGTGAACCCTTCGGACTGTGTCCCGTCGCGCAGGGTGGTGTCATAAATTTGGATTTTTTGCATAGGTATCCTTTGGTAAATTGGTAAATTGGTAGATTGGGCTTCCAATTTACCAATTTACCAATCTATCGTTTCTCGAACTCCGCGATCTTGTCCTCAAAGCCCATGATGTACCCAAGTTCATCCACGCCGTTGAGCAGGCAGGTCTTGTTGAAGGGGTCGATGGGGAAGGTGAAAGAGCCACCGGGGAAGGTCACGGTTTGGGAGGCAAGGTCAACTGTCAGATCGGCGCGGGGTGCTTCTTCCACGAGGTCAAAAAGCATCTTGTGAGTTTCGTCGTCCACGATGATGGGGATAAGTCCATTCTTCAGGGAATTATTGCGGAAGATGTCCGCGAACGAAGTGGAGATGACGGCGCGGAAGCCGTAGCTGGTCAGCGCCCAGGGAGCGTGCTCACGGCTGGAGCCGCACCCGAAGTTGTCACCAGCGAGGAGGATTTGCGCGCCCTTCGACTCTGGCTTGTTGATGATGAAATCCGCTTTGGGTGACTTGTCGTCGTTATAGCGCCAGTTGAAAAAGAGCGCATCGGCTAGACCGTTTTTGTCGGTGACCTTGAGGAACTGCGCGGGAATGATCTGGTCCGTGTCAATGTCGTTGACAGGGAGGGGGATCATGCGGGAGGTAAGTGAAGTAAATTGAGCCATAATGTTTTATCCTGTCACCGTGCGCGGATCAGTGACAACGCCGTTGATTGCACTTGCTGCGGCGGTGACAGGGCTGGCAAGAAATGTTCGTCCGCCTTTGCCCTGGCGTCCTTCGAAGTTGCGATTGCTTGTGGAAACAGCGTATTGACCTGGTAACAGGTTGTCACCGTTCATGGCAATGCAGAGTGAGCAGCCTGCTTCACGCCATTCGGCACCCGCTTCCTTGAAGATTTTGTCCAAGCCTTCGAGTTCGGCTTGCTTCTTGACGTCCTGCGATCCAGGCACAACCATCACGCGGGTGGATGTTGAAACTTTGCGTCCTTTGAGCATGGCGGCAGCGAGACGTAAATCGGAGATGCGCGAGTTGGTACAACTGCCGATGAAAACCACGTCCACTTTTTGACCGAGCAGGGATTGACCAGGCTGGAGCCCCATATAGTTGAGGGCTTTTTCCAACGCGGCTTTTTGCGAAGGTTCGCTGAATGCGTCGGTGGCAGGGACAGTCTCTGTGATTTTCATGCCCATGCCAGGGTTGGTGCCGTAGGTAATCATCGGCTCCATTTCAGCAGCGTCGAGGACGATGGTCTTGTCGTAGACCGCGCCTTCGTCGGAGGGCAGGGTCTTCCAGTAGGCGACAGCTTTGTCCCAGTCCGCGCCTTGCGGAGCGAACTCGCGTCCTTCGAGATATTCAAAGGTGGTTTCGTCGGGAGCAATCATGCCAGCGCGCGCGCCGCCTTCGATGGACATATTGCAGATGGTCATGCGTTCTTCCATCGATAGTCCGCGAATGGCCTCGCCTGTGTACTCGAAGACGTGTCCCGTGCCGCCGCCGACGCCGATTTTGGCGATCAGGGCAAGGATGATGTCTTTGGCGGAGACGCCTTTGGGGAGATTGCCTTCGACGCGAACTTCATAGGTCTTGGGCTTCTTTTGCAAGAGGCATTGCGTGGCGAGGACGTGTTCCACTTCGGAGGTGCCGATGCCGAAAGCCAGCGCGCCGAACGCGCCATGCGTGGCGGTGTGACTGTCGCCGCAGACGATGGTCATGCCTGGCTGGGTGCGACCAAGTTCAGGTCCGATGACGTGAACAATGCCACGGTGCGGACTGGTCATGCCGTGAAGCGTGATCCCAAACTCGGCGGCGTTGGTTTCCATCTGCTTGATCTGCGCCGCCGCCATCGCGTCTGCAATCGGTACGTCGATGGGCGTGGTCGGGATGGAATGATCCATCGTGGCGAGGGTTTTCTCGGGGCGGCGGACTTTCAATCCGCGCTCGCGCAGACCCGTGAAGGCTTGCGGCGAGGTGACTTCATGCACGAGGTGCAGGTCAATGTAGAGAATGGCGGGAGATTCGGGCTGTTCTGCAACAACGTGCGATTCCCAGATTTTGTCGAAGAGAGTTTTTGGCATAGTTTTCTATTATGTCATTGCGAGGAGGGTGATCTTCCCGACGACACCTGCACTGCACCAAACGCAGTGCGGTGCAAGTGAGCAATCTCCAATTGTGCAGAGATTGCTTCGGGCGAAGAACACACCTGCCCTGGCGGGCGGTGCCAGGGAGAGCGTCCTCGCAATGACACTATTAACTTTCAACGGTGTCGTCTGTTTCCATCTCGGAATCAGATTCGGCGGCGTAGAAGGCGCTGGTATCCCATCCAGCGGGGATGGTCTGCGGTTGGGGGAAGGGATTGTAGGCTGAGTTCTGGGCATTTTCTTGATTTTCATTCTGCGTGTTCATGGTTTTCTCCTTTTTCTTTGTTAATGGTTGGTTGGGGCAGATCTGAGACCTGCCCTTACAGTTACTATCCAAGCATGATGCCAAAATCATTGGACACAGGCTGCGCGCCTTCGGTCTTGGCAATGATCAATTTATTCAAGGCGTTGATATAGGCTTTGGCGCTGGCGACGATGATGTCGGTATCCGCGCCGTGACCGCCGAAGACGCGGGCGTACAACGCTTCGGACTGCGCGTCCATCTTCTGGTGTCCGTCGTCTTCGCTTTGCACACGGACGGTCACTTCGCCAAGCGCGTCGATGCCTTCGGTGACGGCATGGATGTTAAACTCCAGCAGTTTGCAGGGCGTTTTGACGATGGCGTCGATGGCTTTGTAGGTCGCATCTACGGGACCCGTTCCCAGCGAGGCAAAGTCGTGGATCGCCTGGTCTGGTCCACGCAGGCGGACGGTGGCGGTGGGCATTCCCAAAGTCCCGCAGGAGACCTGCAAGCCTTCGAGGTGGAAAACGTCGCGCGGGCGATAGAACTCGTCGGCGATCAACGCTTCAAGGTCGGCGTCGGTGATGACCTTCTTGCGGTCAGCCAGTTCTTTGAAGCGGGCAAATGCCTTGTTGAGTTCCTCTTCGTCGAGCGAATGTCCCATCGAAGCCAGCCGCGCGCGCAGGGCGGCGCGACCCGAATGCTTGCCCATTACCAGCATGGTCTGGTTGACGCCCACATCTTCGGGACGCATGATCTCGTAGGTGGTCTGGTGCTTGAGCATTCCATCCTGATGGATGCCCGCTTCGTGAGCAAAGGCATTCGCGCCGACAATCGCCTTGTTCGGCTGAACCATGATGCCCGTGTAATTGCTGACCAGCCTGCTGACACGCGCAAACTGTGTGGTGTCGATTCCCGTCTCAAGTCCAAAAACAGGATGGCGGGTCTTGAGCGTCATCACCACTTCTTCCATCGAGGTGTTGCCCGCACGTTCGCCGATGCCGTTGATGGTCACTTCAGCCTGACGCGCGCCCGCGCGAATTCCAGCCAGAGCGTTGGCGGTCGCCAGACCCAAATCATCGTGGGTGTGGACTGAAATCGTGATGCCGTCGTGCATTCCAGGCGTGTGCTTGACAATGCCGTCAATCAGTTTGTAAAACTCATCGGGCGTGGTGTAGCCAACCGTGTCGGGGATGTTGAGGGTGGTCGCGCCCGCTTTGATGGCTTCACCCAGCACCACATACAAAAACTCAGGGTCGGAGCGTCCCGCGTCCTCGGGGCTGAACTCCACATCATCACAAAACGCGCGAGCGTACGCCACCATTTCTGAAACACGCTGAACCACTTCTTCGGGATCCATCTTGAGTTTGTGCTTCATGTGGATTGCCGAAGTGGCAAGGAAGGTGTGGATACGCGGATTCTTCGCGCCTTTGACCGCTTCCCAGGCTTTGTCGATATCGGACTTGTTTGCCCGCGCCAAGCCCGCAATGGTCGGGACTTTGGTGTTGGGATCACCCTTGGGCGGGTTGCCCACTTCGAGCGCGATCCTGCGGACGGCTTCCAGGTCATCGGGCGAGGCGGCGGGGAATCCAGCTTCGATGATGTCCACGCCCATCCGCGCCAGCGAGCGAGCCACCTCCAGCTTTTCAGCCGAAGTCATCGTCGCGCCAGGGGATTGTTCTCCATCGCGTAGGGTTGTGTCGAAAATCTTTACGTAGTTACTCATTTTGGTCTCCTGTAAATTGGTATATTGGTAAACTGGTTACGACCAATCTACCAATCCCCAATTTACCGACTCACTTCTTCCAATTCTCAGGGCGTAACGACC
>DAOUAS010000225.1:0-37667 GCA_034433295.1 Anaerolineales bacterium | reverse complement strand
CCGAAGGTGGTCGGCTCGACAGGTTCGGCTTCCACGTCACCGAGATAGATTTGGCTCATGGTGCTGACGACGATTTCCTTCGCCATGAAGCCGGTCACCAACGCGCCGCCGGTCTCCCAGTTGCCAAATCCGAGCGGGGCGAAGACGGGGGCAATCGCGCCGCTGACTTTGCCGAAATAGGAATTGCGCTGTTCGGTCACGCCCCACGGAAGGTTGAGCAGCAACCACATCACCACTGACGCGCCGAGGATGATCGTCCCAGCCTTGCGGACGAATTCGCGGGTGTTCTCCCACATGTGGATGGTCACGCTCTTGAGGGCGGGCTGACGATAGGGCGGCAATTCCAGCACGAAGGCAGACGAGACATCGGGCTTGAGGATGGTGCGGGTGAAGACCATGCCCGCGAGCATCGCCACCACAATGCCCAGCGCGTACATCGCCCAGATGACCGTCCCAGCCCGTGCGCCGAAGAAGGCAAGACCAAAGACCACGTACACGGGCAGGCGCGCCGAGCAGGACATGAGCGGCACAAGCAACGCGGTCAGGATGCGGTCACGCTGGCTGGCGATGGTGCGGGTGGCGTACACCGCAGGAACGGCGCAGCCAAATCCCAAAATCATCGGGATGAAGGATTTGCCGTGCAGACCGACCACGCGCATGAAGCGATCCATGACGAAGGCGGCGCGGGACATGTAGCCAGAGTCTTCGAGCAGGGCGAGGAAGAAGTACAGGATGAGAAGTCCCGGCACGAAGACCAACACCCCGCCCACGCCCGCGACAATGCCGTCGATGACGAGTGAGTGGAGCCAAACCGGCGCCTGAGTCAAATCCAACAGGAAAGAGAACCAATTCGAAATGGGTCCGGTGATGACGGCGTCCGTCCAATCCAAAAACGGGGACGAAACATCGATCACAAGGCGGAAGACCAGGTACATAACGAGGAAGAAGATGGGCAGTCCCAGCCATTTGTGGGTAACGACGTTGTCGATGCGGTCGGTAAGGGTGATACGGTCCACGAGCGGGCGTTGCAAGGACTGCCGCACGACGCCGTTGATAAATCCATAGCGGTGATCGGCGGTAAGGATATCCACGTCATCGCCAAGCATGGACTTGAGATGCTCCGCTCCCTGCCGGGCAAGCCCGATGATCTTTTCCCCGTTCTCCATGCCCTGCACGCGGGGAAGGATATCCGCATCGGCTTCGAGCAGTTTGATCGCCAGCCAGCGGCGGGGGTAACGTCCGGGGTTGAAGTTATGCTGCTCGAAGGCTTCGAGAAGCTTTGCAATCTCACGTTCGAGTTTGCCGCCGTAGTCGAGCCTGAAAAATTCGTTTGATGTGGTTGTGATGTTCATAAAAAAACCTGTCGGCTCTGCTGGGGGCTAAGCCCCCAGCAGAGCCATATGAATAACCTAGTTCTTCCTCGCGGAGCGCACAGCTTTGGCGATCAGGTCGGGAATGCCCTTGCCCTGATTGGCGGTGGTCTGCACCACGGGGATGTTTCCAAGCAATTGCGAAAGGCTGGAGACATCGATCTTTGCGCCATCCTTGTGCAGGTCGTCGGTCATGTTGAGCGCAAGAACAACGGGGACATCCAACTCCAAAATTTGCACGGTCAAATACAGGTTGCGCTCCAGGTTGGTCGCGTCCACCACATTGATGACCACATCAGGGCGCTCTTCGATGATAAAGTCGCGGGCAATGATTTCTTCGGGCGAATAGGCAGTCAGGCTGTAGGTGCCGGGCAAATCCACGATGTTGATTTTCAATTTGCCATGCTCAATCTCGCCCTCCTTCTTCTCGACGGTTTTGCCAGGCCAGTTGCCCGTGTGCTGGCGGAGGCCGGTCAACGCGTTGAAGATGGTGGTTTTACCAGCGTTGGGGTTGCCCGCCAGCGCGATGGTCAGGTCAGCCATGAATTCCTCCGAGCAAAGCCACTTCGATCTGGGCGGCTTCCTCTTTACGCAGGGCAAGGTGGTAGCCCTTGATGAGATATTCCACGGGATCGCCGAGTGGCGCGTTGCGCTCGATCAAAATCGTCTCACCACGGACGATTCCCATCTCGGCGAAGCGGCGGCGCAGAGCAGACTCGCCGTTGATGTTGACAATCGTCGCCTTTTGACCGGGGCGGAGCATATGGAGTTGGGTAGATTCGGACATGAGTGTTTCTCCTTATATTAATATTTTCGTTCCTGGAATAATTTCATCTTCGAGCAGGGTTGACCTCAACACTGACATGGGCCAGTTTCATGTCAGCGGGAAGCAGTTGCTTGTAATAAGCGGGCGGTTTGGGGTTATCGGTTACCACCTGAAGAATCACGCCGTACAGATTAGGCCCGATGGACCAGAGGTGAAGGTCGGAAATTCTGGCTTCTCCGCTCGCTTCAATCGCGCCCTTGATTTTTTCCTGAATGTCTTCCGGTCCCTGCCGGTCGAGAAGGACATTCGCTGTCGCGCGCAAAAGTCCGAGCGACCAACGGGATACCAGGGCGGCGCCCACAATTCCCATCAGGGGGTCCATCCAGAGGGTGTGGAAATACTTGGCTGCCAGCAAGGCAAAAATGGCAAGGACGGAGGTCAGCGCGTCTGCCAGCACGTGCAGGTAGGCGGAACGCAGGTTGTGGTCGTGATGATGGTCGTGGTCTTCCTCGTCGTTGTGATCACCGTGGGCATCGCCCAAAATGAAAACCGAAACCCCGTTGACCAGCAACCCGATCACAGCCACCAAGATTGCCTGATTGAAGGCGATCTCGATCGGAGAAAGGAATCTCATCAGGCTTTCCCATCCCATAACAAGCGCAAAGACCGCCAGCAACACTGCGCCGGTAAATCCCCCCAGCGCGTTGACCTTGCCCGGTCCAAAACTGAATTTTTCATCGTGGGCATGGCGGCGGGCGTAGACATAGGCAAAGGCGGTGATGCCCAGGGCTGTCGCATGGGAAGCCATGTGCAAGCCGTCGGCGAGCAGCGCCATCGAGCCAAACAGGATACCGGCGGTGACTTCCACCAGCATCGTGACCGCCGTTATGGCAATGACAATCATCGCGCGCCGCTCTCCGGCGCGAACCCGATCCTGGCCAAAGGCATGAGACTGTCGTCGTTCTTTGATCTCTGTGAGGGATTCTGTCATCAAGTCTCCCGATTGTTATTTTTTGGTAGTCTGCGGACTCACTAGCACGAAATCCGCGGTTTGAAGACCAAGAGCGACCTCTTTCCCGTCAACCCCAATGGTCAACGGACCCTGCAAGGGCGCGGCATCCAGTACTGTGATTTCGCTTCCTGGCAAAATATTGCGGTTCTGCAAATACTTGAGAACATCTGTGGCGGTGGCGTTGACGGCGACTACACGCAAAGCATCCCCAACATTTGCCTCACCCAACGAAATCCCGTTCAGCGGCGCGAAGGAGCCATCGGCGGCGGGAATCGGGTTTCCACGCGGACAAGTCTTCGGGTCGCCCAAAAAAGCCGCCAGTGCATCGGTCACTTCGGACGCTGTGGCGTGTTCGAGTGAGCAAGCCAGTTCGTAAATCTTCGACCACTCTATCTTAAGATGGTCATACAAAAAGACCTCCCACAACCGCTGACGACGCATCACGTTACACGCTACCTCCCGCCCTTTCTCGGTCAATGCCACGCCTTTGTAAGGCGTGTGGTTCGCCAGACCATGCTCGCCCAGTTTGCGCACCATCTCACTGGCAGAGACAGGCGTCACCCCGAGGCGTTCGGCAAGACGGGCAACCGTCGCCGGTTCGCGGTCGCTCATCTCGAGCATCGCCTTGAGATACATTTCCATGCTTTCGCTTAGGTGACTTGACACAAGGTAATCCTTTCAAAAATTATAAGGTATGCCTTATTTTCTCAAGAATCCTTATTTTTGACCACTGATGAATGTCATCTTAATTCGTGAATAACATTACAACCAAACCGAAACGCTATCTTTTTGGTGACTTTGCAGGAGGCAATTTGTTACCCTCGCCTTTCTTCCTGATCTCCACCCAAATGGACTGGGACAGCTCATAGCCAATGACATGGTCGTGCGGTTTCATCTGTAACCGCAAGGGACCCTGGAACGGGGCGCAACTAAACAGATGAAATGGCGCGCCTGGCGTCAACCCAAGCTCGGCAATGTAACGCAGCTTGTCGGGGTCATGCGTGCGGACGCGGCTAACCACACAATCTGACCCTGAGGGGACTTGCACCAGCGGGATATCCACAACCGCAGGCATGGCGCCATCCTTGGGTGGTATCGGCTCGCCATGAGGACAGCGCGTCGGGCGTCCAGCCAGCTCGAAGATGCGATCTTCCAATTCGTCGTTGATTCCCTTTTCAAACACATCCGACAACTCGTGCGCGGATGCCCAGTCATATCCCATAACCTTTACAAGAAAGACTTCGGTGAGTCGATGACGGCGCAACGCGGGCATGGCGATCTTCTCGCCTTCTGGGGTCAGCCGAACACCGCGATAGGGTTCGTGTTCCAGATAACCGTGCCTTCCCAGACGTTTCACCATGGTCGATATTGCCTGTGTAGACGAATCGATATGCGAGCTCAAAAGCGAAAGCGAGACCTGTTCGTGGTCTTGTTGCAGGCGATAGATTTCGGCGGCGTAACGTTGCATGGCAAGGCTGACGGTCATAAAGCTCGCATAACTCCAAAATTTTCAATCAGGTTGATAACTGATTGCATACTAATACAAATCAATATTATGACATTTATCTAGATTATTCCGTTCGCGAAAATTATACTACGCGCTGCCAAATAAAGACAATCTTTATCTGAAATTTCAAGACTAGCCAACTCATCCACCTTTCAGGAGCCCAAATGAACAAAGCAACAAAGACCTCGATCTTCTTTATCATACTGATTTTGCTCGTAAGCGCTTGCGCGCCAGCAACAACACAAACCCCTGTTTCGCAGGAAAACAAATCCCCCGCGGACCTTGTCGGCATAAAAACATATCTGCTTGGCAAGATCGCAGACCTAAAAACCAGCAGTGGAAATTTGAAATCGGCAAGCGATGCTTATTACGAACTGGCAAAAAATGCGAATTTCGATTACGCCGCGTTGTGGAAAAACAACCAGTCTGAAACTGCAAAAGCACTCACGGATGCCAAGTCTGCATGGATCGCAGCCAGCCCGCTTTATGAACAAATCGAAGGGATCGTGGCGGGCGTCCACAGCCTGAGCGAATTCGATGTCATCCTCGATGCGGGAACCTCCGGCGAAGACGACCCTGAAAACGCTGTTCCCTTTGATTTGACACTGCCCGACGGGAAAGTCCTCCCCCAGCCAGGGAATCTATTCGGCGTTCTCGAAACCACGTTATGGGGGACCAATTCAGAATACATCATCGCAAATGTGGATGCGGACCTCAACGCAAACGGCGCTCTCGATTTTGGCGAAGTCCTGCCTGACGCAAACGTGCTCAAGGGAGCGGCAGACCTGCTCGACAACTACGTGCTCGAACTCGAATTCGCCGCAAAAGCCTGGGAGCCGACCGAGTCCGATGCATTCACGGCGTTGGTCGTGATGGTGCCCACCATGAGCGAATACTTCGAATCCTGGAAGAATTCGCGCTTCGTCGCGGGTGACGAAGCCACACAAAGCGACTTCGTCGCCATCTCGCGCCTCTCGGATATTCAAGACATCCTTTCCAGCCTGCAAATCGTCTACGCGGGAATCAAGCCTCTGACCACAAGCCTGAACGCCGCCCAGTCGGACCAAATCGAAAACGACATCAACAGTTTGAAGGAATTTGTTGCCAACGTTTACCGACAGGAACAAGGCGGCAAACAATTCACCGCCGAAGAAGCCGACTTGCTGGGAGCGGAGGCGCAAAACCGCGCCACAGCCATTGCCGGGCAAGTTTCACAAGTTGCCGCTGCATTGAACATCGCGATTAAAGATTGAAGTGGGAGTCCGCAAGGACTACTGCGGACGATTCGTAATATACAGAAGTAAAACTTCTGGACTCCTTCAAGCAAACAGAAAAGTCTAACTTGACATGTCAAAAGAAAACCAATTGATGACAAAAACTTTGAATTGCCTGTTCGTGCTGATTCTCCTGCTGGGGATGACCAACGCCAACGTCAATGCAGAAGCGCTGCCTCCTTCGCGGGTTGCGGAGACGATTCGCGCGGCTTTATTTACGGCGCAGGTCAACATCCCGTCAAACATCCAATCCGCACAGAAAGAACTCAATCGCGCTGAAGCCGCGTACAGCGATTCGTTTCGGGCAAATATCCTCGGCGCAAATCCCGCAGTGGACGAAAACATTCGCACGGGATTCGAAAAGATGCGTCTTGCGCTGACCCAACAGTCCGCAGTTGATTTTGCATTGGGACGCGCCCAAGTGTGGACTTCAATTCTCAACGGTAGTTACAACATTGTCGAGCAAGCCATTCGAGACAACAATATCGAGACGGCGCAAAATTGGTTGAGTGTGCGCGAGTTCCGCACAGCCACGCGGTTCTCACGCCCGAACGCCGACGCCACCCTGGCGCTCCAAAAAATTTCCGTGCAATCCATCACCAACGAAGAGGCGTTGCAATTTCTGCAAGCCGACCTTTTCGATACCTATCAGGCACGCCTCAATGAATCCTTGCGTGACCTTGAGTCTGCCGACCAACATAATTTCCCCGTCCGCCGCGCCGAGCTTGCAGGGCTTGCCGCGGGATATTTTCAAATCCTCGCGCCTGCATACATAGAGCAACGCGGGACTCAGGCATTGGATGAAATCCGCCGCCTCTTCTCCGACCTAGAGTCTGCCGCGCTTCAAGAGGCGGATATCCAGCCTTTGCTTGATTCGGTCCGCGCCGCGCTGGAAAATTTCCGCGCCGCACCGCTCAGTCCAGCCGAGCAAAACCGCCTCGCGGGACAGCTTCTCCGCTACCTGACGCTTGTCCCAGTTGAATACGAACGCGGCGTCTCGAATGGGCAGGTGACCAAGCCACTCGAAATTCAGGAAGCCGTTACCTTTCATCAGGCGGCGCAAGCCATCTTCGACAATCTGCGTGGCCTGCTCAACGCGCGAGATTCCGTCAACACGAAACAAGCCTCGCTGTTGATCGAGACACTCGGCGCGCATTTGGAAAACGCAAGCACTGGAAGTTCCGTCCCAGCGCCAGAAGATGTCAACAGGACAACACAGCAGTTACTCGACCTGTTGAAGACCACCATGCCTGAAGAATGGCAAAGGGGAGGCACCGCTGGCGATTTCGACGTAATCGAGTCCATGCTCGACCATATGGAAACAGCCATCCGCAACGACGACTACGAGACGGCTGAGTCCGCAAGGCTGGAGGCGTATGCCGTTTTGGAAAGCGGTCCCGAAGCGCGCCTGAGTATCTCAGCCCCGCAAAGCAAAATCATCATCGAAGATTTATTCTGGAACGGACAGGGCGAAAGCAAAGGACTGGCTTATTTGATCCAACAACGCGCGCCATTAAAGGAAATCAAAGCCAGTCGCTTTGCGCTCGATGCCGAATTGAACCATGTCGAAGAGATCTTGTCCGTGCAGAATGCCCCGCTTGCCATCATGGGCAACGCAGGCGTGATTGTCTTCCGCGAAGGACTGGAGGCAGTCGTCATTTTGGCGTCTCTGATGGGAAGCATGAAAACAGACAAGAACCGCAAATATCGGAAGCCGATGTGGTGGGGCACGGGACTGGCATTGATTGCGACTGCCATCACCTGGGTACTGGCGCACGGCATCCTGACGTCGCTGGCGCGGTACGGAGAAAAACTCGAAGCTGTCGTCTCGCTGATTGCCATCGGCGTGCTCCTGCTCATCACCAACTGGTTCTTTCACAAGACCTACTGGACGGGCTGGATCGCAAACTTCCAATCGAAAAAGAAGCAATTGCTTTCAGGCGAAGCGGGCTTGATCCTTGGGCTGGTCTCGCTGGGATTCACTAGCGTCTACCGCGAAGGATTTGAGACCGTTTTATTCCTGCAAGCCCTCGTGCTGGAAAGCGGAATAAGCATTGTGCTGGCTGGCGTGGGAATCGGTTTTCTCGCTACGATCTTCGTCGGCATTGTCACATTCAAACTGCAAGCGCGATTACCCTACATGAACATGCTGATCGTGACGGGAGTCCTGATCGGCGGCGTATTGCTAATCATGGTCGGCAAGACCGCACATGTGCTTCAAGTGGTTGGCTGGATGCCCACGAGCTTAATCAACGGAATCACCCTTCCCCACTGGGTCGGGACATGGTTCGGCACGTATGCCACCTGGCAGGGCGTCATCCTGCAATTACTCGCAGCCACTTTTGTGATCGGAAGTTATTATCTGGCTGAAGGGTTACGGAAGCAGAAAAATAAGTCTCACGGGCAACGCAAAGAAGTCCCTGTTCCCAACGATTAAGAATAGCCGATAAAAAACAGATCCCGCTTTGTTGCGGGGTCTGTACAATTGGTAATGAGTTATTCCCTGCGCCCCTTTGTGACAATGCGGATGGGCGTGCCAAGAAAACCGTAATGTGCGCGGATCTGGTTCTCCAAATAACGCAAATAAGAGAAGTGCATCAACTTCGGCTCGTTGACATAGATCATGAAGGTCGGCGGGTCAGAGCGGACTTGCGTGCCGTAATACATCTTAAGCGCGCGCCCAGAATGGGTTGGGTGCGGATGCGCGTCCTGCGCGTTGTGGATAATTTCGTTGATGGTGGAAGTGGTCAACCGCGCGAGACGCTCCTCCTGAACCCGCAGCGCCATTGGGAGGACCTGATCCACCCGCTGACCGGTCTTGCAGGAGATGAACAGGATGGGCACATAATCCATGAAGTTCAATTCCTGTCGAATCCGCGCGGTGAATGCATCCATCGTTTCGTTGTTTTTTTCGATGGCATCCCACTTGTTGACCAGCACGACGCAAGACTTCCACTCATCGAGGATGAAACCCGCAATATGGGCATCCTGGGTGGTGATTCCCGTTGTGGCGTCGATCATCAGCAGGGCAACGTCGGCGCGTTCGATGGATTTGAAGGCGCGCAGCACGCTGTACTGTTCCACGCCCTGCTCGATCTTGCCACGGCGGCGGATTCCAGCCGTATCGATCAAGGTGACTTTCAATCCGTCGAACTCGATCTTCGTGTCGATCGAGTCGCGGGTCGTCCCCGCAATCGGGCTGACGATCACCCGCTCCTTGCCGACCAGTTTATTAAGCAAACTCGACTTCCCCGCATTCGGCTTGCCGACAATCGCAATCTTGATGCTGTCGTCGTCTTCCTCCGCATCCTGTGGCGGAAAGGAAGCAACAAGCGCATCGAGCAAATCGCCTGTATCCGTGCCGTGAATTGCGGAAATGGGGTACGGGTCGCCCAGTCCCAACTCGTAGAACTCCGCAGCTTGGTCGCGCCGTTCCTGTGATTCGCATTTGTTGACCGCAAGAAAGATGGGAGGAAAGCGTGTTCCATCAGCCAGTTTTTTTTGCGAACGACGCAGGATGTTTGCCACCTCGCGGTCTGGCTCTGTGACCCCATCCTCACCATCGGTGACAAAGATCACCGCATCCGCCTCCTGTATGGCAGCTTGAGCTTGGTTGCGGATATCTTCGATAAAATCGGCAGAGCCTACCGAGAGAACGGTCTTCCCGCCATGAGTCGGGTCGATGCCGCCGGTATCGACAATGGCAAAGGGATGTCCCGTCCACTCCGCTTCGCCGAAGAGGCGGTCACGGGTGGTGCCGGCAACATCGTCCACAATGGCAATCCGTTCCCCGGCAAAACGGTTGAACAGGGTCGACTTTCCGACGTTGGGTCTTCCTACAAGAGCTACAATTGGTTTCATGAATATCTGATTTTCCTCAAAGACCCTAAAAGTTCCTAAAACTCCTGGTCTTTGCTATTTATAAAATCAAGGTTTTGGCGTTACCGCGGGTGTACCGACCGGAGCGATCACAACCTCCATTGTATTCGGTAATATCGATTCCACGACCACATCCGAGATCAAGACTTGCACCGCTGCCGTGAGTTGATAGGTACCTGGATTCAAACCGCTCAAATCAACAGTCACGCGCACATCCTGGCGGGTCAGCGTGTCCAGCAAAGGCAGAGGACCTGAGACAATCACATCCACAGTGGAAGGGGAAACTTGCGCAGTCAATCCCTCGCCGAGGTTGATAATCTCCACTTTCTCACCGGAAAGAGTCACACTGCTCTCAATGGGCGAAACTCCAGCCTGAACCAGCACAGTCTGATCGCCGACAATCGAAATTCCCACCGGCAGGTTTAAAGCCGCGCGCGTACTGATATCTTCCTTCGCGTTTTGCAAATCCACCGGCGAAGTCTCCACTACTCCGGGCAGGGTATTGACCAGTTCCGGATCGGCGGCAAACACTGTCACCACGGGCGGGAAGACCGAAATGTCCGTCAGGCGGTATCCACTCGCCACGCGTCCGACCGTGTTCACCTTTACCGCAACATCTCGATACCCACCCTGCTGAGTGACCGGAAGGGTGAGATGAATTGTTTCAGGAGAAATGGTCACGCCATCCACTTTCTGTCCATCTTCATCGAGGACTTCAACACGAATCACCTGATCGAAGTTCTCGCGGATACCGCTCAAATTTGCCGAAACACGCGCCCGCACCACTTTTCGAACCCGCGATTCGGCTCCTGCAACAACAACTTCAAGCGGGTCGAGCGTGGCATCCCCAACCTGATACCCAATAGCGGCCTCTCCACGCAGACTGAGATCAACCTTGAAAGTCTGCGTGGACAAGGCTTCCAGAGTGAAAGTCACCATACGTGGCGAGACAGAAACGATTTTTACCGGACGCGCCTTGATTTGGATTTGCAATTCAAGGCTGTGTTCACCGGAACTCAACCCCGAAATGTCGAGGATGGCTTGCACGCTCTTTGAATCTGCGTCGATGACCTCCCAGACCGAGCGCGGCGCGCGGAGAGTCACCGCGACCTGATCCGGGATTTCACTGCCGATGACCAGCGCCGGATCCTGACCGATTAACTGTACCGGGATGGGCGATGAAAGCGTGCGCGTTTCGTCCGGGTCCGCCGATGTAACGGCTGCCACCCAGACGGCGATGGACAATAAGAATGCCCATAAAAAAGTACGATAATTCTGAGAAATCCAACGCAACATTATTTATCTTCCCTGCGCGGAAACAAGACAGAGAACATCCTCACAAAGATATTGGACTTTTGCGCTTCGTCCTGTGGGCGAAAGAACGCGGTCAGGATATTTTCCAAACGCTCCGGGTCCAGCCGTCTCAGCATCCTGCCAGCATGAGCGATGGAGATACCACCGGTTTCCTCCGAGACGACCACAGCAATCGCGTCGCTGACCTCGGATGTGCCCAAGGCAGCGCGGTGACGCAGTCCCATCTGACGGTCGGGACTGCGGTTTAGGACTCCGCTGGCGGAAAGCGGCATCACACACGAAGCGGCGGCAATCTTCGAGCCGACAATGATGACGCCGCCATCATGCAGGGGCGTATTCGGGAAGAAGATTTGCAGCAACATCTCAGGCGTCACACGCGCGTTCATCTGCACGCCGGTGCGGATGTAATCTTCGAGGTTGTCCAGACGCTGAAGGATGATCAACGCCCCGTGTTGGCGGGCCGACAGCCGCGCCGCCGCGCTCACCACCGCGCGGATGGTCTGTTCGAGCGGTACTTCGGCCGATTTAATGGAACCAGGCCAAAAGTTGCCGGCGCGTCCAAGTCGTTCGAGAGCGCGGCGAATCTCGGGCGCAAAAATCACGGGAATTGCAACAATCAACGCGGGCAGGGAGTTCTGCGCGAACCACGAAAAGGCTGGAAGTTCCACCAGGCTGGTCAACAGAATGATGGCCACCACCAGCAGAATCAGGCCGCGCAACAAGGCCATTGCCTGGGTATCGCGCAGGGAATACAACAGTCCAAAGAAAATCAGCGTGACGAGCATGATGTCGAGCACACTCAGCCAACTGATACGTTGAAATATGAAAAAGAGGTTGTTGAGGAATTCTGTCACGATAAAGGCTTTTTACCACAAAGATCACGAATGTCACGGAGAAAAAACTTTTGCCTCCATGCCTTCGTGCCCCCGGCGGCAATTCAGATATCTTGCGCACCCAGGTAATAATCTATATGCCCGATTCTAAATTGGGCGCAGGATGCGGTCCTGGCGTAACTGTTTGAATAAAAATGTGCTTCCCGCAGACTGGACTTCCCTGGCAGAATCCTGCCAAGCTTGCACGCCCAGCGTTTCGGGAGTCCGCTTTTCGTAGCCGAGTCCCTTCCACAGCGCTTCCTGTGCGGCAAGTTCATTCAGCGGGAAGATGAGCGAGGCCTCGCTCTGCAGTTCGGAGGAAGCGCGTTCCACTTCCTTGACCAGCATTTCGAGTGCCTTTTGCTGGTTCACATATTCTTCGAAGAAGATGTCGGTGGTGCGGGTGACGAGGTTTTCCACCTGCCAGCCCGCCAACCCGACGATTTTCTGGTCCAGTTGCAGGAGCATGTACGCCTTTTCGCCGAACTCTTCCATCACGTTGTCGGCAGTCATCTTGCGCACACCTTTGCTCAGGCGGGTGATCAATTCGGCAATGGCGCCGGAGTTCTTCGGCTTGCCGCGTTTAACCACCAGTTCACCAGCAGGCCGGGCAGGAGGCTGTTCCGCCATGACGGGTTGGGGCGCGGTCTTGGCAACAGGTTCAGCAACAGGCACGGGGGCCGATTCAAGTTCCGTCTCAGACTCAGGAATATTTGCCCCAGGGACAATTTCCTTCCATGCCGCGTTTACCTGCTTCCAAAGGGCGTCGTATGAACCGGTGTTCGTGATGACGATATTCGCCACCGCCACCTTGGCGCTTTGCGCGGACTGAGCATGAACGCGCTCCAGGGACTGATCGCGACTTAAGCCACGCTTGCGCATCAACCTCTCGACCTGGACCTCCTCCGGGGCATTTGTCACCCAAATGGAGTCGCAGACGTTCCGCAGATCGCCTTCCAATAGCTTGATGGCTTCGATCACAATGACCGATTGCGTGGAACGTTTGATGAGCATTTCTGTCGCCTGACGCACAAGAGGATGGACAACAGCCTCCAACTGCGACATTGCTTCAGGACTGCTGAAAACAAGTTGTCCAAGTTTGCTGCGGTCGATCTCACCTTCCTTGCTGACCAGCCACTTCCCGAAGTGGTCGATCACCTGCTGGTAACCCGGCGCTCCTTTGGCGTAGGCGCGATGGGTTAGCGCGTCGGCATCGATTGTGTAAGCGCCGAGATGTTCCAACATACGGCGCACGACGCTTTTTCCGGTGGCGATATTACCGGTGAGTCCAATCACAAATTTGCCGGGCCAATTGCTCACGATGCTTCCTCTTTGAACGATGAAATGATTAACGATGCTATTTTAATGTCTTTTGCCGAATTGTCCAATCTTTTACAAGATTTAACCACAGAAAGCACAAAGATCACAGAGAAAAATTTTGAAAACCTCCGTGGGCTTTGTGATCTCAGCGGTAAAGACCTTCCTTCGCGCATCCGGCAATTCAAAAGGTTGACTCCCCCTCATGCAGCGTGTATCATGCAATTGACTCAGGCTGGTCGGGCAGTCGCGGTCCTGCGTTGCCGGGATCGAGGAAAGTCCGCACTCCATAGAGCACGGCGTCGGTTAGCAACCGGGGCGGGGAAGTCCGTCACTCGTTGACGGGAAGATCGCCGAAAGGCGTGAACCTGCCGGAAAAGGGCCACAGAAACAAACAGCTCCCCCTCCGTCCCATGCGGGACAAGAGGGGGTGCGATGGTGAAAAGGTGGTGTAAGAGACCACCGGCATTTGCCGTAATGCAAATGGCCAGGTAACCCCCGTCGGGAGCAAGGCCAAGCAGGGGCGAAATCGTCTGTGGACGATGGGAGGCTGCTCGTCTCCGCATGTGCTCCTTCCTCGAGTGGAGGGAGCCAGCCCCGGGTAGGCTGCACCGAGCGGCGCGGCGACGCACCGCCCAGAGAGATGACTGCACAGTGGCGCCCTCGCGCCATGGACAGAATGCGGCTTATAGACCAGCCTGGGTTGATTATTACAGGGGTGTTTCATTCTTTTTCGAATCGCATGAAGTCGTATACTTGGAGTAAGAGCCAAGGAGAAAACGACGCTAAAAACCCAGACGATGTTCAATGCCTGCCCAAAAGAACTCCCCCGAAAACATTGATAAACAACTTCGTTTCAAGCGTTTGCTTTGAACTCGAAGCGGACAAGATCAACGCGCCGCAGCATTCACTGCCTTTGCGATCAGCGTCCCTGTCTTTATGATTTCAATCACCTTTGAGACTACCGGCATCTTCCGTAACTGGAAACACAAAGTTTTTGATCGACTTTGGCGGGGAAATCACGGGCGACAACATGAATATTGAAGGAATACCTGCCAAAATCCCCTTCCCCCATTTTAGTGATTGTCTCTTTTACTTATCGCCCGCCCATCAACTCATCATACTTCCTGCGGACTTCGCGGATGTCATCCCACATTTGGGCTTTGGGCGAGCCTGGCTCGCGGGACGGATTCCGCAGCAGGTAGGAGGGATGGTAGATTGGCATGATCCAGCGCCCGTGGGATTCCGTCCACTTGCCGCGCAGGGTGGTGATGCCCGTCTTGCGCAGGACGGAATAGCAAGCCACGTTTCCCGTCAACAGCATGATTTTGGGATCGACCAGGCGAATGATCTCCTGCACGAAGGGACGGTAAAAGTCCGCTTCGGCGTCGGTGGGCTTGCGGAACGCCTTGCCATCGTCCCCTGGCGGCAGGCGGAAGACCGAGTTGGTGATGAAGACATCCTTTTCGGGGTCGAAGTTCGCCGCCTGTAGAATCTTGTCCAGCAGTTGTCCCGCCCGACCGACAAACGGCTTGCCCTGAATATTTTCCTCTGGACCTGGCGCCTCGCCGATCAGCAACAACTTCGCCATTGGGTTTCCGCGGCAGATGACAA
Organism: Anaerolineales bacterium; assembly: GCA_034433295.1. Lineage (GTDB taxonomy): Bacteria > Chloroflexota > Anaerolineae > Anaerolineales > Villigracilaceae > Villigracilis. Next base: position 22,742 of record DAOUAS010000225.1, on the reverse strand, counting down.
CATTCGTCCCTGCGTTCGCCAGCGGATCGTCAGTCATGCGCTTCATCGCATAGAACAATTCATCGAGCGATTCGTATTGTTTCGGTCCTGGGTTGAAGAGGTCATATTCGGGCATGGTTTCCTCGCTTGGGCACAAGATGATGAGTGCGATTCTACCCCACTTCAACCCTTCAGCATCTTCGCTACAATCTCTTTGAAGACTTTCGCCGCGACCATCTCAGTCACACCCAGCGGGTCGCGGGTCGGGTTCAGCTCAACGATGTCCGCGCCGACGATGTCCGCCCGCAAGGACTGAATCACACTCAACGCTTCACGCGTGGACAATCCGCCTGGCTCCCAGTGCGAAATGCCTGGGGCGAAAGCCGGGTCGAGACAATCCATGTCGAAGGTGACATAAAGCGGCGAATCAAACTTCAGGTTGAACACGTCCTGCCAGCGCTGCATGGTCAATACCTCCACGCCGAAACGCTCCGCCTGTTCGCGTTGGTGCCCGATCATGGTGCGGATTCCCACCTGAACCAGACGCTTCGCCAACCCCGCTTCCATGATCCGCGCAAACGGGCTGGCATGTGAATACGGATTATTGTCGAAGTTATCGTACAGATCGGGATGCGCGTCGAAGTGCAGGATGCTCAAATTGGGATGATGCTTCGCAACCGCCTTCACCAGCGGATACGTGACCGAATGATCGCCGCCAAACGCGATGACCTTCAACCCCGCTGCGTACAGGCGACCCGCAGCCTGTTCAGTCTCGAGCGGCATGGTCGCCGCTGACGGTGTGATGTCGCCCGCGTCGGCGAAGATTCCGTCCGCGCCGAGGTCGGTCACATCCTCCGTCCACAAGTTGGCCGAGTCACAAAAGAACGCCTCGCGGATTCTCTGCGGAGCCAGCGCCGAACCTTGTTTGTAGGAAGAGTTTTCGTCGAACGCCACGCCAAGCAAACCGATGCGGGCTTTTTCCTGCGGGAAGGTTGGGAAATTTTTCATGCCTGAATTTTACAACTGAATCCCAGCAGCGACTCCCAAGTTTCAAAATGCGGCACGTCCGCCTTCTCGAACGCCCGCGCCTTTGCCTCGATTCCTGAGGTCAGCCCAAAGGCGCGAACGGTCACGTCGAAGCCCGCCTCCTGCAAAACCTCTCCCGCCGCACGGACGGAACGAATCCCGCCCATCGTATCCTCGATCACAACCAACTCAAATGACTTCGGCAACTCACCAAAACGGCTGTTCAATTTCCCTGTGCCATGCCAGTCGTATGCCGCCTTCAACGCCGAAAGTTCCTCGCCCGTCCACGCGGCGAGAGTCCCAACCAACGCATGAAACGGAGCAGGTTTTACGAAAATCTCAGGGTTGAGTCCATGCTGCGCCGCGATGTATTCCAGCTTGCCGAACGCCATCAACGGAACGTCCTTCATCCCGACCAACTCCAAAGCCAGTTCCGCTTCAGGGGCGTAGCCAAGCGTCGAATCGGTCACCTCACGCGGCGGGTGCGATGGACGCGCCGTGAATGTAGCAACGCGATTCCCATTTTGAAAAAACGCGGCGCGCGTCGAATCAGTCACCTTGGAGTGATCATATTTCAACAGCAACGACTCAGTCTCGAACTCGGCTCGCAGGTTGTACGTCTCCTCGTAATGCTGGCTGCCAAGCGTGAAATGCTGGAACGCGCGAAACGTCTCCGACTTTTGAAAATTGCGCGTCTCGGTCATCAGGTTTCTTCGCAACATCTCAGGGATGGACGAAAAGCATCCCGCGCGGAAAGCTGTCTCTGCTGGATACTGTCCCACGACTAAATCAAAGTCTGGGATGGATAACCACTGCGGAGGCTCGACCTTACATTGACGGCGAATCTGCTCAGTAGCTGCGGACACATCTTCGGGAAGGCTGGTCAGCGGCTGACGCGAGAGCACATCCTCCCAGTAGGCGGCGATGATCAACGGCGACATGTCCCACTCGCTCGAAATGCCGCGCTTCTCCATGCTAACAATCACATCTTCTTCGATGGCGTAATCGCCAATAAAGCGTTTCACCGTCGCCCGCAGCGCCGCCCGGTACCCGCCCGGCTGGACAAGCACGCCGTCAATATCCAACAAGAGAATACGCTTCATTTATGACGCCTCTCCAACTCGGCAACGATATGCGCGGGAGTCAACCCGCGCGCGGCAAGCAGCACCAGCGTGTGATACGTCAAATCCGCAACTTCTTCAATGAGACGTTGGTCGTCCTGCGCCAACGCCGCCACGACAACCTCCGTCCCTTCCTCGCCAACCTTCTGCGCGATTCTCGGCAAGCCCGCATTGAACAGGCTCGTCGTGTATGATTTCTCGCTTGGGTTAATCTTTCGATCTTGAATGACATCGAACAGCCATTGAATACACATAAGTTCTCCTTGTGCTAATCGTAAGGGCGACCCGCCCTGCGAATTCATAAAACCATTGCTAAGCCATGAAGGGTCGCCCCTACTTCATGGAACGATAAAAACACGTCCGCTCGCCCGTATGGCAGGCGGGACCCGCAGGCTCAACCAGCACCAGCAACGTATCCGCATCGCAATCCACGCGGATTTCGACCACCTTCTGCACATTACCAGACGTCGCGCCCTTATGCCAAATCTCCTTGCGACTGCGCGACCAGAAAACCGTTTCGCCCGTTTCCATCGTCAACCGCAGGGACTCAGCATTCATCCATGCCATCATCAATACATCTTTCGTTTCAGAGTCTTGAACGATTGCAGGAATCAATCCATTCGAATCGAACTTAATTTCATTCTTCATCATTGTCTTACCGCCACCCCTTGCGCCGCCAACTCCCGCTTCAACTCAGGGATTCTCAACTTCCCATCATGGAACAACGACGCCGCCAGAGCCGCATCTGCATTGCCTTTGGTCAGCACCTCTGCAAAGTGAGCGAGAGTCCCTGCGCCGCCTGAGGCAATGACCGGTACAGGCACCATGTTCGAGATGATGCTCGTCAGTTCCAGGTCATAACCCGCGAGCGTGCCGTCGGCGTCCATGCTAGTGAGCAGGATTTCACCCGCGCCCAACTCCACGCCGCGCACCGCCCACTCGACCGCGCCCATGCCTGTAGGTGTGCGCCCGCCCGCCACGTACACTTCCCAACTTTCCCCATTTCTCCGCGCGTCGATTGCCAGCACAATACACTGCGCCCCGAAGCGACTCGCACCCTCGGAAAGCAACTCAGGTCTCTTCACCGCCGCCGAGTTGACACTGACCTTGTCTGCGCCAGCCAATAACAAATTCCGCATATCGTCCACCTCGCGGATTCCACCACCGACCGTCAACGGCATGAAGACCGTCTCCGCCACACGACTGACCAACTCCAATGTGGTCTTGCGTCCTTCGTGCGTCGCAGAAATATCGAGAAAGACCAATTCGTCTGCGCCTTGCTCATCGTACAGACGCGCCTGCTCCACAGGGTTGCCCGCATCGCGCAGGTTCACAAAGTTCACGCCCTTCACCACGCGCCCATCTTTGATATCCAAACAAGGGATGATTCGTTTTGCTAACATAAAACTCCAATCGTTTGAAAGTTGCAGGTTGAAAAGTTGTCACGTTCAAACCTGTCAACTTGCAAACCTTCAAACCTGTAACGCCTTTACCAAATCAACCGTCCCATCATACAACGCCCGCCCGATGATACAGCCCGTCAGCCCTGCATCCTTCGCTGCTTTCACATCGTCGATCGTATGCACGCCGCCCGAAGCGATCACATCCAGCCCGCTTTTCTCAGACAACTCTCGCGTTGCAGGGATGTTCAGCCCGCTGCCCAAACCGTCGCGGCTGACATCGGTAAAGATAACGGTACCCAGCCCAAAGGTCCGCATTTGAAGCGCGAGGTCAAGCGCAGGCACACCGCTGTTATCCTTCCAACCGCGAGTCCTCACGAGTCCATCGCGTGCATCGATTCCAACTGCAATACGCTCTGCGCCAAAAAGACTCAACGCATCGCGCACAATTTCAGGCTGCTCAATCGCAATCGTTCCTAAAATCGCGCGGCTTACACCCAACGACAGCGCCGCCTCAATCGACTCAAGCGAACGCATCCCACCGCCGAACTGCACGCGCACACCAAGTTTCAAAATCGACTCAAGTGCCTCATGATTCGCGTTATCACTTTCACCGAACGCGCCATCGAGATTCACCACATGCAACCAAGTCGTGCCAACGTCGATCCAACGCTTTGCCGTCTCAGCGGGGTCGTCGCTATAAGAAGTCATCCGCGCGGGGTCGCCCTCTTTCAAGCGCACCACTTTGCCGCCGCGCAAATCAATCGCGGGATAGATCGTAAACATCACGCCTCCACAAAATTTTTCAAAATGCGCAGCCCCACCGCCTGACTTTTCTCAGGATGAAATTGCACGCCAAACACATTCTCACGCCGCACCGCGCACACATAGCGGATGCCATAATCCACTTCCACGATCACGTCGGATGGATCGCCCGCCTGACAATAATACGAGTGATTGAAATAGACATACGCCCCATCTCGGATTTGATCGAAGAGCAACGCCTCTTTCTTGACCTCAACCTGATTCCACCCCGTATGCGGAATCTTCACTGAGAGCGTATCTGCAAACTTCACCACCGTGCCGCGCAGCAGACCCAAGCCTTCATGTTCGCCCATCTCTTCCCCGATCTCGAACAAGGCTTGCATCCCGACGCAGATTCCCAGCATCGGCACACCATGTCCTACGACTTGCTTCACGGCGTTATCGAGTCCTTTGGCTTTCATGCCATCCATAAAATCACCGAACGCACCCACGCCAGGCAACACAACTTTCTTTGCTGCTAAAACTTTATCAGCAGCATCTGTACGTAAAACATTCGCGCCAACGCTCTCAAGCGCTTTCTGCACCGAGCGAAGATTGCCTGTGCCTGCGTCTATCAATACAATGTCTTTATTCATCATTCAACCTTCTGCATTCATCATTTCAAAGACTTCCTTTCGTAGACGGTATCATCCCGCCCCGCCGCGCATCAAACTGCGTGGACGTATCCAATGCGCGCGCCCAGGCTTTGAACAAGGCTTCGGCTTGATGATGGTCGTCGCGCCCGTACAAGACTCGCGCATGAAGGTTGCAGCGTGCCTGCACTGCAAACGACTCGAAGAAATGTGGGAATAACGTCACAGGGATGTTGCTCACATACGGCGTATGCCATTCGACCTGCACCACCGCATACGGACGCCCCGACAAGTCCATTGCGACATGCGCGAGAGTCTCATCCATCGGCGCAAAACTATCGCCCATGCGGACAATTCCCTTGCGGTCGCCCAACGCCTTATCAAAGGCTTGACCCAACGCCAGCGCCACATCCTCCACCGTGTGATGGACGTCAATGTGCAGATCGCCTTGGGCTTTGACGGTCAGGTCAAAGAGCCCATGTACCGCAAGATGGGTCAGCATGTGGTCGAGAAACCCCACGCCCGTGGAAATCTCGTGCTTGCCTGTGCCATCCAGATTTAACTTAATTTCATTTTGTGTTTCGTTTGTTTGACGGGATATTTCTGATGTTCTCATGACAACTCCTTGTCGAAGGTCAAAAGTCAAAGGTCATTTGACCTTCGACTTTTGACTTTCAACTATATTTTCCTCAACGCCTCAATCAACACATCCGTATCACTCGGACGCCCCACACTAATGCGGATATGATCTCGCAGCCCAGGCTTGTTGAAATAGCGGATGAAGACTCCAAAATCTTGTGCCAGTCTGGCTTTCAACTCGGCGGCGTCGCGTCCGTTCACATGGCAGAGGATAAAGTTCGATTGCGTAGGATACGGCTTGAGGTACGGAACAGTTGTCAGCGCGGAGAGGAGGCGGGTTCTTTCATCCTTAAGTTTTTCGACCAACACTTTCAATTCATCCACATGGGCAAGGGACGCTTGCGCGGCAACACTCGCGGCGACGTTGACATTGTACGGCTGCTTGGACTTCCACAAGGTGGGCATGAGCCATTTGGGGAACGCGCCATAGCCAATGCGCAGACCCGCCAAGCCCGCCCATTTGCTGAACGTGCGCAACACGATCAGATTCTCACGCTGTGGCACGTCGCGGATTCGGCTGAGGCTGGCGCCGAGATTCTCGCCCGCAAATTCGATGTAGGCTTCGTCGAGCACCACCAATAGTGAAAGCGAGAGCAATTCATCCATCACATCGGCGGGGATCAAAGAGCCGTCGGGGTTGTTGGGCGACGCGATGAAAAGCAGTTTCGGCTTGTGCTCCTCAACGGCTTTGCGAATGGCTGGCATGTCGAGTGAGAAGTCCGCATTGCGCGGAACTTCGATACAGCGGGCGGCGTTTAACTCGGCGTCGAAGGGATACATGCCAAAGGTGGGCGGACAGGAGAGAATGCACTCGTTCGGCTCGAGGAAGACGCGCATGAGCAGGTCGAGCAGTTCATCGGCGCCAGAACCTGCGAGTAGATATTCTTCGTCCATGCCTGTGAACTCGGCAAGCGACTTGCGCAAGGCACGCGACTCAGGGTCGGGGTAGATGTGCGGAAAGTCCATCTCTGCCAGCGCCTTGCGGGCGGCAGGCAGGACGCCATACGGATTTTCGTTCGCGTCGAGTTTGACAATCTGCGAAGGTTCGCGCCCAATGCGAGCGGAGAGAATTTCGAAAGGTTCGATGGGGGTGTAAGGGGGAAGGGATTCGAGGTGGGTGCGGACTTTCATCTCTTCAACCCTGCCAGCATGGCAGTGTAGCGCGGCGGTTCTTCTTCAAAGATATAGGTTACAGGCGAGACGATGATCCCACTGCCGCCGATTTGACGCAATTGACCTATGGCTTGCGGCAGGCAGTCACGACGTACCACGACAGTCACAGAATGCCAGCCTTGATTTGATTCGCGGGTGATGATCGGACTGATGGTGGGACCCTGTAATCCACCCACAGAAGTCTGAGCGAAAAGTTTTTTTGCAATCGCTTCAGGGCTTTCGCCGCGCATGTTGGCAATCACCAAAAGGTTTTCCTTTGCCCGCATGTGGGCTTCGATGTATTCCAGCAGGCGTCGGGCCATTTCCAACGCGGCGGGGTTGGTCTCCAGCGTCTTGCGATTGGCAATCAATGCCGCCTGTGAACGCTGAATCACGCCGTCAGACAGGGCGCGTAAACGGTTATCCTGCAAGGTCTGCCCCGACGAAACCAAATCCGAGATGATGTCGGCGTAGCCGATGGTCGGCGCGGTTTCGAGCGTCCCTTCGGCGGTGATGAGCGTGTGCGGGATGTTTTGTTGGGACAGGAAGCGTTCGGTCAGCACGGGGAACTTAGTGGCTACGCGAATCGGGCGGCTAAGAGCGGCGGCTCGGGCTTTGAGCGACTCCACAGTCGAAGCGTCCCAGTTTTCGGGGGCTGCCAGAGTTAGGGCGCAGTGACCAAATCCCAGCGAGTCATGCAGGACAAGAACCTCGCCATTTCCACCGCGTTTCTCTTCCAAAACGTCGATACCCGTAATTCCAAAATCCACGCTCCCATCGCGGACACTGACTACGATGTCTCCAGGTCGTTGAAAGATGATGGTCAGGTCGGGCAAAGCGGGAATCCGAGCCTGATACTGGCGCGGGTTGAGTTTTTGTACGGGCAGTCCCGTTTCGGCGAGAAAGTCAAGCGAGTCATCTTGCAGGCGTCCTTTGGACGGAAGGGAAAGGCGGATGTTTGCGGTCATAATTATTCCTTGTCTGAGATAACAAAAAACCCCGACCTGGGTCGGGGTTTGATGAGGCGAAATACGGTTCCTACTTTGCAGGCACGCGCGCACAAACCTCCCGACCATGCGGGGACTGGGAATGATGATGATGAGTGCGCATAAAAAGGTTATCCATGTTGGGCGGCATTCTACCAACAGATTGGCAGATTTGGCAAGGAACAAATGCCCGTCACTTTTACTGCGCATTTGCAACAAAAAGACGAACGTCATAGGTCAATAGTGACATCCATCACATTGAATTCCATCCCAAAAAGCATACAATAATAGTAATCGTTTACAAATTACGTCAACGTTAGAGGTTTAGATGATACGGATCAACCGCCAAACCGACTACGCCATCCGCCTGATTTTATACCTTGCTCAACAAGAGGAAGGTGCGCGGGTTTCCACAGCGGAAGTCCGCAGGGAAATGCAAATTCCACCCGCGCTCGCCCAACGGATTGTGGCGGACCTGGCGCGCGGCGAATTTATTCAGACCTACCCAGGCCGCGACGGTGGTTTGATCCTTGCCCGCCCCGCGCAGGAAATCAACCTCAGGCAGATCGTGGAGCATTTCGAAGGAAAGTTTTTCATCTCCGATTGTCTGGTGGACAAGGGCAACTGCCCATTCGATAACAAGTGTCCTGTCCGTTTTCGCTGGGTCAAACTCCAGTCACAAATCGTGTTGGAACTCGAACAAATCACCTTTAGTGACCTTGCGCAAGATGCGCTGTCTGTAAGTCAATTTTTTTCGATGGATACGCCTGAAACTGTCACCTCATAAACGCAAGGAGAATTCCCGACCAAATTCATACCAAAATTCCATTGATGTTCAAAGCAATCAACAAAATTCACTTTTGGAGAATAAATTATGGACCCTGTCGTCATTCTTTCCCGATGGCAATTTGCCCTCACCACCATCTACCACTGGCTGTTCGTCCCGCTGACATTGGGACTGGGCTGGTATGTGGCGTACTTCCAAACCCGTTACTATCAGACCAAGGACGAGACTTGGCGCAAGATGTCGAAGTTCTGGGGCAAGTTGTTCCTCATTAACTTCGCCATTGGCGTGGTCACTGGTATCGTTCAGGAATTCCAGTTCGGCATGAACTGGTCGGAATATTCCCGCTATGTGGGCGACATCTTTGGCGCGCCGCTGGCTGTGGAAGCCCTGCTCGCCTTCTTCATGGAATCCACCTTCCTCGGCATCTGGATTTTCGGCGAAGGTAAAGTTCCGGAAAAAGTCCACCTCGCTTCGATCTGGCTGGCAGCCCTCGGCTCGAATCTCTCCGCAGTCTGGATTCTGCTTGCGAACGGATTCATGCAGGCTCCTCCCGCCGCCGCCTACACCTTCAACGAAGCCAACGGACGCCTCGAACTGGTCAACTTCTTCGCGCTGATCGGCAACCCTAAAGGCTGGGTCTTCATCTGGCACACTCTCTCCGACGGGCTGGCGATGGCGGCATTCCTCATCATCGCGGTCAGCGCCTATCATCTGCTCCGCAAACAGAACGTGGACTTCTTCAAGCGCTCCTTCTCCATCGCCTCGGTGGTGGGACTGATTGCCAGCGTCTTGATTTTCCTCGGTGGTCACACCATGGGGCAATACATGCGCGAAGTCCAGCCAATGAAACTGGCTGCGCTCGAAGCCATCTGGGAAACCGAGCAACCCGCATCCTTCTCCCTGCTCACCATCGGCGACCTGACAGGCAAACAGGAAATCTGGTCCATCCGCATTCCCTACGCCATGAGCTTCCTTGCCTGCAACAATTTCACTTGCGAAGTCAAGGGCGTGAACGAACTCCAGGCGACTTACGAACAACAATACGGTCCTGGCGACTACGTCCCGTTGATGGTTGTCACCTATTGGACCTTCCGCGTTATGATGGCGTTCGGTTTCGTGATGATGGCAATCACCGCGTTCTTCGTCTGGAGCAACATGAGGGGCGACATCACCAAGGCCAAATGGTTGAAGTGGGTTCCCTGGACCCTGACCCTGCCCTACCTTGCCAACGCCAGCGGCTGGATCCTGACCGAAATGGGCCGCCAACCCTGGATCGTGTACGGTCTGTTGAAGGTGGAAGACGCCGTCTCCCCAAACCTGACCGTGGTTGACCTGTGGATTTCACTCATTGGCTACACTGCGCTTTACGGTTCACTGGCCGTCGCCATGGTCTACCTGATGAAGAAATACGCCATTGCTGGGCCCGATGCCGCCATGCACGAATCCGTTGACGTGGCTCCCGCCGTCGGCGCTGACGACTAACCCTGGAGGCTCAACATGTCTTACGAATTTCTACAAACCCTTTGGTTCATTTTGATCGCAGTCCTGTGGATCGGATTCTTCTTCCTCGAAGGCTTCGATTTCGGCGTGGGAATGCTCCTGCCATTCCTCGGCAAAAAGGATGTGGAACGCCGCGCCATTATCAACTCCATCGGCTCGGTCTGGGACGGGAACGAAGTCTGGCTGCTGACCGCTGGCGGCGCGACCTTTGCGGCTTTTCCCCACTGGTACGCCACCATGTTCAGCGGCTTCTACCTCGCGCTCTTCCTGCTGTTGGTCGGCTTGATCATGCGCGGCATCTCCTTTGAGTATCGCTCCAAAGATGCCAACCCCGCCTGGCGCAACCGCTTCGACTGGATGATTTCAATCGGCTCATTCCTTGCTTCCGTCCTGCTCGGCGCGGCATTTGCCAACCTGGCGCGCGGCGTGCCGATTGACGAGAACATGATGTTCACGGGCAACCTCTTCACCCTGCTCAATCCCTACGGCTTGCTCGGCGGACTCACCACCGTTGCCATCTTCCTGCTGCATGGCGCGAATTTCCTTGGACTCAAACTCGAAGGCGAGCTGCGTGAACGAGTGAATGTCTTCGCCAAAAAGCTGTGGATCGTCGCCACGGTTTTATACATCGCTCTCGGCGTCTTCACCTATGTCGCTGGTTTTTGGGCGCGCGGTTATGTCAACCCCGGCATCGTCCCGATTGCAGCAGTCGTTGTCTTGTTGGTAACAGGCTACTTCCTCAACCGCAAAATGGAAGGCTGGGCTTTCATCATGGTTGCCTTGAACATCGTATTGACCCAGGTCACCTTCTTCTCGATGACCTTCCCCAATGTGATGCTCTCCACCACCAACCCTGCCTACTCGCTAACCATCTACAATGCCTCGTCCTCGCAGTATACCCTAACCGTCATGTCGATTGTCGCGCTGATTTTTGTCCCAATTGTCCTCGCCTATCAGGGCTGGACGTACTACATGTTCCGCAAACGTATCAGCACCGACAAGAAGACACTGGTCTATTAATCCAAAACAAGGCGGAGTGAATCACTCCGCCTTTATTTTTTGCAACAAGATTCACAAACAGACAACTTCACGACTTTGCGGCTCCTCAGAATGACATGAGTTGAAAGTTGGATGGTTGGAGGTTATACTCCCAGCCTTCCAACTTTTATTTCGACACCTGACACATTCCCCATGCACCGACGATTATTACAACTCACCCGCTCCACCCGCGTTTCGCTGACCCTCACCATCCTCTCTGGATTCTTTATTGGCTTGCTGACCATCTGGCAGTCGTGGCTGCTTAGCGCGACCATCAACAACGTTTTCCTGTTGGGACAATCCCTTTCTCAGGTAATGGGGCTTTTGCAATTGATCCTCGTCGCCATCGCGGGTCGCGCCCTGTTGACCTGGCTCAACGAAGTTGCGGCGAATGCAGTGGCAGTCAAAATCAAAACAGATTTGCGGAATCGGCTCTTTGCCCACATCCTGAAACTGGGTCCCGCCTACTCCCGTCAGCAACGAACGGGCGAGTTGACCGCCGCCGCAGTCGAGGGCATCGAGGCATTGGATGCATATTTCAGCCAGTACCTGCCGCAGTTGGTCATCACGACTTTAATTCCAATCTCCATATTAGCATTTGTTTTTCCCATCGACTTACTCTCCGGCTTTGTCTTTCTCATTACCGCGCCACTGATTCCCTTCTTTATGATCATGATTGGTAAGGGCGCAGAGGTTGTGACCAAACGCCAGTACGAGACCCTGCGGCTGCTCAGCGCTCACTTCCTCGATAGTTTGCAAGGGTTGACCACGCTCAAGTTGTTCGGTCAGTCGAAGGCACAGACAAAGACCATCGCCAAAATCAGCGAACAATTCCGCGACACCACCATGAGCGTCCTGCGGATTACCTTCCTCTCCGCGTTGGCGTTGGAATTGCTCGCCACCCTCAGCACCGCCATCATCGCTGTCGAGATTGGTTTCCGCTTGTTGTATGCCAAGATGGAATTCCAACCCGCGCTCTTTTTACTGGTTCTCGCCCCTGAGTTTTACATGCCCCTGCGCGCGCTTGGTGCGAGATTCCACGCAGGCATGAACGGCACGACGGCGGCAAAGCGAATTTATGAGATTTTGGACACTCCAATTTCTGAGTCAAAAGTCGAAAGTCAAAAGTCTGATGTTCAATCTTCGACCTTTGACCTTAGACTGGAAAACGTCTCTTTCAACTACCCCAACGAAACCACACCCGTGCTTCAAAACATCAACCTGACCATCTCCAAAGGTCAGCACATTGCATTGGTCGGCAAGACAGGCGCGGGAAAGTCAACCTTCGTAAACCTTCTACTCGGATTCATCCAGCCAACAGAAGGAAACATCGTCCTTCGTCCTTCATCTTTCATTCTTCATAATTTAATTGCCTGGGTTCCCCAACGCCCGCATCTCTTCCACGACACCATCGCGACGAACATCAAACTCGGCAAAGCGGAAGCCACTCACGAGGAAGTCGTCGCCGCCGCGCAGGCCGCCAGCCTGCATGACTTCATCGAGTCCCTGCCGCAAAAATACGAGACGGTCATCGGCGAAGGCGGGGCGCGTCTCTCCAGTGGGCAAGGTCAGCGGCTTGCCCTTGCCCGCGCCTTCCTCAAAGACACACCAATTCTAATATTGGACGAACCCACCTCCAGCCTTGACCCTGAGACCGAAGCCCTGCTCGAAGAATCCACCCACAAATTAATGGAAGGTCGGACAGTCATCACCATTGCACATCGTCTCAACACCGTCTTTCAAGCGGATAAAATCATCGTCCTCGAAAAAGGCTGTATCGTTGAACAAGGAACTCACCGCGAATTGCTGGCAATGAATGGCGTGTACGCGGGGATGGTCGGGGTCTATCAAAGTCAAGTCGAAGAACCTGCCCTGAGCCTGTCGAAGGGTCAAACGTCAAAAGTCAAAACCGACCTTCGACCTTCAACGTTTGACGCTGACCGCTTAACGTTAAACGGTCAAGCAACCACACAACACGAATCGCGTAACGCGCAACCCATCCTTTCCCGCCTGCTCGCCTTCCTCAGCGGCAACTGGCATCGCGTGGCGCTTTCCGTGTTGATTGGCTCCATTACAATCGGCTCAAGCGTCGCGCTCATGGGCACGTCTGCCTGGCTCATTTCCACTGCCGCTTTACACCCCTCAGTCGCAGACTTGGGAGTCTCGGTCGTCGGCGTGAGATTCTTCGGCATCACTCGCGGAATAGCCCGCTATCTCGAACGGCTGGTCTCGCACGATGTCACCTTTCGCCTGCTTGCCCACCTGCGGACATGGTTCTACGAAAAACTCGAACCGCTTGCCCCCGCCCGCCTGATGGAGTTCCGCGCTGGAGATTTGCTTGCGCGCATCATCGGCGATGTGGAGACGCTGGAAAATTTCTACGTGAGAGTTGTCTCACCGCCATTGACCGCCGTAGTGGTTGGACTTTTCACCTCGATCTTCCTTGGTTCTTTCCACCCGCCGCTTGTTCCTGCCTTCCTCTTCTTTTTCCTCGGCCTTGGACTGGTTCTGCCGGCCTTTGCCCAAATCGTCAGCCGCCGCTCGGCCCAGCAGACCATCACCCTGCGCGCCGACTTGCACATTCATCTTGTCGATGGAATTCAAGGCATGGCAGATTTGCTCGCGTATGGGCGTAGCGTTGACCGCTTGAATCAAATCAGCGTCGACGGGAAGGAATACGGAAATGCTCAACGCCGTATGGCGCGCGTTACTGGAATTCATTCGGGACTCTCCACCCTGCTCACCAACCTCGGCTTGTGGACGATTCTTTTCCTCAGCATTCCCCAAGTTACTGCGGGACATCTGGCCGGTCCCATGCTGGCTTCGCTGACACTGTTGACTTTCGCCTCGTTCGAAGCCGTCACGCCGCTGCCGCTTGCTGCTCAAATGTGGAATGCTTCTCGTGAAGCGGCGAAGCGCTTGTTTGAGGTTGTGGATACGGAGCCTGAAATCAAAGAGACCAGTGAAAAGAGAATAGAGAATAATAAAAACCAGCCGCCAACCTCCAGCATCCAATTATCTAATCTCTCATTTGCATATCCAAACCAATCCACCCCCGCCCTGCAAGGCATAACATTCAACATTCAACAGAAAACTTCCACGGCCATCGTTGGACCCAGCGGAGCGGGGAAATCCACGCTGGCGAATTTGCTCCTCCGCTTCTGGGACTACGAAACGGGTGACATCGCTCTCGGCGGCGAATCGCTCAAATCGTTGAATCAGGATGAGGCGCGGTCAAGAATCGGTCTCGTCTCGCAGAATGCCTACTTCTTCAACACCTCCATCCGCGAGAATCTGCGCTTCGCCCGCCGCAAGGTCACGCAGGAGGAAATCGAATCTGCCGCCAAAGCCGCGCAAATTCATGACTTTGTTATGAGCCTGCCCAAAGGCTATGATACATTGATCGGTGAGCAAGGCTTGCGGCTTTCGGGCGGGGAACGCCAGCGGCTGGCGATTGCGCGGGCATTGATCAAGGATGCGCCAATTTTGATTTTAGATGAACCCACCGCCAACCTCGACACGCTGACCGAGAAACAGGTTTTGGAAACGATCCTCGGCTTGATGAAGCGCAAGACCTCGCTGCTCATCACCCATCGCTTGATTGGGCTCGAAAACATGGATGAAATTCTGGTGATGAATCACGGACAAATCGTGGAGCGAGGAACACACACGAGTTTGCTGGAGGCGGGTGGCTTGTACCATCGATTATGGACGTATCAAAATCGCATTTTCGACCTGGGCACAAATCAAGTCTGAGATAATCGAATAAAAAAACAACCGCTCCACACCGAATACAGAGCGGTTGTTTTTTATTTCAAGGTTGACAGTTTAGTTGGGACACTCGCCCATGTTGACCGTAATGGTCACTGAGCCCGCGTCACCAGCGGACAAAGGGGCGCAACAGTTGTTCGCGGCGTCGTATCCCAACCCTTCCTGGCATTGACCGGTCCCGGTCTGAAGATTTGCGCTGCTGCAAGCAGTATTTGTGAACTTCACTTTGCTCGACCAGGATTCGGCGCCATGACACTCAATCACATGCTTGCCGTCCACCATTGTGCCGTTGTCGGCACAGGTCAACTTATCAGGCTCAAGGACTTCGAACCTGACACCGTCGCTAACAAGGATGTTCTGGTAGGGAATTTTTTGCACGCAATACCTATCGGACGCCTCAGTATCCTTTACATCTGGAGCCGAACAGGAAGCGGCCGCCTGACATGCGGGAGCAAAAGACTGAGCGGGCGCGGCAGGTTCAACAGGGGCTTGTGTAGCCGCCGGCTGGACGGGAGCCTCAATCGGGGCGGATGCGGCTGGAGGTTGGGTGTCAGGAGCGGGCGAACCTCCACATGCCGAGGCAAACAAAACCACAAGGACGGTTGTTACGATCATTAAATAAGTTGTCTTTTTCATAGATGCTACTCCTTTTCACAGGTTTATGAGACCTTTTCATTGTACAGTATCGGTACGGATAGACTATGGGAGGATTGTCCTAGTTGGTTATAATAGACCTTACATGAACCTTTCATCCCTGTCCCTGTCCAATCAACGAGACCTGGTAAAAAGCAAGGGGATACAGGCATCGCACCTCGCTTCGATTTGTCATCATCAAATCGAGAGGCTGAATCCAATCCTTAATGCATTCATTGCCGTTTTCCCGCCTGAACCACCGGCTACGCAAGGCGGCGCCCTGAGCGGTATTCCGCTTGCCATAAAAGACCTGTACGA
The DNA here is from genome assembly GCA_034433295.1 of Anaerolineales bacterium. Classification (GTDB taxonomy): domain Bacteria; phylum Chloroflexota; class Anaerolineae; order Anaerolineales; family Villigracilaceae; genus Villigracilis. The sequence goes on along the minus strand of DAOUAS010000225.1, from coordinate 6,995 downwards.
TATAAAAGGGATGCGAACCACGGGAGGTTCTCGTTTCTTTGCCAACGACATCCCACAAGAGGATGCCTATGTGATCCAAAAGATAAAGAGAGCCGGGGCGCAGATTGTAGGCAAAACCAATACTCATGAAATCGCGCTCGGCGTAACAAACAACAATCCACACTACGGCGCGTGCAAAAATCCCTGGGACCTGACCCGCATTTCTGGCGGCTCGTCCGGCGGCAGCGCTGTGGCTGTGGCAACCGGCATGGCAATGGCTGCGCTCGGCACGGACACGGGCGGCTCGATTCGCATCCCGGCTTCATTGTGCGGCGTGGTGGGACTTAAGCCCACCTACGGACGCGTCAGCCTGCGCGGCATCCTGCCGCTTTCTTGGAACCTCGACCACGCAGGTCCCATCACGCGCAGCGCAGAGGATGCCGCGCTCATGCTCCAAGTGATTGGCGGATACGATGAATGCGATCCGGCATCCGTCAAAACCTTGCCGGGAGACTATTCGAGTCACCTAACCGACAGCATGAAGGAACGCAAGATCGGGCTGGCGGTCGGAAGTTTCATTGAGGAAGCCGACCCGGAGGTGCTCGATGCGGTTCACCAGGCCGCAAAGATATTGTCCAACCTGGGCACCATTGTCACGGAAGTAAATGTGGATTTTCTCAGGGAAGGCGCGCTTGCAAACGCGCTTATGACGCAAGCCGACGGCGCGGCGTTCCATCGTGAGAGACTGAAGGAACACCCGGACTGGTTTGGCGCGGATGTCCGCCAAAGGCTTGAGACGGGCGCGGCATTCACATCAAGTGAATATGCGCTGGCAAGGCGCACCCAGTCCGAAGTAAAGAGAAAATGCGAATTGTTGCTCAACGTCCATGATATACTGATCCTGCCGACAACCCCCATCGCCGCGCCCATACTCGAAGGGGAAGACGCCATGGAGCGCGCCCGATTATTGACCCGTTTTACCGCACCCTTCAACCTGACCGGACTGCCCGCTTTGAGCGCGCCATGCGGATTCACCAAAAGCGGACTGCCCATCGGACTCCAAATCGTCTCACGCGCATGGAATGAAGCCGGCGTGTTACGCACCGGCTACGCTTATCAGCAGGTTACAAACTGGCACACACGCAGGCCGCCCATCGCAGAACATGACTGAAAATCTATCGCTTTTTCTGCGCGGTATGCTGATCGGAATATCCATAGCCGCCCCGGTAGGACCCATCGGTGTTTTATGCATTCGCCGCACGCTTTCGGATGGAAAATTGACCGGCTTTCTCTCCGGCATGGGCGCCGCCAGCGCAGACATGGTCTATGGCGCAATTGCCGCCTTTGGTCTGACTGTGATAACCGGTCTGCTGGTGGACAATGCATTCTGGCTTCGGCTCGTTGGCGGATGTTTTCTTTTATATCTCGGGGTTAAAACATTTCTCGAAAAACCTGCCGACCATGCCGCGCAGGTCACACAAAGCGGATACCTCAGCACCTACCTTTCCACCTTTTTCTTGACGATCACCAACCCGATAACCATTCTATCTTTCGCCGCGATCTTTGCTGGAACCATGTTGACGCGGGAGACCAGCTCGCCGCTTGCCATAGTAGCGGGAGTCTTTCTTGGCTCGGCGGCCTGGTGGCTGACCCTCAGCCTCGGCGTCGGTTGGATGCGTGACCAGTTGACTCCAACCCACATGGCGTGGATCAACCACATCTCAGGGACGATAATCATCCTTTTCGGGGCCGCCGCCTTGTTTTCGATCTAAAAGGCAAAGCAAAGTATAAGATCGTTTACGTTTGTCCCGCTCGGGCCAACGCGAACAAGATCGTCCAGCGCGTCGAAGAAACCGTACGCATCGTTTCGAGACAAATAGTCTGCGGCGGACATCCCAAGCCTTTTCGCCCTTTGAGCGGATTCGCCTGTGGTCACAGCTCCAGCCGCGTCGGTGGGACCATCCTCGCCATCGGTGGCAAGCGAGACCAACATCACAGCACCCAAACCGTCCAGCACATCCACCGCACCGAGCGCAACTTCCTGATTTCTACCGCCCTTACCCTTCCCTTTCAAGGTCACTGTCGTCTCTCCACCCGCCAGCAGACAAAACGGGCGGCTCAGTGTTTGAAGCGCCTCCCGCAACGCTAAAGACATCTCTCGTCCGACGAAACTGGCTTCTCCCTGAAAATCTGCTCGGAGGATTTTGGTATGAAATCCCCCGGCTTTGGCCTGAGTCTGGGCGGCGACCAGGGCAATCGAATTGCTGGCGATGATTTTGTTTTGCACCCGCTCGAAGATGGGATCGCCGGGTTTTGGCGTTTCGCGCAACGATGAAACCACAGCAGAAGGAAGATTGTCCTTCAAACCATACTTCTCGATGATGGACAGGGCATCAGCATTCGTTGTCGGGTCCGGCGCGGTGGGCCCGGAGGCAATCGCTTCGACAGAATCGCCGACCACATCCGAAAGAATCAGGCTGATAATTCGAGCGCCGTTGGCGGCACGCGCCAACCCGCCCCCCTTGAGTTGATCCAAATGGCGGCGCAGGGTGTTAATTTCGTCGATGCGCGCTCCACAAGCCAGCAAGGCCGAGGTCAGCGATTGCAAATCTTCGAGCGGAATGCGCGGAGCCGTCATCAGCGCCGAGCCGCCGCCCGAGATTAAGCAGACCAACAAGTCGTCCGGCGTGAGTTGGGATATAAACTTCAATGCCGCATTCCCCGCATCGACACTTCCCAAGCCGGGAACGGGATGATCCCCTTCGATTATCGCAACCCGCCCTGAGCGCAGCCGAAAAGTGGTTGCGTGTTTTGTAATCACAAGTCCTTCAACCAATTCCGTCACGTCTGCAAAAGCCGAAGTCATTGCGCAAGCCGCCTTGCCCAATCCAAACGCAAAGACTCTTTCCGCGCGCGGCAAAGGATTCCCCGGCAAATGAGCCCTGACCGCCTCGCCTGCGTCCACCGCATTCATGGCAGACGCAAGCACACGCTTCACAATCGGGTTGAAACGCAAAGAAAAGGCATCGAACCTTTCGGGGATATACATGCGCCAAGTATACCTTTTCACCCACCGGCATGGTTACCCGGTGGGGTGAAGGGACTTGCGCGATAAACAACAGGATTAGAGCTTGGAATTCTCTTCGATAATACCGTTTGTAATCCATCCAACGACGGGGCTGGACTTCGTCCCATTCTCGGTGACAAAAACATCCTGGCAATTCTTGATGCGGGACATCGTCGAGCGGACAATCTTGAGAGTGGCGTCCCTGTCGACGATTCCAAAGGAGCCTTCGGCCAGCGTTTTGAGGTCTGGAACCTTCTCGAAGAGTTCCTGGAATGTAACTGCGGCAATCAACATTTCTTCATACTTTTGATCTGCCTCCACAAGAGCGCTGTCGATTGAACTCTTGTGAAGCATATAAACCGGGTATTTATTCTCGTCGAAAAAGGGCAGCCGTTCCCCCTTCCCGGAGGCTTTCAACGCCTCCAAGACGTCTTTTACTTTTTGCGAATCATCCTGTTTGAACCAGATCATGTCAGAAATTTTGATCATCACATCAGACACTGAAATGGCGCCCAATTTCTCCTCCACAGGAATTAAGTCCCGGACACTGCGCGTGGCGGCCTCCAAACTTTCACTGGAGAAATAATAAGCCAATACGGTGCCAACCCAGGAAGCCAGCAATGGGATCGTGGCGGTGAAGACCATTTGCGCCGTTTCCGGCTTGTTGGAAGAAAACCCAATCGCAAGTCCGGCAATCAACGCAATTCCCACAAAGGAAATGCTCGTAATGATCAGCGCCAGCCACCAGCGATGATTTACCAACCCATCGACATCTACGGTTTTTTTTGTTTCGCCTGATTTCTTCGGCATAAAACTCTCCTTTCAACTTAGTCAAGCCAAGCAACCCGGTCGGGAATGACTCATCCCATATCATATTAGCACGCCACACGCGATGTTTCAAGAATGGGGCAAAATCAAACTAAACCAAAAGGGAGACGGCGGCAAATGAAACTGCAAGGTGATAGAATGTCGCCATGACTCGCTGGCTCGATCCCGCACCTGTCGACTCGCTCGAAGCGCTCCACTCACTAAACCTTCCACCGCTCGTGGCTTACACCCTTATCAGGCGCGGAATCAAAAACCCGGCCGGCGCAAGGTCTTTTTTATATGCCGATGAATCGCCATCCACGCCATTCCCTGAAATCGAAAAGGCAGGCGAAATCATCGATGCCGCCATCGCAAAAGGGAAAATCATTTGCGTCTGGGGAGATTTCGATGTAGATGGTCAGACCTCCACCGCCCTGCTGGTGCAAGCCCTAAAGTCAATTGGCGCAAAGGTGGTTTATTACATTCCCATTCGCGGAAAAGAGAGCCATGGCGTCCATATCGAATCACTTAAACCAATTCTCGATAACGGCATAGGACTGCTTCTGACCTGCGATACAGGCATCACCGCCCACGAAGCAGCAGACTACGCAAAGTCGCGTGGTGTGGATGTGGTGGTGACAGACCATCACGAATTGGGTAAAACCCTGCCAAACGCAAAGGTGATCCTAAATCCAAAGTTATTGCCCGAAGACCATGCCTTGTTCAACCTGGCGGGTGTGGGCGTTGCATACAAACTGGCGGAGGCACTTCTTTCGGAATCGAATATCCGGAATTCGAAACATCCAATCGACAAGTCCGCACTCCTGGACCTGGTTGCGCTGGGCTTGATTGCGGATGTTGCCCTGCTGCAAGGCGAAACCCGCTCGCTGGTCAAAAAAGGCATCGGGTTTCTGCGCGAAACAAGGCGGATCGGCTTAAGGATAATGGCTGAATTATCCAACACCGCTCTCGAGACATTGACCGAAGAGACCATCGGATTTACTTTTGCTCCACGTTTGAATGCGCTTGGCCGCCTGGGAGATGCCAATCCCGCTGTGGAGTTACTGCTGACCTCCGATCAGGCGCGCGCCCGTATCCTTGCAACACAAATCGAAGGCCTGAATGTCCAACGCCGCATGTTGACCAACCAGGTATACGAGGCGGCGGAGTCCCAATTACGAGCCGATCCGGCGTTATTGACCGAGCCTGCCATCGTGCTTGCGCATCCAAATTGGCCGGGGGGCGTGGTCGGCATCGTGGCAAATAAACTCACGGAACGGTATCACAAACCCGCCATTTTGTTGAACCAATCCGAGGATGGCATTCTGCGGGGATCGGCGCGTTCCATCGAAGGGTTGCATATCACTAATGCGATTGCCTCCCAAAGGGAGATTTTGATTGGCTTCGGCGGCCATCCCATGGCGGCAGGCTTGTCGCTCTCCGCAGATCGGCTTCCGGCTTTTCGCAAAGGGCTCGGTAAAGCCATCGAAAGACAACTCGGCGAGGCTGCCTTCGAAGAGCCGGTATTGCAAATCGACGCCTGGCTGGGATTGGATGAAATCAACCTCGATCTGGCAGAAGGGCTCGAGATGTTGGCCCCATTCGGGGCGGGCAACCCGCCGCTCGTGCTGGCTTCACATGCAGTGACTTTGAAATCCGCCGCACCTCTTGGCAAAACCAAGGAACATCTGCGGCTGACGGTGGAAGATCAAAACGGAACCACACAAAGCATTTTGTGGTGGGGCGGCGCGGGAGAGCAGTTACCGGAGGGGGGGGATAAATTCGATCTTGCTTATACCCTGCGCGCCAACAGTTTCCGCGGACAAAAACAAGTTACCCTGCAATTTCAGGAATTTAAGATCGTTGAAGACAGACCGGTGGAGGTCAAAACAGGGAAAATCGAGGTTTTGGACATGCGGCTGCTTCCTGCGAATTGTGAAGGATTGGCGTCAGATGTTTTGGTCTGGGCAGAGGGGGCGGAAAAATCCAAGGGCAAATCCCGTCTCGAGTTGCGTCCCGCCAGCGAATTTGTCATTTACACCAGCCCGCCATCGCCAGCCGAGTTACGAAAGGCGCTGGAGATCGTAAAACCAAAAACGGTTTATGCGTTCGCCATTCCACCCGCCGAAGAAAAGATTGAAGACTTTCTCAACCATCTCACCGGATTATGCAAATACGCGCTCGGCAACTACGATGGAAAAACGCGGATTGAAAAACTCGCGGCGGCAATGGCATCCCGCGAAAGCGCCATTGAAATCGGACTGCAGTGGCTTGCTGCTGGCGGACACCTGTCGGTGGAGACCGATGGAAATGAAATCACCCTGTCGGCTCGAAAGGGCGAAACAAATCAATACCTGCAGAAGGAATTATACATGGCGCTCAAGGGCGCGCTAAGTGAAACAGCCGCGTATCGAAAATATTTTTCCAGCGCAGACCTGAAAACCCTCATCCAGTGAAATCGCCGGGGACACAGAGCGAATCCGCCGCAGGCGAGATTCCAACCCTGATAGCCTTTGAGAGTCGCGCGGGATAGAATTAGCCCCATTGAAAGGAATTGAAACATGGAAATCCCAAGACATTGGCGTCTGAAACAACAACGATACGGTCTGGTTGGGGAAGTATGTCCCCACTGTGACCATAAAATCTTCCCGCCGCGGGATGTTTGTCCAAACTGCGGAGACGAAGCCAAGGAACAGTTTGCTTTCAGCGGCAAGGGCGAAGTCTATTCGTTCACGACCATCTACGAAGCTCCCTCGGGCTTTGACTCGAACGCGCCCTACACCGTGGCGCTGATCAAACTGGAGGAAGGACCCATCCTCACCGCCCAACTCACCGACCTCGGCGACCAGCCCGTCGAAATCGGTATGCCCGTGGAAATGGTCACCCGCAAGATGCGGAATGATGGGGATGAGCGGGGGATTATTGTATACGGGTATAAGTTCCGACCTTACCGATATATGCCAAATCAAGCATAGTTGACTTGGTGATCCTGATCAAGGATCGCAAGAAGTTTAGATACTGTGGATTATTTAGAGCCTATCCGTAAATTAGTCATGAGAGCACATTCTCCAGAGGATCAAAGTAGAGGCAAGATAAAGTAAAGCCAGCCAATTACTCGACTTTTTAGCCCAGCGAGTACGTA
>DAOUAS010000224.1:0-19160 GCA_034433295.1 Anaerolineales bacterium | reverse complement strand
CCGCAGGAATGGCAAACGGTGATTAACATCAACCTCAACGGCGTATTTTATGTGGCACAGCAGGCTGCGAAGCGAATGTTGGCGCAGGGTGGCGGAGTGATTGTCAACATGGGCTCGTCCAATGGTTTGATGGGCTATCACTACTACGCCGATTACAACGCCAGCAAGGCGGGCGTGATCGAGTTATCGCGCTCGATGGCGCTCGAACTCGCGCCGAACATCCGCGTCAACGCGGTATGCCCTGGTTTTATTATGACACCGATGCAGGAAGCTGAGTACACGCCCGAAATGCGGCGAGCCTTCGAGAACAAACTCCCGTTGAATAAACTGGGCAAGCCAGAGGACGTGGCGGCGTTGTTCGCATTCTTATCCTCCGAAGATGCGGGTTTCATTACGGGACAGTATTTTGTCATTGACGGTGGCGAGATCGCGGGTGGACTCGCCAGCCAGGCGTAACCTACTTGTCACTCTGAGCGAGTGTTCTTCGAGCGAAGAGTCTCGCCTATCATGAAGGAGATTCTTCGCCGCGCTCGCCGTTTAAGGCTCGCGGCTCAGAATGACACACTACACAAGGAGACCTCATGGGTAAACTCGATAACAAATGTGCAATCGTTACGGGCGGAGCCTCTGGCATTGGGCTTGCCACCGCGCATCTGCTTGCCGAAGAGGGCGCGTCAGTCGTCATCGCGGACATCAACGCTGAGCAGGGCAAACAAGCTGAGGCGCAGATTCAGTCTGCGGGTGGAAAAGCGGTCTTCGTCCAGTGTAATGTGGCGCGTTCCACTGATTGTCAGCATGTAGTTCAGACCGCCGTCGAAAAATTCGGCAGGCTCGACATCGTCTTCAACAACGCGGGCATCATCCGCCGCACGGACGTGATTGGCATCAGCGAAGAGGACTGGGACCTTGTGATGGCGGTCAACGTCAAGTCCATCTATTTGATGTGCAAATTTGCCATCCCCGAAATTGCCAAACAGGGCGGCGGCTCCATTGTCAACACGGGGTCGGGCTGGGGCATCAAGGGCGGACGCCATGCCATTTCGTATTGCGCGTCGAAAGGCGCGGTGGTCAACATGACCCGCGCTCTGGCTATTGACCACGGTCCGCAGAATATCCGCGTCAACTGCATTTGCCCTGGCGACACCGATACGCCCATGCTTCGCAACGAAGCCAAGCAGCTTGGGGAGGCGGAGGACAAGTTCATGGCGGAAGCCGCCGAACGTCCGCTCAACCGCTATGCCCAGCCGAGGGAAATCGCGGAGTCGGTTTTATATCTCGTCAGCGATGCAGCAAGCTATGTCACGGGCGCGATTCTGGCGGTGGATGGCGGCGGGACGGCGTGACCACGCTTCCACCCATCCTCCTATAAGGCATGAAGATTTTTATTGAATTTAAGATAAACGTTGACGCACCTCGCGCGAGTTAAAAATTCGGCTTTTGCAGGAAGTTAAGCGGCTTTTCGATGCGCGCTTAAAATAATTGCCAAGATGAGAATTTCATGATAAAGTTGCGGTTGTAGGATGCAAGTAGCTTTTCGTTGTGGAAGTAAAAAGACGGCGGCTCAAGGCAGGACCTTTGAGCCGTTTTGTTTAACCGCCCGATGAAAGACGGCTGCGTCACCTTATTTTTTTTATTTTGCTTAGGAGGCAAAAATGTCTGATCGTGTAGTCGGTACGGTTAAATGGTTCAACGGCACCAAGGGCTTCGGTTTCATCGAGCGCGAAGGCGGCCCTGACGTCTTCGTCCACTTTTCCGCCATCCGCGGCGACGGCTTCAAGAACCTGCAGGAAGGCCAGAAAGTGGAGTTCTCCATCGAAAAGGGTCCCAAAGGCTTGCAGGCTGCCGACGTTGTCGTGCTTTAATTCTTTTCCCGCCGGAATGGCGCCCAAATCGTTTTGAATCGGAGTGGAGCAGGGATTTCCCCGCTCCACTTTTCATTTCAACTATTTGCTGATGTCGTTGACATAGTCCACTGCTCTGGAACAGGCTCCGGTAAAAAACGGGGAGACATTATCCCATGTCAGGGACAGTCCTTCGCCGAGGGCGCGCGTGATTCCCTCGGAAAGACAGCCGCCGCCCGCGTTGTAGTTGACCAGGGTGAACTTCCACAGGTCTTCATACGAGACGATATCCCCCGGGACCTCGTCGGTATAGTTTTGAATCACCTGTCCAGTTTGTTTGCAATTGGCAATCATGGTATGCGCAAAGACCGTCACTGAAAAATCCGCTTTTGCAAGGTCGATCCCCAGCGGGCAGTCCGCACAAACGGCGTTGACGCTTCCAACCAGCGCGCGCCGCAGTTCCAATTGTTGTTTTTCATTCAAGTGCATATACCCGCCGCCGCAGGTGTCTTCAGGGTACACCATCGGGCAGAATTGTTTGTAGAATGCGGAATTCCAAAAAAGGGTGGTGTCGGCGCCGTTTTCGGTCAGCTGCCCCAGCCCTACATCCAGGATTCCCTGATAGACGCCAGGCCAAAATTGACTTTCGCGCGCAAAAAGGTTTTTCAGCAGCCGCGCAGGGATGGCGGCGCTTTGTGCGGTGGACAGGATCAATTCGTCGAACTGGTTTTGCCATTCGATGACCGCCGGGCGGGACGCTTCCAACCCGCACTGATTTACGCCGCCACCGGGAGGTAGCCCCCCGTCGATGCAGGCGCTTGCATCCACCGCTCCCTGCCTGATAAGGTTTGCAGCAAGGTAGGTATAGGGAATATCGCTGCTGAGTTCCTCGCTCTGTTTTGGTGTTGTCAACCATTTGGGCGGGCCGCCAACAGGCGGAAATACATCCCACGAATCGGCGCAGGTGGCAATGCTTTGTCCGTACCATTGGGATGACAGCACGTCCACATACCAGTACATTTGGTCCGGATCGCCTTCATCCACCTTTTTTACCCGCACCCGGGCATTGAAAATGGTACTGCTGTCGCCGTAGGAGGAATAAGCCCAGAATGTCACGGGAACCCCTTCCTCGCCAGTCTCGGCAATCTGGAACTTGCAATAGGTGCCTTTGCAGTCGAAAGGCTTGCCATTGTAGGTGCCTTCCACGCGAGTGATGGATTCGTTCTGCAGAGGTTCCTGTCCTGTGATGACCAGGGTGGGTCTGATTTCGCAGACGTTGGTGGAGGCGCTGGGCACTGGTTCGCAATCTTCGAGGGAAATCCATGCGGTGGCGGGTTCAAGTTCCATGGGAACCTTTTTCCCCTCCATATAACTATCACTTTGGAAGAGGTAGTAACCTTCACAGGTCCTTTTATCCTTGGTGTAACAGGGTTCCTGTGTGATCCATTGTTCATAAATAGCCGGCCCGCAATCCCTGTACACTTCTCCCGGCAGGGGCACGCCTTCGTGATCCACAATCAATTTACAGGCGGTTTTTTGAGATTTCCACCTTGCCATTTTCCATTCGAACGCCTGATATTCGACGGTGAGAACGGTGAACCGGTCGGGACCGGGAGGCGGATTGGCATTAGACGCAGAAATAATACCCGCATTAGGCGCGGGTGAATTCTGGCGCGTGAATGCCATACCGTTGAGGGCGAGGATGATCGAGAGCAGTCCGAGAACCCAGTAGCGTCTCATCCAAATCAAAAAGTCCACTTCCATTATAAAGCGGACTTTTTGATTTACAAAGGCTTTGAAACGAATTTTACATTACCTTTTTGTTGACCTCTCACCCAAATTTTCGAGGGTTTCGATATCCTGCTTGAGGTTGCGGTTGCGGATGTGCAAACTTAGGACATAAAGCCCGAGGGTGAGGAAGCTGACGACGAAGCCAGCGATCATGTAGGTTGAGGTGTCGGGGGTTTCCATGAGGTTCTCCAATTACATCGAGACTTTGAGTTTGAGTTGTTCGACTTTTTCTTCCAACGCGCCGAGGCGGACGCGGTGCCAGACGAAATCCACGAAGATGACGGTGAAAGCGAAGAGGGCGAAGAAGAAGGCGACCTTCATGTCGGGCGTCATGCTGAGTTTGTCCTGATTGGCGTTTGCCGCGCCGACGACGACGGGGTGAATGGAGCGGAACAGGCGGATGACCATGAAAGTGATCGGGGCGCTGATTCCGCCCAGCAGGGTGTAGACCGCGCCGAAGCGGGCGCGTTTTTCGGGGTCTTCGATTCCAGCGCGGAGCATGAAGTAGGCGATGTAGATCAACTCGGTGACGGCGGCGGTGGTCAGACGCGGGTCCCACGTCCACCAGGTATTCCAGGCGGGACGCGCCCAGATGGAGCCGAGGACAATGGTCAGGAAGAAAAACATCGCGCTGACTTCGACCAGGGCGACCTCAAACCTGTCCCATTTCATGTCTTTGGTCACGAGGTAGACAATGCCCGAAACAGCGGCGAGGACGAAGCCAAGCAAGCCGACCCAGGCGGTTCCGATGTGGAAATAAAACACGCGCTGAACCTGTCCCATCACCAGTTCGGTGGGGGCGTAGAACAACGCCAGGTAGGTGGAAATTGCCAAAACGATAATGGACACGACATCAAGTATCTTTAGTGCGGTTGGTTTGGGTTGCATAAGTTACTCCTGATAAAAATATAAAGACTTCCCGTCATTGCGAGGAGGGCGTTAGCCCAACGAAGCAATCTGCTATTCTTGTTGAGATTGTTTCGGGCGAAAAACAAGAGCGCCCTCGCAACACTTGTACCGTACGCAAGTGCGGTGTGACGTAACTACTCCTCCACCACATAATCGAACACCATAAACGCCACGGCGATGAAGACCACGTCATAGACGAGAAGGATGTTGAACGGTGTGAGGACTTCCGAAAATTCCGCGCCGGCAAGCAATCCGCCGCTGACTTTGACTGCCGCCAGCAGGACGGGAATGGCAACGGGGAAAAGCAAAATGGGCAGCAGCACTTCGCGGGTGCGGGTCTGGACAGACATCGCTGAGAGCAGAGTCCCGACAGCGGTGTATCCAATCGAGCCGAGGAAAATCACGCCGAGCAGGTCAAAGCGGAAAAGATTCACGTTGTACAACATGCTGTAAATTGGCAGCACAAACGTTTCGACAATCAGCATGAAGACGAGGTTGCTGAGGGCTTTGCCGAAATAAATCGCGGAGCGGTCAACGGGGGCAAGCAGGAGACCATCCAGACAACCGCGATCTTTTTCAGTCGCCATGGAGCGATTGAGTCCCAGTGTGCCAGCGAAGGCAAAGGTCGTCCACAATACGCCAGCGGTGACAGACTGTCTCACCTTCACGTCCAGTTCCAGCGCGAAGTTGAAGATGATGATGACCAGCAGCGAAAAGACCAGCATGGCGGAAACCAGCTCGAACGAGCGCAATTCAGCGGCGAGGTCTTTGCGGACAATCGCCAGTGTTGCCTTGAGCGGTGTGGCGAAAGATGTTGAGCGTTGAACGTTAAACGTTAAACCTTCAACGTTTGTTGTTTTTTCTGTCATGTCAGTCCACCAATGCCTGTTTGTAGTATGCCAACAGGTTCGTGTCGCGCAGGTCTTCGCGTTTGGCAGAAGCCGCGATGACTCCGCGCGAGAGGATGTCGAAGCGGGTGGCGAGGTCTTCGGCGCGGGCGAGGTCGTGCGAGGTCATTACCACGGTGCGACCTTCGGCGGCGACGGAACGCAGGACTTCATCCAGCATTTCGGAGGCGTCCTGGTCGAGACCTGTGTACGGTTCGTCGAATAACATCACCTCGGGGTTGTGGATGACGGCGCGCCCGATGGCAAGCCGCTGCTGCATTCCACGCGAAAAGGTGCGTACCAAATCCTTGCGGCGGTTTTCCAAGCCAACGATGTCCAAGACTTCGGTAATTCGCGATTGGGAATTGGGGATTCCGTACATGCTGGCGTAGAAATGCAAATTCTCCTCGGCGGTCAGGTCGGGATAAAGTAGGGGCATGTGCGAGACCACTCCCAGTTTGGCGCGGACTTGCGCCGCTTCATTCGGCAGTTGATGACTCGCTACTTGAACCTGTCCCATGGTGGGGCGCGAAAGCGAGGCAAGGATTCTCAAAAAGGTGGTCTTACCTGCCCCATTGGGACCCAGCAATGCCACAAACTCACCCTGCTGGACGGAGAAATCCAATCCGCGCAGGATGACTTTGAGACCGAAACGTTTGACGAGTTTTTTTACTTCAATCATATTTTTCTATGTCATTGCGAGGGCGCACTTGCTCTTTGCCCGAAGCAATCTCCTGTGATGAGGGGATTGCTTCGTCGGGAAGAGCGTCCTCCTCGCAATGACATGGTTAGGATTTTCTCTTCAATGCTTCCTTCAACTCGGCGCGCCGCTGTTGGTAGGCTTCGTCGGGGATTTTGCCTGCGCGGTGTAGGTCGTCGAGGGCGATGATGGCGTCCATAATGGATTCGGGATCGCTGAACTCCTCGTCTTCTTCATCCTCTTCGTCGTCCAATTCCTCTTCGCGATTACGGTCACGCCAGAACATGAACGCGCCCGCGAGGATGAGCGCCACGCCCAAGCCGCCAATACCGAAAAGAAGGTTCTTGTTTTGCAATAGGTCGGGGTTGACCGCGGTCTCCTGCGGCTGACCTTTCAGGGTGAAGTCAAGTGTCCTGTCCTTCGCCAATCCACTGGCGGTATAAACATGGAAGTTCATACTTCCCATTGTCTGAGCGCCGCTATCTGTGAGATTATCGCCCTCCACTTCCACGCCCTCCGGCAGGAGCAGGGAGATTTTTTCAATCGGCAGAAACGCGGTCTGCGAGATGGGGATTTCCTTCCCGTTCGGCAGGGACGAATAAGCGATCAACCCGTAGGGCGTTTCACTCGGCGGCATGGCAAAACCACCGTCAATTTGCATGAATGGAGCGGTGTCCTGCGTGGCTTCGTAACCGAGTCCGTTCGCGCCTTCGGGGAATCTGGCAAATGGAATTTCCTTCTCATCACCCATGTTCACCAGGATGGTCTTGCCGCTGTCGTTGACAATGGTGTAGACCGAGAAAACCTGCGCGCTCTCGGCATTGGCAAGGTCGAAGAACATCTCGAGCGATGTGACTTTCAGCAGGCTGAAATCGTCGCTGGTGGCATAAATCGTGATGGCTGGCAAAGTCAACTCGGTTGCGCCCGCTTCGACCACCGCGAAATCCGACTTGTAGGTCATCCCATCCACCGTCACTTCGGCGAGGAAAATCAAACCCTCGGTCACGTTGACGTTTTCAAAAGCAAACGTCCCATCCGTGACAGAGCCTTCGAGGGTGATGATTTCTTCCGCGCCCGCGTTCATATCCTGCCCGTGGGTATAGCCGCGCAAGGTGACTTTGAGATTTTGGGGAAGGTCTGTGCCCGTCTGATTCTGGATGGAGCCTGTGACCTGTCCCCCGCTAACTGGCTCGGTTGTGGACTCTGCCTCTGGCTGGGATGTGCCTTCGGGGAGCGGAGTCAAACTCTCAGCGTTGACTGGAGGCTCGGTTGCAGGAACAGCAGTCGGCGGGGCGGTTTGGGAGAAGGTCAAACTGCGGAGGTAGGCGGCAACTGCCAGCGCGTCCTCATCCGAAAAATCCTTTCCAAAGGCGGGGATCGCATCCTTGCCGTTCTTCATCAAATTGACGAGGTCGGATTCCGAAAGCGCATGCATCATTTTCTGGTCGCTAAAATATCGAGCGCAATCGCCGCAGAGTTCTTTGCCCGCTTCGAGTTGTTCGGGCTTGGTATGCAAAGTGATGGCGTACGCGACTACGTCCCAGCGCTGTTGGTCACTGAGGCTGGGGAAGGGCGGCATGAATTTTTGCAGGTTGCCCTGCGTAACCATTTGATACCAAGCGGCGGGCTTCTTGCCCTGCGCGAATTCAGCGGAACCGAGCGCGGGGACGGTCACATCCTGGCCCTGCAGCATGGCGGCTTGCGGGCCGTCGCCCATGCCCGTCGCCCCGTGACATGGGGCACAGTTTTCAACGTAAATGGCTTCGCCATTGGCGGGGTCGGGCGCGGCGGCGGGGTAAAGCAGACCCATCGTCGGCACGGTTGTGGGCGGCTTGTAATCGGGCGGCGGCGTGACATCCTCCGCGAGGGTGAAGTTGCAGGCGGTGAGCAAAAACAAGGTTGTGAATAAAAAAAGTGTATGCCGAATTTTCATTAATTCCTCTGGGCGGTAATTGGGTAATTGGCAAATGGTAATTACCAATCTCCAGTTACCAATTACTAACTAAGAGACTTTCCGCACGCGGGGCAGAATTTATCAGACGCCAAAACCGCCTTGCCGCATTTCGGGCAGAAGCCAGCGGACTTGCTCTTTTGATTTCGGCGGCGGGCGGCAATCATGGCTTCGAGGTCATCGTCACCCGCTTCTCGGATGACGGGCTTGGAGTCAGAGTCGGCGCGACCTGCGGCGGTGGCTTTCTCGATCCGCGCTTCGGCGTTGACCGCAGACGAAGCGACAGGAGCCAGTTCATCGAGTCGGCGCAGGATGTCCGCGCCTTTTTGGAGCAGGGCGGCGCGTTGGTCGGGATATTCGCCTTCGGGAATCTTGCCGAGGTTGAAGTCGAAGTCGAGTTCCTGCAAGGCGTTGATGACGCGGTCGCGCTCCGCTTTGAGCGCCGAGATTTCGTGAGATTCGCCAGCGCGGACACGGCGGCTCTTTGCCATGAACGGCAGGTATAAATACGCGCCGACCATGACGAAGACGGCGAGGATCAAAAGGATTGAACTGATTTCCATTGTTGAAGTTGCCTTGATTTTTTTTTAGAGAGACCTGACAGGTTTCCATAAAACCTGTCAGGTCTTTTTTAGTCTATACTTTCCACGACGGATTTGATTTCGTTGACCGACATGAACGGTCCCACTTTCACGTGACGCAGGACGCCTTCACGGTCGATGAAGTAGGTTTCAGGCACGCCCATTTTCAGATTCAGGATGCCCGAAATGTTTGACTTCAAATCGGGCGCATTGGGAAAGGTGATGTTGAACTTGGTCAAGTAACCTTCCGCGCCTGCTGGCGTGTCCACGTAATCCACGCCGACCAGAACCACATCGCCACCATCCTTGTAAAACTGCCAGGCTTCTTCGAGGTCGGGTGCTTCCTGCTCGCAGGGCTTGCACCACGAGGCCCAAATGTTTACGATGACGATCTTGCCGCGCAGGTCGGAAAGTTTCATCTTCTCAATGCCGTTGTATTCGTAGCCTGGGTAAAACTCAAGCTCGAAATCAGGCACGGGCTCGCCCTCTTTTAGCATCGGGTTTTGCGCGCGCTGCAAGCCAAATCCCATCAAAGCCAGCAACCCCACCAGTGCGGTCCAAATAATGATCTGGGTTACGAGCGGAACACTGCGTTTTTTATTTGTTGTTTCCTCGGTCATTTATAGGCTCCATATCAACATGTCGTTGCGAGCCGCTGTTCTTTGCGGCGAAGCAACCTCCTGTGATTTGAAGGTTGCTTCGGCAAAAGACAAGAGCGCCTCGCAGCGACATTTATTTCTGTTTCTTCAACTCTTCTTCGAGACGCGCCATGTAATCGTCTTTTTTCGCGGGCGATTCAACTTGTGCTGGGACTACAGCAGGAGCAGTAGCTTTGGGCTTTGTCCACTCTTTGAGCGAGCGGAAGAGAATAACCGCACCCACAAGAATAACGGCTGGCGGCAGGAGATAAATCATCCAGAAGAAGCCCTCTTTGGGAGGCTCTGCCAGCACCCGCGCCCCGTACTGGTCAACAAAATGCTGGAGGATTTGATCCTCGGTCTTCCCCTCCGCCAGCATGGCGCGGATCAATTCGCGCCATTCCTTGCAAGCCTGCGTGGGACAAACGTCCAGCGGCGTGCTTTCGCAGACGGGACAATACAACTTGCGCGCAATCGCGTTCACCTCGTCGTCAGACGGGGTTCCGCTTTGGGCGAGGGCGGTTGTCGTGAACAAGCCGCCGAGCAAAAATAGAAAGGCGATAACGTATAAAAACTTTCTCATGAACGCTCCGAATAGTCGAAAGTCAAAGGTCAAAAGTCACACGACCTTCGACGTTCGACCTTTGACTCATTAGTCCGCCAAACTCGCCTGTCTTACCTTGCGTGAGGCTCTCACTGGTTCGTCCGCTGGATCGCGGTCGGGCCAGGCGGCGAAAATAATTCCGAGGAGGAAGAGCAGGCTGCCAATCCACAACCAGTTAACCAGCGGATTGACGTACACCTTGAAGGTCGCGCCCGCGTTCGAGACAGGTTCCCAGTTCACCAGCAGGACATAGAGGTCATCCTTCAACGTCGAGCGTTGACCAGGGATGGTCATGTTTTGCTCGGAGTCGAAGTAGTAGTCAATGCGCGGGGTGAGTTCGCCGAGATAAACGCCGTTCTCGTAAATATCCACGACCGCGCGGGTGTAGTTCACGCCGTCGGCTTCATCGGGCCAGGAAGCCAGTTCGCGGTATTGGATGGTATAGCCCTTGAGATTCAGAGATTCGCCTTGCGCCAGCGCGCCCTGCGTCTCGGTTTGGAAGATTTCGATGCCTAGAATGCCAATCGCCATCAACATCATGCTGATATGGATGATGTATCCGCCGTAGCGGCGGCGGTTGCGACCCATCAGGCGGGAGAGCGCCACGAAGAAGTTTTCCTTCTGTGCCCGTTGACGCGCCCGCGCCGCCCGCCAGAACTCCTGCAAAGTCACCAGCAAAACCAGCGCGATCAGAAAGAACCCAATCAGGGCAATATAGTTCTGGGTGTAGGTGACGAAGAGAACGACGGTCAGAATCACAGCCGCGAGGGTGGATTTCCACATCGCACGCCCCAGGGTGGTGACGGTGGAATGTCCCCACGCCGAAAGCGGGGCGACGCCCATCAGGAACATCAGTGCCGCGAAGAGCGGAGCCGTGGCGCGTTCGTAAAATGGCGGACCCAGTGTCACCTTTTGGTTGGTGAAAAATTCCGAAACCAGCGGCGAGACCACGCCCCAGAAGCAGACCACAAGCACACCCATGAAGAGTAGGTTGTTGAGCAGGAAAAGAGCCTCACGCGAAAGCATGGACTTCATTTCCGTTTCGCCTTGCAGGTCAGACCAGCGCCAAATCAGCAGGGCAGTGGAAACAATCAAAGTCAGCGCGGTGTAGCCCATGAAGAAGGGACCAATCGGGCTGTTGGCAAAGGCATGGACAGAGGACAGCACGCCCGAACGGGTGAGGAATGTCCCGAAGACGACGAGGGCATAGGTCAGGATGACGAGAATCATGTTCCATTGTTTGAACAGCCCGCGCTTTTCCTGAATCATCACCGAATGGAGGAAGGCAGTCCCCGTCAGCCAGGGCATGAACGCCGCGATTTCAACGGGATCCCAGCCCCAGTATCCGCCCCAACCGAGGACATCGTATGCCCAGCGTCCGCCGAGGACAAGCCCGAAGGAGAGAAAAAGCCAAGCCCATAGCGACCAGCGGCGGGTGAGTCGAATCCAGCGGTCATCCGTGCGACCTGTGATGAGCGCCGCAATCGCGAAGGCAAAGGGGATGACGTAGGAGACGAATCCGAGGTAAAGCATTGGTGGGTGAATGACCATGCCAGGATGGCGCAGAAGCGGGTTCAAGCCGTTGCCGTCGGGCGCGGCGAAGAGGGTCGCGCCAGCGGGCGGGAACATGTGCGGCTCGACGTTTCCATTGACCATCCAAAAGCGGGTGAAGGGGTTTTCGTAGAAGACCACCATGCCGACGAAGAAAATCAACGTGATGGCGTTGACCACAATCACCCACGGCAGGAACTCGATGTCGCGCTCCCACTTGCGGATGGTGACAGCAGACGTGAACGCTGCCAGCAGCCAAGCCCAAAAGAGCAGCGAGCCAGCCTGTCCGCCCCACCAGGCGGTCACCTTGAGGTAGGTCGGCATACTGCGGCTGGTCACTTCGTATACGAACGCAACTTCAAAATGACTGGTGACCAGCAGATAGACCAACGCTCCCGCAGAAAGCGAAAGCAGGGGAAATACCAGCAACATACCGCGGCGGGCGCTTTCCACCAATGCCGCCGACTTGCCCGTCGCGCCGAAGACCGCGGTAATCAGGCTGTACACGGTGACGAGAAAACTCACCAATAAAATTCCATATCCAAATTCTGCAAACATAATCTCTTCCTTATGATTACTTCGTTGGAGTGCAAAATCCCCTGATTTTGCAGCCAAAGTCGGGAGACTTTGGACTCCGTTCAGCCAGGAAATAAAACCTGACAGGGGGACAACCTGTCAGGCTGTGCGCTTAGTTCGCAGCGGCCTGCTCGGGGACCGCCTCTTCGTACTTGGTGGGGCACTTGAGCAGGATTTCGTCCGCGTAGAAGACTCCGTCTTCGCCAAGTTTGCCCGTCAGGATTGCCTGCGCTTCACTGCGGAGCAGGTCAGGCTTGGCGCCGACATAATGGATGGTGATCCGCTGTCGGGTGGGGTCATTGACCGCCTGGTATAAGACTTCCGCCAGTCCGCCCTCCGCTTCGATTTGGGCATTATCGCCTGAGACGTGGGCGATGTCGAAGGTCAGTTCGAGGGTTTGCGAATCGTAATTAATCGTGTCGCCCAGCACCGCGCCCGAAAGCCGCAGGCTCTTGCCGACGACGGAATCACCCTTCGCCTTGACTTCGTCCACAGTCATGAAATATTCGGCGCTCGCCTGTGTGGATGAAACCAACAGGTACACCACTGCCGCTAAAATCAGCGCGCCGCCGAGAAAGAACTTTGGTCGTTGCATGAATGCCTCCAAAAAGAATTTGTCTAAAAGACCCCAAAGGTTTTCTTTACGGCTCGAAAGCCTTGTTAACTATAGAAACCTTTAGGGTCTAACGTCAAAATGTGTGAAATACAACAATATATCTCCATTTTACATGGACACATTAATAGTCCCTTAGTTTTTGTGAAGCAGCAAGTTATAAAATTTGCGGATTCATCTTTTTGGAAAAGCCTGCCAGCCATGATATATTTATACAGACCAAATCAAGGAGAACACTTTATGCGTAAAAAATGGTTTCCCCTGCTTTTAGTGTTTGCATTCCTCCTTCTTACCACGCAGACAGCCTTTGCCGCGCCACATACAGATGTGACCGACAATCAGGTTTCTTTTGATTTCCCAAACACGGCAACTTTCTCCGCCACCATCCGCTCGGATTCGGAAGTTGTTTCGATCACGCTGGAATATGGCAACATCCAGCAGACCTGCGGCGAGGTGGTTGCCAAAGCCTACCCGGATTTCACGCCCGACAAAACCGTCAACGTCGAATGGACCTGGGACATGCGCCAAAGCGGGTCGCTCCCGCCTGGGGCGACGGTCTGGTGGCGCTGGATTTACACCGACGCGGCTGGGAAAGAATCCTCCACCGAGGTACAAACCGCAGCATGGCTCGACGACGTTCACGATTGGCAGACCATCTCCAGCGGCGACCTGCGCCTGCACTGGTACGGCAACGACAAAGTCTTTGCCCAAACCATGCTCGACGCGGGCGTCGAAGGTCTGCGTCGCAATAAGGAGCAGGCGGGACTAACCACGGAAGATACAATCGACCTGTACGTTTATCCAAACTACGATGACATGAAGGATGCCATCCTCTACGAACCCTCGTGGACGGGCGGCATGGCTTTTCCTGAATTCAACATCTTCATCATGGGCGTGTCAGGCTCCGACACAACGTGGGATAAAAACACCGTCATTCACGAACTGACCCACATCCTCGTCGGACACCTCACCTTCTCCTGCCTTGGCGACGTCCCCACCTGGTTGAATGAAGGACTTGCCATGTATAGCGAGGGCAAATTGGATTCTGGCGCGCAATCCCAACTCGACCAGGCGATCAGGAAAGATGTATTGCTCACTGTCCGCTCGCTCAACGGCGGCTTCTCCGAACTCCCCGACAAAGCCAACCTTTCCTACAGCCAGTCATACAGCATCGTGAACTTCCTCATCAAAACCTATGGACAGGAGAAATTGACTGAATTACTCAAAGCCTTGCGGGACGCCAAGACGATTGACAATGCCCTGCTCGAAATCTACGGATTCGACTCGGACGGCTTGGAAGACGCCTGGAGGGGATCCGTTGGAGCCGCGCCTCGGGCTGTTTCTCCACTGGCGACAGCAATGCCCACCCCGACCTTTGTCCCGACCTACGTTCCCGTGGCTGGGATTCCGCTGGCAGTGACTCCCACAACCTACGTCATTCCGACTTCCTCGTTTGACGGCTCGAACACGCCGCAGGACGACAATAAAGGGTTCATCATCCTGACCGTTGCTTTGGTCTGCGTCTGTATCGTCTTCCTGCTCATCATCGGCATGGTGATTTTGACATTCGTCGTCCGCTCACAAAAGGCAGGCAAAAATGGGTAACAACTTTAAAGGCCTCGTCATTGCGAGGAGGGTGCTCTTCCCGACGAAGCAATCTTCAAACTTGCAAAACATCGCTGCAAACAGGGAGATTGCTTCGCCGCTACGCGGCTCGCAACGACATCGAATGATAGGTTTTGTACTCATCCTCACGCTGGTCTTTTCTCTCCTGCTCTCCGCGACACCTGCCCTGGTGGGCGGTGCCAGGGGCGCAAATGCCGCGCCCGCCATGCAATTTGGCGTCCCGCTCGACCAGGCTCTTGTCTACAGCGGAGGCGAATCCACAAACCTGCGTGACTACGACCCTGCCACGACCTATAGCTCTGGCGACAAACTCATCTTCAGCGGATTGGTCTCCTTCGACCCGCGTCTGAACCTCACCCCAGACCTCGCCGATACTTGGGAAGTCAGCGATGACGGGACGGTCTACACTTTCCACATCCGTGAAAATGCCAAATTCCACGATGGCAAGCCTGTCACTGCAGGAGATGTGATCTACTCGTGGGAGCGCGCTGCCAGCCCCGAGCTTGCATCAGACACGGTGCTGACCTACCTCGGTGACATTGTCGGCGTGCGCGAGAAGCACGCGGGGCAGGCAGACAATATCAGTGGGTTGAAGGTAATTGATGATCACACCTTGCAAGTCACCATCGACGCGCCTAAACCTTACTTCATTTTGAAGCTAACTTTTCCCACTGCCTATGTTGTAGACAAGGAAAATATAAAGACTGGCGAAGAGTGGGTGCGCGCGCCCAACGGCACAGGTCCCTACCGCTTGAAGGAATGGCGTTCTTTTGAATACATCGTTTACGAAGCAAACATGGACTTCTACCTCGGCAAACCATCCATCCCCTATGTGGTGACCAAACTTTTCGCGGGCGATGACCTGCGTCTCTTTGAAACAGGCGAGGTGGATGTGGCAAGCGTCGGCTCGTACAACGCCGACCGCCTGCTCGACCCAACCGAACCGCTGCATAGTCAACTGGTGACGGGTGTCAACCTCTGCACAGGCTATGTGGTCTTCGACAATACAAAACCGCCCTTCGATGACATCAACGTTCGCAAGGCGTTTTCGATGGCATTCGACCGTCAGCGATATATCGACGTGGTCATGCGTGGCAAGGCTCTGCCCGCCATTGGTCCCTTCCCGCCTGGGCTGCCTGGGTTCAACTACCTGCTAAAAGGTTTGCCCTACGATCCTGAACAGGCGCGTCAGCTATTGAAACAGTCCAAATATGGTGGCGCGGAGGGACTCCCGCCCATCATCTACACCAACGGCGGCATCGGTAGTTACATCAGTCCCGACGTGGCGGCTCTGGCTGAGATGTGGGAGCAGAATCTCGGCGTGACGATCAAGATCGAGAACATCGAGTACAACTATTACTACGAGCAAATCTATTCGGGCAACCACGGACAAATCTTCGACGGCGGCTGGTGCGCCGATTACCCCGATCCCGAAAACTTTGCGGACGTCCTCTTCCACAGCGGCTCGAACCAGAACAACGGCGGCTACTCCAACCCAGAGTTGGATTCCCTGCTCGAAGGCGCCCGCGTCGAAGTGGACGTGACAAAACGCATTGCCATGTACCAGCAAGCCGAGCAGATGATCGTAGATGACGCGCCCGTGTTGTTCACCACGCACTCGCTTTCGTATCAACTGGTTCAGCCCTACGTCAAGGGGTTTGTCTTCACCCCGATTACGATTCCAATCGAAAGATATATGTGGCTGGACAGGAAGTAACCCCCACCCCTGCCTCCTCCAAATTTGACTGAAGTTCGTCGAATTTGGAGGAGGCGCCCGACAGGGCGGAGGGGGCTACGGTGTGGACTGAATCACGCACTCCACCCTGTCAATTGCCGCCCCAAGACTGGAGACTAGGAAACCAAAAACGGCTTTCTCGCCGGGCTGCATCGAACCGCCGTCCCATTGTTTCAATCCCACCACCTGCCCGCCTTTGTCGTAGGCCACAGCAGCAATCCGAGTTTGGGTTGCGGCTTTTGATTCGGCTGGCAGGAGAATCTCCCCGTTGACCTTTGCCGTCAGCCCGTTCCAACTAATCTGTGTCACGACATTGTTCAGGCTGGCAGGCAAATAGCGCGACCCGTCGGATGGAATCGCGCTCAGGATTTGGATTTGCATCGTTGCATCGGCTGGCGTGTTTGGGAAGAAGGTAAACAAAGGCAGAGATGTGTTCGGCCGCAGAATGCCCAACGGAAGGAATGCGGTCTGAGCGGCGATTGTTTCGTTATTTGTGTTGAACAGTGTGACCTGTGCCGAGATATTTTCAAAAAAATCGGATGTGTTATTTTGGATGAGGGCAAAACACCACGAGCCACCATCCGCTGTCGGATGGCAGGCGGTTTGGGTCACAGGGACAGGCGCGGGCGTGGGCGTTGCTCCGCTGGGGATGGAGGATGAAGCGTCGGGGATGAGCAAAGTCGCGCCGACCGACATACTGTTCGGCTGGACGTCTGGATTCGCCGCCCGCAGCGCATCCTGTGAAATCCGAAATTTCTCGGCAAGCTCGCTGAACGTATCACCCGATTGGATGATGTACACAAACGGTGTCGAAGTGGGAATGGGCGTTTCGATGACCACCAACACATTGGGAGTGAACGTTGGGCTGGGCATCGGACTCGGCGAAGGCTGAGGCGATTCAACGACAACGGGCTGTGTCGGGATGGGTATACAGGCGACAAACAGAAAAACCAGCGGAAGTAAATAACGCATTCGATGATTATAATGTAACGACTCAAGTTGTTACTACATACTATGGAGGCACACATGAAATATCGTTATCTTGGAAAAACAGGGATTCAGGTCAGCGAGTTATCGTTTGGCTCGTGGGTGACGTTTCACAATCAGGCGGATGTAAAGTCAGCTGTGGAAATGATGGGTGCGGCGTACGAGGCGGGTGTCAACTTCTTCGACAACGCGGAAGTCTACGCAGGCGGCATGTCTGAAACCGTGATGGGCAAGGCGCTCAAAGAGTTGAAGTGGGAACGCGGCAGTTATCTGGCTTCCACAAAGCTTTATTGGGGAATCCACGAAGGCGTCAACCGCAAGAACACGCTCAACCGCAAGTATCTCATCGAAGGCATTGCCGGTTCCCTCGAAAGGATGCAACTCAACTACGTGGACCTGATCTACTGCCACCGTCCCGACCCGACGACTCCCATTGAGGAAACCGTCTGGGCAATGCACAACATCATCGAGTGGGGACAGGCGCTGTATTGGGGAACCTCGGAGTGGGCGGCTTCGGAAATTGTCGAGGCGATCCAGATCGCAGAGCGGCATCACCTGCACAAGCCCGTCGTCGAACAGCCGCAGTACAACCTCTTTAACCGCGAACGGCTCGAAGGTGACTACCTCCGCTTTTACAGGGATTACCGCTACGGCACCACCACCTGGAGTCCGCTGGCTTCAGGTCTGTTGACGGGCAAATACCAGAAGGGAATCCCAGCCGACAGCCGAGGCGGATTGAAAGGCTATCAGTGGTTGCATCCCTACCTTACCAAGCCGGAGAATTTGGCAAAGGTCGCGGCGCTCGAACCTGTTGCGAAAGAAATCGGCTGCTCGCTCGCGCAGTTGGGCATCGCGTGGTGTTTGAAGAATCCCTTCGTCAGCACGGTTATCACGGGCGCGAGCCGCGTGTCGCAGGTGCATGAAAACATGAAGGCGGCTGAGTTTGTTGACGCCCTCACACCCGATGTCATGGACGCGATTGATGTGATCTTTGGGGTGAAGAAGAAAGAAAAGGAAGAGTAGTAATTGGGGATGGCGCGGATTCCTCCGGAGAAACAAGACCAACCATCGGCGCGGACGCCTGTTGGGTCGCCTCCGCTGTGGCAATCGCTTCGGGTAAACCGGAGATGGCTTCGGGCATGTGCTTGTTGTGCGAGGCTGCGTCCTTTCCATCATGATGCCCTTGACCTTCCTCCCCGCGCCCATGTACGTGGCGCTGGTAACCTTCAAAGCAGGAAGATTCTGAAAGGGAGTCAATCGGAAAAGCAACTGCTCATTTATCGCGAATCACACTCCGGAACACGACATGATTAACCTCGAATTTAATCCGGACGCACGCGAAGCGAAACGCCAATTTCGCTGATGGAGTGAAGAAAAATCCGCGTTTTTCAACGTGAATCAGCGTCCAAATGTCTTTACAACATGCCACACCCTTGAAAGATTAATTTCGGGGTGTGGCATGTTTGTCAGGCGCGGCATCGAAGGACTGAACATATCGTGTTATATTTCGGGTATTATCGAAAAGCGCAGACATTCCCGTTTTCTCAAAACAGGACCCCAACATGGCTTTCGTAAACCTTCAAAACGTCACATACAGATACCCGCTGACAAAAACGCCTGTGCTGCAAAATGTCAATTTGCAGGTGAACGAAGGCGAGTTCGTCGCAATCGTTGGGCCGAACGGCGCGGGCAAGTCCACACTATGCTATGCGCTGGCAGGCTTCGTGCCGCATTTCTTCAAAGGCGAAATCCGCGGCTCAATCGAAGTCGCTGGCATGGAATCGAGCAAGTCCACGCTGGACGAGTGGGTGCTGAACGTGGGACTGGCTTTCCAGAATCCATTCAACCAGATCAGCGGTGCAAAATATACCGTTTTCGAGGAGATCGCCTTCGGCTTGGAAAATAACGGCGTGCCGCGTGAGGAGATTTGTCCGCGCGTGGAGGAAGCCATGAAGTTGACCGACATCACCGCCCTGGCTGACCGCTCGCCCTATTCCCTCTCCGGCGGACAGCAACAGCGCGTCGCCCTGACCTCGATCCTGGTCATGCGACCCAAGCTGCTCGTCCTTGATGAGCCGACTTCGCAAATGGACCCCATTGGCACGCGCGAAGTCTTCGGTGTCGTCCGCAAAATGACTGAAGGTGGTATGACCGTGGTGATGGTCGAACA
>DAOUAS010000223.1:0-11801 GCA_034433295.1 Anaerolineales bacterium | reverse complement strand
CCAATACGCAGGCGTCCATCAACAAGCGAGCAAACAAAATGATGGGATAAATCATCAGAAATTGCTGTTATCGTCTCAAGATGTCTCTCTTCTGTAATCCCAAGACGATATTGCTCGGCGCTGAAATATATTTTGCGTTTGAACTCACCCTGGAATTGTTTTCTGCTGATCCAGTTCGCGCTATTCTGATAGGTCAAATTGCGCTGCAATGCCGCGGTGAGTGAATTTCTCATTGCGTCGTCTGACGTGGTCACGCGGGTGAAATCCAGAAATCTCTTCTTCGATTGTTCAATCATGCTTCACATCCTTGCTCAGATTATTGGGCAATTTTCCACACTGGAAAGAAATTGTCCCATGAACAAGTTCACTTCCTTGTCGCTTGATCCGCATCACATACGGATTGACCGCCCCAAAGCGGTATTTGTATTCCCCGTCGCGGCGGTTTTCAATATCTTAGGATTTGGTTGAACTCGACCTTTTCCCCATCAGGTCCACGAATGGTGAAATACTTGACCCCGTGATCCCAAAAAGGCAAAAAGACCGGAGCAGCCTCTTCCAAAACCTTGAACCCCGCTGCACAAATCTCTGCATAGGCTTTTTCAATATCCATTACATCCAATGCAATATGGTCAATATGTCCATCGGTCCGCTTCGATATGGCATGACGTTCCTCCTGACCCGACTGATACAATTCTATGGTCAGTTTCTCATGCCGCATCATCGCCACTCGAGTGGGTTCCAACGTCCCGGGAATATCGGTGTGCATGGCTTCCACAAAGCCCAAACGAGCATAAAAAGCCTTCGAACGCTCCAGGTCCGTAACCGGGATACCGATATGTTGAAGTCCCTGTAAATTGCCTTTCAACAACACTGCCTTATCCTCCAGGGTGAAATAATTATCTCAACTTCCGGACGAACAAATGTAAACAGACTCCACATACAGATTATAAGCTTTTGCGTTCAAAAAAGGCGGTGGATTGATAAGAGATGAAATTTACTTCCGCGTCACCTTGACTCTCATCACATACTGATTGACCGCGCCGAAACGGTACTTGTATTCCTCGTCGCCGCGCATGAAGTCGAATTCGCTGCGTCCGTTTTCACAGGACCATTGCAGGGTATATCCCAGCAGAACCCAGCCTGGGGAGAGGTCCATAAAGTCACGGTTGACTCCGGCGTTGTAGCCCCACAATTTATTGTCGTAATCGAAGTTGAGACATGCCGCAATGCGCTTTCCGTCCGCTTCGAGGAAAGCCAACCACAACCAGCCGTTTTCGTGCGCCGCGCGGATGACTGCCCGCATCTGCTCGCGCATGGCATCGCGCAAAAATTCCGCCTTGCCTTCATCGTGTTCCATCAATGAAAGAAAAGCTTCGGTTTCGGCTTGTACGTCTTTCATGTCCGAAATAAACCAGCGGACGCCGCGTCCACTCTCCTCGGCGCGGCGCATCTTGCGGCGGATCTCGTGGCGCTGCTTCTTGTCCACCCGCGAGAGATATTCGTCGAAACTGCCGTTCAGCATGATGCGCGGCGTGGGACGATACATCTCTTCGAGGTGAGTCCAGCCGCGTCGAGCCGCTTCCGCTTTGAGCGCGGCAAGGGTGGGAGAGGAATCGGGGAGGTTGTACCAATCGAGACCGGACCAATTTGCAGGTTCGCCTGGAGCAGCGTCGAAAGGCAAAGAAACAAGAAAATCCAACAACCCCGAAACGAATCGCGTATGGTCATCCATTCGCGCGATCAAATCCAGGTAATCCGAGATTTCGATGCTGCCCACCAACATCAGCGCGGATTGTCCGTCATAGTTCGCAAGGAAGAGCGGCGCAATACCGATGAGTCTTTCATCCTCGCGGGCAGTGACCAGAACCAGTTGGGCATTTTGCCATTCGCCGCCGCCGCGATGTTTCCACCATGCGGTCTGATATTCGTAACGCGAAAAAGGAGTGTTGGCAATTGAGTTCGATACCAGATCATTCCACTCCTGCGCGTCGATTTCCGTAAAGTTTTTATGAAGTGTATATTTCATGTGTAAAGAATTTTACCAGTATAATGTTATAGCCAGACCTGACAGGTTTTATGAAACCTGTCAGGTCTGATATGCGCGCAAGGCTTTTTTCTTACATGACCATCGACCTCACTCTTTCACCCATCTATCGCATCGGCGGACAGGAAATCAACAGCCTGCCCGGTCTCGTTGCGCTCGCTCCACCACAGACTCCGGCGCGCGGCCGCGAGCGCGACCGCCTTATCGCATACCTGCTACTCACGGGCAATTCCACTTTCTCCACCGGCGAATACATGCAGGTTGCGCTGGACGCTGCAAACGCTTTTTATAAAACGCCGGGCGCGTTGACCACCGCGCTAAAAGCCGCCGCGGAAAAGGTAAACACGGTCCTGCTCGAACGCAACATGAATACCAGCAAGAACGGGCAATTTGCAGTGGGTTGGCTGACTCTGGCGGCGGTGCGCGAGTCGCAATGTACCCTTGCCTTGAGCGGACCGATGCACGTCCACTGGTTTGGTCACAAAGAGATGCGCCACATCCATGAGCCGGCTGTCTCCGGTAAAGGACTTGGCACAAACCAGACCACGAACATCCATTACTCGCAGACTTCACTCAATGCGGGTGACCGTCTGCTCTTTTACGGGCGCGCCCCCAATACCTGGAAGGACATCCTCGAAGACCCCACGCCCGGTTCGCTGGACGCAATGCGCCGTCGCCTGGTTGCAAACTCCAATGCGGATTTGAATGCCGCGCTGATTCAAGCAACGGAGGGCGCGGGCGCTTTGAATTTATTGGGGACGACCAAACCCGAAGCCGGGAAAAAAGAGGAAGTTACCGCTCCGCCTCCACCCCCACAGTTGACCCAAACTCCCGAAACAGAATCTACGCCTGAGTCTGCCCCGCTGCCCGCCCATGTAGTCCAACCTTCCGCGTATGCCATCCCTCCACAAGTCGAAGAACAAGCGCCGCGCCCCAATCCGCTGGCAAGTTTGCCAAGAAGCACTACACCGCGCGACTTCCCCGCATCCATTCCCAGGTTACAGCCGGGACAGACTCCGTCTGCGCCTGTTGAACCCGTTCCGTCCGAGGCGGAAACAGGAGTAGAGACATCCGCACCCGAAACAGTTGTCGAGCCTATTAAGCAACCGCATCCCCGCCCAAGGCGGCGCAACGTTGCGCGTCCCGAATGGACCCGTCAGGCCGCAAAGGCCTTGGCGGGCGGAATCCAACTCACGCGGCGCGTCAGCGGGAACATCGGCGAAAGATTTAAAGTTTTCCTTCCACGCCTCCTGCCGAATGCCGAAACCAGCGACACGGTCACGCTTTCGACGGCGACCATGTTTTTCGTGGCCATCCTCATCCCATTGATGGTCGTCACCATTTTGAGCGTGGCCTACCTGCGTTATGGGCGCAGTCAGCAATATGAAACGTATCTTGCGCAGGCAAGGGAAATGCAGGAGCAGGCTCTCGGACTGACCGACCCCATCGAACAGCGCCGGGCGTGGGAGACCGTCCTGCTGAGTGTGGACGTCGCCGAATCGCACAGCAAGACTTCCGAAACCATGGCCATCCGCCGGCAGGCAGAAGCCGGGCTCGATCAATTGCTGGGCATCACACGGATGCAGTTCAACCCCGCCTTCAGCAGTAATCTTGGAATCGAGATCAGCCGCATGGCGGCCAGCGAAACCGACCTGTTCCTGCTCGACGCAAAAACCGGAGAGGTCCTTCGCGCCCAGCCGTCCCCGAATGGCCGCGGCTTCCAAATCGACACGACATTTATTTGCAAGCCGGGAGGCTACGGAAATTACAGGGTTGGCGCGCTGGTCGATATCCTCACCATGCCCACGTTGAATTCCATCAATGCCACATTGCTTGGGATAGATGCGGCGGGCAATCTTCTGTATTGCGCTCCCGGTCAGGTGGCGTTGGCCATTCCTCTGCCCCTGCCCGATACCAATTGGGGACGCGTAACCGCCTTTACGTTGAACAACGGCAACCTCTATGTGCTGGATGCGCCCGCCCGCGCGGTATGGGTTTACAATGGAAAGGACGGCACCTTCAATGACCGTCCGTACTTTTTCTTCGGCGGACAGACTCCCGAAAAGCAGGATGTGATCGATTTGATCGTCTCCGGCGACGACCTGTATATGCTCCACGGCGACGGACATCTTTCGACCTGTTCCTACAGCCGAATCGAGACCAAACCCACCCGTTGCCAGGACCCGGCGCCGCTGGTCAATCCCTTCCCTGCCTATCAAAACGAAAACCTCTTTGCCAGCGCCCACTTTACCCAGATGCTTTTTGCGGCGCAACCCGACCAATCCGTCCTCCTGCTCGACGCGGATTCTCAGAGCGTTCTGCGCTTTGCGCCGCGCACGCTCGAATTGCAAAACCAGTTCCGTCCGACAACGGGCGATGCAAATCCCGTTGCTCCCGGTCCCGTCGGCGCTGTGACCGTTAATCCCAATCATGTGTTGTATCTGGCTGTTGGCGGACAGGTTTATTTTGCCGCGAACATGCCGTAGTCAGGAGGAATCATGCCCGACTTTTTCTCCTTCCTCGCCAGCCTTTTCAGGCCCGCCAAATATCCGGCGGATAGCGAAACCGAACCCGCGCAGATCACCCCCTGCAGGGTGCTGTTGATCGTCTACGACCCGGTCATGGATAAATCCACAGGGATGAAACTATCCCAAAAGATGAAATGGCACAATCCGACGGATTTAGTCGGCGGGTTCATCGGCGACCTGACGCAGATCAGCAATGGAATGGCTCGCTGCCAGATTGTCCAGCGGGTGGACGTGGACGAATTCCCGGTCAAGAAGGACGGTTTTCGATATACGCCGCAAACCTATCTCGACCTGATGCTGGGCAACATCACGCCGCACACCCCGCCGGAGGCGGATTATCACGCCATCCTCAACAAATTCAACGTATTACAGCGTGTGGCAAGGAATGAAATTGACGAGGTTTGGGTCTTTGCCTTTCCCCACGCGGGTTTTTACGAATCTACCATGGGCGGGCCGGGCGCTTTTTGGTGCAACGGCCCCGCGCTGAAAAACACCGAGTCAGCCAAACGCCGTTTTGTGGTGATGGGTTTTTCGTTCGAGCGCTATATCGGTGAGATGCTGGAAGCGTACGGTCATCGCGCCGAATCGATCATGGACAGGGCGTTTGTCAAATTGAGCGGCGACGCCAATTTGTGGAAGCGTTTCATCCGCTACGAAAAGACCGCGCCGGGTAAATCCGCCTGCGGTAATATTCACTTTGCGCCAAACAGCCAGATCGATTACGACTGGAACAATCCCACCCCGGTCATCAGCGAGTGTTACGATTGGTTATTGAACTTCCCGAACTTCAAGGGCGACAAGCGGATTGTGGCGGCCTCGGAATGGGGCGGGGGCGATATCCGCGAGCATCATAAGTGGTGGTTCAATCACTTCCCGCGCGTGGCAGGACGCAAAAACGGAATCCACAACAACTGGTGGCAGTATGTGGTCAATCCGCAGGCGGTGATTTTGTAAAGTTATTCCGTGCTGAGCGCAGTCGAAGCAGTTACCAAAAAGTCCTTCGGCGATTCTCTGTACGGCTACGCGCAAATCCAAACTTGATACAACCCCAACCTGCCATTTTCACCGTCGGATAAAAACGAATCGCTGACGCGCATCCCGGCTTGATTCGCCAGCCCGGAAAGTTCCTCCGCCGAAAACTGGTGCGCGTACCGCAATCCCACGCCCCCGCTGCGCCAATCCAAAAGATAATCCCCTTCCTCCACATCGTTTGCCGTCAAGCCGACCCTGTCCCACGGCTGAATACGCAACTTGAGTTTCGCGCTATTCAAGAACTGCCAGTTGGACAGGATGAACCTGCCATCGCCGCTCAATAACTCGCGGACGGTCTTCAAAATATCCAGGCGTATTCCGGCGAAGGGGATATGATGAAGTGTTGCAAACATCGTGATGACGCCCCAGCCGCCTTCCACTGACAACCGATGCCTGCTCACTGACAACTGCGAAAGATCAACCTCTCGGAACTCCGCCCCGGGACTGGACACGGCGTCTCGAAGCAGGGGCAGGCTGAAGTCCACGCCGAGGAGCGGCGCTTTGTGCCCGCGCCGAGTCAACTCGCGCAGGAAATTTCCGTTGCCGCATCCCAAATCCAGGACAGGGTCATCCTCCTGAATCGAATCGAGGATTCGCCTCACACCGGGTTGAATCCGCCGGCGGGTGGACGAAAACTCGCCGCCGAAACGGTGATAAAAATCGCGGTTGACTTCCAATAGTTTTTCGATTGTGCGGTGATTCATGTTTCCATTTCGTGCGGCATCGGATGCCGGATATTCATGAGTTAAAATAGGATGACTGGATTATATTACCCACGGTTGAAAATTGCGCTTTCCGCTGTCTAAAAAAAAAGCGTAATTTTCAACCGAGTGCGGTATAAACTTCAACTTCAAGGCAGGTCAATAAAGGAATATTGCAGAGCGTGTTGACCTGGAACTGGACTTCCGCATGACAAACTCCATCGCCATTCTCGACTTCGGTTCACAATATGCCCAGATCATCGCCCGCCGCGTGCGCGAGGCGCAGGTCTATTGCGAGTTGTTTCCCTGGGACGCGCCCGCCGAAAATATTCTATCCATCGACCCCAAAGGTTTCATCCTCTCCGGCGGACCGAAATCCGTGTACGAGGAAAACGCGCCCTATATCCAGAAATTCATCCTCGAAAGCGGACTGCCCATCCTCGGCATTTGCTACGGGATGCAGGCGCTGACCCATATCCTCGGCGGCAAGGTCGATCCCTCTGCAAACCGTGAATATGGACAAGCCGAAATCCAAACACTAATCACTACTTCTCTACTCTCTAATCTCTCCAAAGTCTGGATGTCCCACGGCGACAAGGTGACCCAACTCCCCGATGGTTTTGTCGCGCTTGCCAAAAGCGGAAACAGTCCTTTCGCAGCGATGGGCGACATGCAGAGAAAATACTTCGGCGTGCAGTTCCATCCCGAAGTACATCACACGCCCAATGGCGCGGAACTGCTCAAGCACTTTGCCATCGATATTTGTGGTTTGACCCCAGACTGGACTCCAACTTCCATCATCGAATCCAGCATCAAGCGGATTCGGGAGCAGGTGAGAAATGAGCGCGTGCTGGCGGCGGTCAGCGGCGGCGTGGATTCAACCGTCGCGGCGGCATTGGTTCACAAAGCCATCGGCGACCAACTCGTCTCCATTTTCGTGGATACAGGGTTGATGCGTCACAAGGAAGGCGAGCAGGTCGCGTCTGCCCTGCGTGATGGTCTCGGCGTCGAGTTGATCACCGTCGAAGCCAGCGACGATTTCTTCGGCGCGTTGAAGGGTGTGACCGACCCCGAACAAAAACGAAGAATCGTCGGCGAGAAGTTCATCCGCATCTTCGAGCGCGAGGCAAAGAACGTCGGTCAGCCAAAGTTTTTGGTGCAGGGGACGATTTATCCCGATGTGGTCGAATCATCGGGTCCAGACCGCAGCAAGGCGGCAAAGATCAAATCCCATCACAACGTGGGCGGACTTCCCGAAGATATGGAATTCGAACTGGTCGAGCCGCTGCGCTATTTATTCAAGGACGAAGTGCGACTGGTGGGCGAAGCCCTGGGGTTGAGTCCCAGCCTTGTGTGGAGGCAGCCGTTTCCGGGTCCGGGGTTGACGGTGCGCTGTCTTGGGGAGTGTACTCCGGAGCGGGTGTCCCGTTTGCAGGCGGCGGATTTCATCCTGCAAGAGGAGTTGTCGGCGGCGGGGTTCTTGGGCAAGGGTGGCAAGGCCTCACAGGCGTTCGTGGTGCTGCTCACAGTCAGATCGGTGGGCGTGATGGGCGACCAGCGGACTTATCAGGAAGCGGCGGCAATTCGCGTTGTAACCACCGAGGATTTCATGACCGCTGATTGGGCACGCCTGCCTTACGACCTGCTTGCAAAAGTGTCAAACCGCATCGTAAATGAAGTGGAAGGAATCAACCGGGTGGTGTATGATATTACCAGCAAACCGCCCGCGACCATCGAATGGGAGTGAGTCGATTCAGCGCGCCGCCCAATCCTTGACGCACCGACCTGCTGACTCGCTAAATCGAACTTTGAATCGAAAAGGAGCACCATGAATAATTTCAATCTTGGTGAAGTTCTTACAAAAGATGACGCTCCAATACTCATTGAGGCAAATGCGTAAGTTCCCGGTTCTGTTTTTTGTTTTGAGCCTTTTGCTTGGCGCGGCGTTTCCCGCGCACGCCCGGCAAAAACCTGCCACGGCGACCCTCTACCCGGTGGATGTTTCCTCATTTCCGAGGATTTCCGGTTTTGTGGATGTCTTCGATACGAATGGCATCTTTGCCACCGGACTCCAGCCCGGGGCTGTTTCCATCGTGGAAGATGGGCAGACCCTGCCGGTTGACACACTGAACGAGATCGCCGTCCCGCTGCAACTGGTCATTGCCGTCAATCAGGGCCAGTCGCTGGATGTGCGCGACCCTTCGACAAACTTCTCCCGCTTCAAACGTATCTCACAGATTTTGGCGCAATGGGCGCAAAGCCGTCCGGCGGACCTGCCCGATGACCTCAGTCTTGTCAGCCAGGCGGGACCAGTCATCAACCACGCCCCTGCGGCGGATTTTGTAGTGGGACTGAACGGTTTCCAACCCAACTTCCGCTCGGCTGTTCCCAACCTGCAATCCCTTTCGATTGCGCTGGATACCGTCAGCGCGCAGACCACGCGGCTGGGAATGAAGCGCGCCATCCTGTTCATCACCCCGCGCTCCGATGACGCCAACATTGCGGCGGCTTTGGAACCCTACCTCCAGCGCGCGGTCGAAAGCGACATTCGTATCTTTGTCTGGTTTGTGGATTCCGCCACGACGTTCACCAGCACCAGCGCGGCCGCCTTCAACAACCTCGCCATCCAAACCGGCGGGAGCATGTTTACCTATTCCGGCATCGAACGCTTCCCCGACCCGGAAAACTATTTTTCGGGATTACGCCGCGTTTACACCTTCAGTTACACTTCCCGCTTGCAAAGCGCGGGCGAACATAAGATCAGCGTCAACGTAAACCTGACTTCGGGGGGAGTGAGCACAGCAGAACAAAACTTCAGCGTAAACATCCAGCCGCCGAACGCATTTCCCATCGCCACCTCCCTCCAAATCACGCGCCGCGCCCCGGAGGATGATCCTTTCAACCTTGAAGCGCTCCAGCCCAAGGAACAGCAGGTCGAAATCATCGTGGAATTCCCCGATGGCTTTGAACGCCCACTGACCCGCACTACTCTCTACGTGGACGGCGAGATCGTGGACGAAAACACGACCGACCCATTTAACCTGTTCGTCTGGAATCTGGAATCCTATACCAGCAGCGCCGAGCATCAACTCATGGTCGAGGTGGTTGATTCGCTTGGGCTGCATAA
Organism: Anaerolineales bacterium; assembly: GCA_034433295.1. Lineage (GTDB taxonomy): Bacteria > Chloroflexota > Anaerolineae > Anaerolineales > Villigracilaceae > Villigracilis. The sequence continues at coordinate 2,369 of DAOUAS010000223.1, read as the reverse complement.
CTCTAGCATGCCTGTGCCCGTGGTGGTGACAGTGATCCAGCCGCCACAGGGTATCATGGCTTTGCTTGCGAAATATCGCACCCCCCTGATGTTTGGCGGCATTGCCCTTGCGGGGCTGGCGCTGTTGGCCATTCTGCTCAGCGGACGGTTGCGGATGCCATCCATCCGTGCAGCGCAGGAGGCGAAACGCGCGGAGTCCGATCCGCTCAGGCAGTCGGTTCCGGCGGTGGTGGAGCCGCCTGCCGCGCCGCTCCCAGCCGCGATCGGAGTCAAAACCCAAAGGCGGGCCGTCATCTCAAGGAAACCCGCATCTGAGACAAAGGTCAAAGCGACGGATGCTCCGGCTTCCTTCATTCGCATCAATGCCGAGGGGCAGGCGCTTCCCGTCACGCCGATCCTGCTCGCCGAGGAGGAGGTCATTTTTGGCGCCGATCCCACCCAATGCGGACAGATCTTGGACGACCCATCCATTTCTGCCGTCCATGCCCGGTTGAGGCTGACGGAGGACGGCGGCTTCCTTCTTTTGGATAATGGCTCGATTGCCGGGACCTGGGTCAACTACGAGCCAATCCCCCGCGAAGGCTATCGTCTGGCGCATGGGGATATGGTAAACTTTGGACAATTAATGTACCGTTTTACGCTCAGGGTGTTGCCTGCAACTCCCAAGCCTTCAATTACAGTCCAAAGTATCGAAGAATGATCCGCACTTCGCTTCCCCATGTGCACGTTGCCGCACTCAGCCATGCTGGGATGTCCGGCAAGAACAATGAAGATCGTTATGCGGTTTCTTCATTTCATATCAACGTGGATGATCCGCGCCAGGCGGTCTTTGCCGTGGTTGCCGATGGCATTGGGGGACACCTGGCCGGCGAAATTGCCGCGGAACTCGCCGTCAATTACATCACTGCCGGTGTGGCGGAAAGTAATGCGCGCAAACCTGTCAAGATCATGGAAGCCGCCATCCAGAACGCGAGTCAGTCCATTTCCTCCCATTCAGCGGGCAATGAAGGCGAAAGCGGCATGGGGGCGACCTGCGCCTGTGCCTGGATCATCGAAGACAAACTCTATACCGCCTATGTCGGGGATTCACGAATTTATCTTCTGCGCGGCAAGTACATCCAACGGCTGACAATCGACCATACCTGGGTGCAGGAGGCCTTCGAAAAGGGAATCATCACCGCGGACCAGATGCGCGAACACCCGAACCAGCATGTCATCCGCCGGTATTTGGGCGGGTTGAAACTGCCTGAGGTGGATTTCCGCCTGCGCATCGACAACTCGGAGTCTAATGAAGAATCAGAAAACAACCAGGGTTTCCACCTCGAACCTGGAGACACTGTGCTGATTTGCAGTGACGGCCTGACCGACCTGGTTTGGGATGACGAGATTCAAAGGATCATCCGCACAAAGAAAGATTTGAAACTGGCGGCCGAGGCGCTCGTGAATCTGGCGAACGAACGCGGCGGACACGACAATATTACCGTGGTACTCCTCTCGATGCCCAAAGTGGAAGAGACGGGAAAAAAGAAACAGGGCATCCTCGACTGGTTGTTTGGAGAATAAAGAGCCTCGGTTTTAGACCGGGGCTCTTTTGTATCGAGGACACGCAGAGGCGCGTTCGTTTTATAAAGTTCATGCAGGTTATGGATTTTCGCGGTCAAGCCACAACTCGCGATATTTTCGATTCCAGTCAATCAAAAAGCGGACGGCGATTACAAGCCCTGCTCCGAGCGCCGCCCAGAACGAAACATCGCGGATGTTGAAAAGCCAAAGCACAGGCGCGGCGAGAATCCCTGTGAAGACGCTTGCCCGCGCCGAGTGGCGGACGGTCAATACCAGCAGGACGAGCAATCCCAGACTGATGAGGAAAGCCAGCGGGTTGACGGCAAGGAATGCGCCGCCTGCGGTTGCCAGTCCCATGCCGCCGCGGAACTGGGCAAAGAGCGGGTAGCAATGTCCCAAAACCGCAAAGGCGGCGGTCAACGCGATGATGTAGGTCGGGGCATTTTGATTGACTGCGAGCCACGTCGGGATAAATCCCTTTGCAATATCCAGAATCAAAACCAAAGCACCCCAGCCGAATCCCGCCTGACGGATGGTGTTGGTGGTGGTGGCGTGACCCGAGCCTGAGTCGCGCACGTCCACGCCTTTGACGAAGCGGGTGATCCAGATGGAGAAGGTCAGCGAGCCGAAGAGATAGCCGAGAATGGGGAATAGGAAATAGGAAAAAGTCATTTGAGAGTTGGTTTCCGTCATTTCTACAGAATAACCCGCTCGACCTTGAACGGGGTCGCGTCAGGGTCGAGGACCTCGTCGAATTCCTGGGCGGCGAGATGACCTGAGAAGATGGCTTGGGCGATGATGTTGGG
>DAOUAS010000222.1:0-28077 GCA_034433295.1 Anaerolineales bacterium | reverse complement strand
TGGCGAAGATGAAACCGAACGCGGTGCTGGTCAATGCGGCGCGGGGCGGAATCCTCGACCAGAATGCCCTGTATCATGCGCTGAAATCGAAGCAAATTTTCGCCGCCGCGCTGGACGTCACCGACCCTGAGCCGCTCCCGATGGACAGTCCCTTGCTGGAGTTGGAAAACTGCCTCATTGTGCCGCACCTCGGCAGCGCCAGTAAAAAAACCCGCGACATGATGTCCCTGCTTGCTGCGCAAAACCTGGTGGCGGGACTGAAAGGCGAGCGCCTGCCCAATTGTTTCAATCCGCAGGTGTATGGGTGACCTTTTATTGTGTCGTTCTGAGCCGCGCAGCGGCGACACTTGCACCGCGTGCCAGCGCGGTGAGAACCTCTACTGTCTCGGAGACCCTCACCTGCACTGCACCACACCTGCCCTGGCGGTCGGTGCCAGGGAACGCAGTGCGGTGCAAGTGTCGCTGTCGCTCAGGGAATCACAATCGAGACGGCGTAAGAAAAATACTCCTTTTTTACTCCCTTCTAGCGCCGACAAATTTCTTGTTCACACGTATCTTAAGCGATAGGTAATTGCCATGTTGGAACTTAACTCGCGCCCTCAAAATACTCAAATCGCACTCCCTGACGCCAACCTTGTCCACCTGCGACAAGTCGTCAAGACCTATCACAGTTCGGCTGGGACTTTCACTGCGCTCAAGGGCGTGGACTTGCGCGTTGAGTCCGGCGCTTTTGTTTCGATTATCGGTAAATCGGGCAGCGGCAAGTCCACGTTGATCAACGTCATCACGGGCATTGACCGACCCACTTCGGGCGAAGTCGTCGTGGATGGCACGGCAGTCCACAACCTCAATGAGGAGCAAATCGCCATCTGGCGTGGACAGTCGGTGGGCGTGATCTTCCAGTTCTTTCAACTCCTGCCCACGCTGACCGCCGTCGAGAACATCCTGCTGGCGATGGATTACGGCGGACATTATCCCCGCGTCGAGCGTCCCGAACAGGCGATGCACCTGCTCGAGCTGGTTGGAATGGCGGAACATGCTCATCATCTGCCGAGCGCCCTCTCTGGCGGACAGCAGCAATGCGTGGCGATTGCCCGCGCGTTGGCGAACAATCCCGTCCTGCTCACGGCGGACGAACCGACAGGCAACCTCGACTCAAAGTCCACCGAGATGGTCTTTCGGCTTTTTGAAAATCTCGCAGCTTCGGGCAAGACCATCCTCATGGTCACGCACGACAATGAACTTGCCGAACGCGCCCAGCGCACGATCCGCATTGTGGACGGGAGGATTCAAGATGAATTCGTCAACCGTTAGCCCGCTCATCGAACTCCGCTCCGTGGTCAAGGTCTACAACAGTTTGGCGGGTTCTGTCACCGCATTGAACGGCATCGACCTACAAATTTTTCAGGGCGAGTTTCTGGTCGTCACGGGAAAATCTGGCAGCGGCAAGACCACGCTGGTCAACATGCTGACTGGGCTGGACCGCTCCACGTCGGGCGAGATTTGGGTGGACGGCGAACCACTCCACCAGTTTGGTCCCGAAAAGGCTGCCAGGTTGCGCGGCAAGACGATGGGCGTGGTCTTCCAAACCTTTGAGCTTTTACCGACCTTGACCGTCCTGCAAAACGTGATGTTGCCGATGGATTTTGCCTGGCGATATTCACGCTGGGAGCAGCGCAAGCGCGCGATGAGTCTGCTCGAACAAGTGGACATCGCCGACCACGCGAAGAAGTTGCCAACCGCGCTTTCGGGAGGGCAGCAGCAGCGGTTGTCGATTGCACGGGCGATGGCGAACGACCCAGCCATCCTCGTCGCGGACGAACCCACTGGCAGTTTGGATTCAGCGACAGCCAACGCGGTGGTTGAAATCTTCGCGGGGCTGGTTCGGGAAGGCAAGACCGTCTTCCTCGTCACGCACGACAAGGACATTGCCAAACGCGGTTCGCGGGTGATTACTCTGTCCGATGGCGAGATCGTCGGAGCAAAGGAGAACATCCATGCTTAGGGCGCGCTGGTACAAGGTCATCAACGATTTGTTCGGCAACAAGACGCGCACGCTCTTGATTGTGCTTTCAATGTCTGTTGGGCTTTTCGCATTGGGAATCATCCTCAGTGCGCGCACGATTCTGTCCGATGGTCTGGCGGAAAGTTTTGCGACCATCCACCCGTCCAGTGGAACCGTGCGGACAACTGAACTGTTCGACGAGGATTTCATTCAATCCATCCGTAAGATGGATGATGTGCAGGAAGTGGACGCGCGGCGGAACATCTCCGCCCGCGCGCAGACAAAATCGGGTGAGTGGAAAAACATCACGATCTTTGTTGTCGCCGATTATGACGACATCCGCGTCAACAAGGTCGCGTCCCAAAGCGGAGCCTGGCCACCGCCCGAACGTGAGATATTGATCGAACGTGCGGCGTTGTCTGTGATTGACTCGCAGATTGGCGACGTGGTGTTGATTAGATTTCCCAACGACGTCGAGCGCAGAGTCCGCATTGCGGGATCGGCGTATGACCCCGCGCAGCTTCCCGCTCAACTTGACGGCACGCCTTATGGCTACATCACTTTCGACACCTTGAAGTGGTTCGGCGAGCCGTACGGCTTCAACGAACTGCATGTCATCGCAACCCACCCGGAGGACAAAGACTGGGCCCAGCAGGTGGTCAACCGCGTCAAAGATAAAGCCGAGAAGTCGGGTTACACCATCCCGTTGAGCATGACTGCGGAGCCAGGTCAACTTCCAATGAACGACGTTTTGCAAGGCATCCTGCTGTTGATGGGATTGCTCGGCGTGCTGTCACTTTTCCTGAGTATCTTTCTCGTGGTCAATACCGTATCCGCTTTGCTCACTCAGCAAAAGCGTCAGATTGGCGTGATGAAAGCCGTTGGCGGAGGCACACTTCAAATTTTGGGGATGTACTTCGTGATGGTGCTGGCTTACGGCGTAATGGCGCTACTGCTTGCCATTCCGTTTGGGGTGTACGGCGCGCGCGAACTTAGCGGCGTGCTGGCTGTGTTTTTCAACTTCGACATTTATTCGATGGACGTCCCGCCGCAGACCTATCTAATTCAAACCGCCGTCGGGCTGATCCTGCCTGTGCTGGCTTCTCTTGTCCCGTTTCTCTCCAGCCTGCGAATCAGCGCGGCGGAGGCGATGAGCAGTTACACGATGGGCAGGGGAGGCTTTGGCAAAAACTGGATTGACCATTTGCTCTCCGGCGCGAACTTGTGGTTCATGCGGAATCTTTCCATTCGCTCGATTCTGCTGTCGGTGCGGAATACCTTCCGCAACAAGGGCAGGCTGACGTTAACCCTGATCACGCTCACGCTTGGTTCGGCGACCTTCATCAGCGTGTTCAACGTCCGCGCATCGTTGTCGAGCACCGTCGAGGACATGATCAAATGGTTCAACTGCGACGTGATGCTGACCTTCGACCGCACCTATCGCGCGGACAAAGTCGAGTTTGACGCTTTGAACGTGCCAGGCGTGACCCAAACTGACGTCTGGATTCAACTGCCCACGCGGCTTGTCCGCAGCGACGACAGCGAGAGCGGCATGATTTACATGTTTTCGCCCACCGTCCACGCCGAAAGTTTGATCGTCTCCCCGACCATTGCCGAGGGCAGGTGGCTCATGCCTGGCGACGATAATGCGGTGATTGTCCCATCCGCTTTCTTGCAGGATGAGCCTGAACTTCATCTTGGCGGCGACATGGTATTGAAGATCGACGGTAAGGAACACGCCTTCAAAATCGTGGGAACGTATGTGGGCATGGCGTTTCTGCCGCTCGTTTACACAAACTACGATTACGTCACGCAAGTCACCAACCGTGTCGGCGAGGCGGATGCGCTGATGGTCAAGATGGAGCGCCACGACCCTGCCTACGTGGATGCTACAACCCGCGCGTTGGAAGATTATTTCGAGCGGATCGGCGTGCGGGTCAGTATGGTTTCCACCATCAACAATGAGCGCACCGAAGCGGAGGCGTCATTCGATGCGATTGTCGCCCTCCTGCTGGTGATGGCAATCCTGCTGGCTTTGGTCGGCGGCTTGGGGTTGATGGGGACGATGAGCATCAACGTGCTGGAGCGCACCCGCGAGATCGGTGTGTTACGCGCCATCGGGGCGTCGAACCGTGGTGTGGCTTCGGTCTTCATCCTCGAAGGGGTTGTCATCGGCTTGATGAGTTGGGCGATGGGCGCGGTGGTGGCCATCCCCATGAGTCAGGGACTTAACCAGGCTCTTGGTCAGGCAGTGATGGGTGTTCCGCTAACCTATGCCTACTCCATGCCAGGTCTCTGGTTGTGGCTGGTGATCGTTGTCCTGTTGAGTGTCGTCGCCAGTTTTGTTCCCGCCCGCACCGCCTCCCGTCTCACCGTCCGCGAAGTGCTGGCTTACGAATAAAGATGTGATATAACGTCCTTCGACTACGCTCAGGACGAACTTCGCGCTGAGCGTAGTCGAAGCACATTAACGCCAATTTACCAGGAGAAGAATGTTCGAAAGACTACAAAAAACCTATAACCAATTTCCTCGCACGTTCTGGGTGGTTGTAGGCACGCAATTCATCGATGTCATTGGGAACACGCTTCTGTTTCCGTTCTTTGCCCTGTACGTTACCCAGAAGTTCGGCGTCGGCATGACCGAGGCGGGGATCATCCTCGGCACAAATTCGCTGGCGGGGATCATTGGCAGTGCCATCGGCGGCGCGATGGCCGACCGCTATGGAAGGCGCGGCATCATCCTGTTTGGTCTCGTGGTCAGCGCCCTGAGCGGGCTGACGCTCGGCTTCGTCAATAAATTCTATCTGTTCTATGGTTTGTCCGTTTTTGTGGGGTTGATGGGCAGCGCTTCTCATCCCGCGCATCAGGCCATGGTCGCGGACCTTCTTCCTCCCGAGAAACGCTCCGAGGGATTTGGCATCCTGCGCGTGGTCGCTAATTTCGCGTGGATCATCGGTCCCTCCATCGGCGGATTCCTGGCTTCGTACAACTACCTCTATTTGTTCCTGAGCGACGCGGTTATCAGCACCATCACGGCGGCGCTGGTCTTCCGCTTGATACCTGAGACCAGGCCCCAACCCAAAGAGAAGACCGAAACCGAATCATTCATGGAGACCCTGCGCGGATACGGGCAAGCCATCGCAGACCGCCCGTTTTTAGCGTTCATTTTTGCGTCCATCCTGATGATTTTGGTTTACCAACAGATGTACAGTTCCCTGTCTGTCTTTTTGCGCGACGTGCATCACGTCAATCCGCGATTTTACGGGCTGATCATGTCTTCCAGTGCGATTACAGTGGTGATCTTCCAGTTTTCAGTGACGCGCATCATCAAGCGCTATCCCCCTTTCCTGATGATGGCAACCGCGACATTCTTTTACATGATCGGCTTTACAATGTATGGTTTCGTGGCGACCATTCCGCTGTTTATCGTGGCGATGATTATTATCACTATCGGAGAGATGGTCGGCATGCCGACAAGCAATTCCCTCGCCGCGGCCTTTGCCCCCGAAGACAAACGCGCGCGTTACATGGCGGTCTTCGGCCTCACTTGGGCCGTCCCTTCCATGATCGGTCCTGGCGCGGCGGGATTGGTGATGGACAATTACAACCCGAATTACGTCTGGTATATCGGCGGCGTGTTATGCGTGGTGGCGATCATTGCATTCCTCTTCCTGCAAACGCGGCTTGGTTCACGCGAACAGTTTCAGCCTGCAAAAAGTAGGGATGGGTCTTCCTGAATCAATCAGCGCCTTGATTTATCCGAAAGACCCATCCCTGCATTCATCCATCCCTACTTTTCTCCCCAGTGAATTGCAATTGTCCCGAACATCAGCCGCTGAAAGTTGACATTCTTAAATCCCGCCTTTTCCATGCGTGATTTCAAATCTTCGGCGGTGACGAAATTCTCGGTCGTGTCGGGTAGGTAGTTGTATGCCTCGCGGACGCCCGTCAGCAAGCCGCCGAGGGTTGGGATGATGAAGTGCATGTGAATCCAGATGAAGGGTGAGAGGATGTTTTTCTTCGGGCGGGTTGTGTCGAGGATGACGATTCTTCCTCCGTTTTTTAGTACGCGGAACTGTTCCTCGATTCCCTTTTGCAGGTCGATCACGTTGCGCATCAAAAAGCCGGAGACAACCGCATCGAAGGTGGAATCCTTGAACGGCAGGCGCAGAGCATCGGCGCTGGAGAAGTTGAGCGGACTCGTTTTCTGCCCCACGCGCATCATTTCAAGGGTGAAGTCGGCAGCGACGACTCTGGTATGTGGAAACGCTGTCAGCGCTTCGCGGGCTAGATCGCCTGTGCCAGTTCCGAGGTCGAGCAGTGAAGCATTATTGCTCAATCTTGCGAGACGAATCACCTGCTTCCGCCAGCGCGCATCCTGAAATCCCGTCATCAGTCTATTCATTAAATCGTAGCGCTTCGCAATCTGTGTGAACATGTCTTGAACGTACGTCGCGCGTTCCTGTCCTGTAAGTTGAGTCATGACTAATCCTTATATCTCTCCTCCCCCAAATTCCATGTTCTTGGAATTTGGGGGAGGACGGGAGGGGCTGGTTTTGCCCGATTATAAGTTATACTGCGGCGGATTTTATTATTATGATGTCGTTGCGAAACGCTCGCAATGACGTGAAGAGAGATGACCTTGAACCGACAGACTTTGCAATCCTGGATATTGGCCATCCGCCCGCGGACTTTACCCGCCGCCGCCGCTGGTGTGGTGATGGGATGCGCCGTCGCCTGGCGTGACGGCTTCTTCCGCCTCGACGCCGCACTGGCATGTTTGTTTGCCGCCCTGCTTTTGCAAATCGGAAGCAACCTTGCCAACGATGTCTTTGACTTCGAGCGCGGGACGGACACGCCCGAACGCCTCGGCCCCACGCGGGTGACACAGGCCGGCTTGCTGACTCCGTTTCAAGTCAAAGTGGGGATGGGGGTTGTCTTTGGCGTTGCCGCGCTGTTGGGACTATATCTCGCCTGGCTGGGGGGATTGCCTATTATCTTAATCGGACTCGCCGCCATTATCTCCGCCATCGCCTACACGGGCGGACCATTTCCCCTGGGCTATCACGGACTTGGCGACATCTTCGTTTTTATCTTTTTCGGGCTTGCCGCCGTGGCCGGGACTTACTATGTGCAGGCTGGTTCTGTCTCCACTGCCGCATGGTGGATGACGATTCCACCCGGCTTGATTATCACTGCAATTCTGGTGGTCAACAACTTGCGCGATATTGACAATGACCGCAAAGGTAACAAGCATACTCTGGCAGTGATTCTCGGCGAACGTCGCACCAAAGTCGAATACATGCTGTGTATGCTTGGGGCATATCTTGTCCTGCCGCTGACTGCGTGGCTGGGAATCGTCTCATGGTTTGCGCTGTTGGCTTGGGGATCACTGCCGCTTGCTTGGCGCGCCGCCTGTACCGTCCTCACGCAGAAGGGCCGCCCGCTCAACGCCGCGCTGGCCGGGACAGGTCAAACTGCATTCGTTTTTAGTCTGCTGTTTTGGGTGGGGATGTTGTTTGGGTAAAGATTTCACTTCGTCACTCGAATAAGAGGACACTCTTCACTGTATTAATGGCGGCGCTATGGCAAAATAGGGATGTTGAAAGAAGAACAGGCTCGAACAGAATTTTTCCGTCCCAATAACTATATTTGAGTAAAGTGAGGACCAATCCCATGCCGAAATTTGCAAAACGAATGGCTTATATGCAGTCAACCGCGGATGTCATGCGGTATTTGTTCGAGTCGATGACCGACCCGGAGACCATCTCCTTCGGGGGAGGCGCTCCAGCCAGGGAAGCGCTGCCAGTGGAACTGATTCACGATATTGCGGACGAAGTGCTTACCCGGGACCAGCGTGGAGTCCAGGCACTTCAGTATGGTAATCCCATGGGTATTCCCGACCTCAGGCAGGCTGTCGTTGAACAACTTCTCGCTCCAAAAGGAATCACAACCGGAATGGACAATGTCATCATTGTATCGGGCGGGATCGAAAGCATCAATCTGGTCTGTCAATTGTATCTGGAGCCGGGGGACGTCATCCTCGTGGAGTCCCCGACCTTTGTCCATGCGATCGAGGTTTTCAAGATGTTCGAGTCCAGGTGTATCGCCTGCCAAACGGATGACCATGGGTTGGTCATCGAGGATGTGGAATCAAAAGTCAAACAGTATTCGCCGAAGATGATCTATGTCATCCCCACCTTCCAAAACCCCTCTGGGCGAACCATGAGCACGGAACGCCGAAAGGCGCTGGCCAAACTGGGGAGTCAGCATGATGTTGTCATTTTGGAAGATGATCCTTACAGTGAATTGAGATACAGTGGAGATAGGCTGCCGCCTGTCAAGTATTTCGATGAAACGGGCAACACCATTTTCATTGACAGTTTCTCCAAGATTTTTTCTCCCGGCACCCGGCTGGGATATGTTCATGCGAGTGAAGAGGTGATCAGAAAGGTCTACGAAGCGAAAACGGCCACCAACTCTCATACCAACATGGTTACCCAGATCCTTTGCGCGGAGTTCTTCAACCGGGGGCTGTTCGAGCCGCACCTCAAACTGGTACGCGACATTCACCGCGAGCGTCGCGATGTAATGATGGATTGCATCGCGACCCTGCTGCCGGAGGGTGTCAAGTATGTTTACCCGGATGGCGGTTTGTTCACCTGGGTGGAACTACCGGAACAGGTCGATACAGCAGAGATGCTTGCTGATGCCAAAGAACAAAAAGTGGCTTATGTGCCGGGCAGGGAGTTCTTCGTCGAAGGTCAGCCCATCCGAAACAATGGCATGAGAGTCTGTTTTGGCAGCGTGACTCCGGACAAAATTCAGATTGGCATGGAACGCCTGGCAAACGTCATTCGCTCAAAGTTGTAAGACATGGCTTTGCCAAATAAAAAAACTTCCGAAGCCAATGCGACTTCGGAAGTTTGCTTTTTATACCAACATCCTAACCGGATTTTCCAGGAACCCAGCCATCGCCTGCATGAATTGGGCTGACTCCGCTCCGTCGCTGATGCGGTGGTCAACGGAGATGGTGGCTTTCATGCGTGAACCAACCTTAACCTGACCACTCTCCACAACGGGGACTTCCTTTGCGGAGCCGATTGCCAGAATCGCTGCCTCAGGCGGGTTGACGATGGCGATGAACTCCTCCACGTCGTACATGCCGAGATTGGAGGTGGAGAAGGTCGATCCATCCACATCTTCCGGCTTGACCTTGCCTTCGCGGGCGCGGGCTGCCATGGCTTTGATCTCAGCAGAAACCTGACGCAGGGATTTCTGGTCCGCGTCCTTCACGACGACGGTCATCAATCCGCCGGGGACAGTCACTGCCACACTGACATTGACGTGTCCAAACTGAATGATCTCGTTGCCCTTGATGGTGGCGTTGAGATTCGGGAACTGGCGCAATGTCAATGCCGCCGCTTTGATGATAAAGTCATTAACCGAGACCTTTTCATTCTCGCCCAGATAGGCATTGATCTGCTTACGCGTCTCCATCAGCGCTTCCATCTTGTATTCATGCGTGACGTAGAAGTGCGGGATGGTCTGCTTGGATTCAACCAAGCGTCTACCGATTGCCTGACGTAACTTTGTGGTCGGAATCGTTTTATCTTCCGAAGAGATTGGAGATTGGTAATTAGTAATTGAGGCGGATGGGCGACTTTCGACCTTCGACATTTGACCATCTGCGAGCACCGCTTCCACATCTTTCTTGACCACACGACCGCCAGGTCCAGAGCCTTGAATACGAGCCCAATCCAGCTTGTTGTCACGTGCAATCTTCTTTGCAAGCGGAGATGCTTTGACAAGTCCGCGTTCGGCGGAAGTAGAGGATTGGGCAGCGGGAACAATCGTCGGCGCGGATTGTGCCACAGGCTTTTCCTCCGACCTTGGACTTTCGACTTTTGACGGCGAAGCCGTATCCACCTTTTCCCCTTCCACGCCCACCACCGCAATCGGCGCATTGACGGGAACCATCGTCCCCTGGTCAACGATGTGGGCAAGCACCACGCCGCTGGTGGAGGATTCCACTTCCACGGTGGCTTTGTCGGTTTCGATTTCGGCAAGCACGTCGCCCTTGTTGATTTGTTCGCCCACCTGCTTCACCCAGCGGACGAGCAATCCCTCCGCCATGTCGAAGCCAAGTTTGGGCATGTTGATAGTTTCAGCCATTATTTCAAAACCTCCTTTGCCGCAGCGACGATGTCAGGGACTTGCGGTAATGCGGCTTGTTCGAGGGTTCGATTGTACGGAAGCGGGACTTCCTTTTGCGCCACACGGATAATGGGTGCATCGACATAATCGAATGCTTCTTCGTAGATGCGGCTGACGATTTCACTGCCGACCCCGTAGGACTTCCAACCCTCTTCGACGACGATGGCGCGGTTGGTTTTCTTGAACGACTCAAGCACGGGCTCCATGTCGAGCGGACGCAGGGTGCGGAGATCAACAATCTCGGCTTCGATTCCCTGCTTACTGAGTTCGTCGGCGGCTTTCATCGAGAGTTCGAGCCCCTTGCAATAGGTGACGATGGTCAGGTCTTTGCCGGGGCGTTGGACTTTGGATTTTCCAATCGGGATGGTGTAATCACCTTCGGGAACTTCGCCGCGCACCTGATACATCGTCGCGTGTTCGATGAACAAAATCGGGTCGTTCGAGCGGATTGCTGACTTGAGCAGACCTTTCGCGTCTTCGGGAGTTCCGGGGCTGACGACCTTCAAGCCTGGGAAGTGCGCGAAGATGGCGTCGGGAGTCTGCGAGTGGGTTGCGCCCAGTTGGCGTCCGCCCCCGCCCACGGCGCGGATGACCAGCGGCAGGGTAAACTGTCCGCCAAACATATAGCGCAGTTTAGCCGCCTGATTGACGATGTAATCCATTGCCGAGAAGGCAAAGTTGATGGTCATCAATTCCGCAATCGGGCGTTGACCCACCATCGCTGCGCCAATCGCGCCGCCAAGGATGGCGTTCTCTGCGATGGGAGTATCCTTCACGCGGTCAGGTCCGTACTTGTCATAAAAACCTTTGGTGACCGCGTATGTTCCGCCCCAAACACCCACTTCCTCGCCCATGATGAAAACGGCAGGGTCGCGGTCCATTTCTTCCATAAGTGCCTGCGAGATCGCCTCGCGCATTGTAATTTTTGCCATTGCCTAATTCCTTTACCACAAAGGGTCACAAAGACACACGAAGGAAAACCTTTGTGACCCTTTGTTTCCTCACCTGCACTGCGCCAAACGCAATGCGGTGCAAGTGTTGTGATTAATTGTCTGCGTAGATATCCGCGTACAGTTCTTCCATCGCGGGTTCGGGGGAAGTCTCTGCGAACTCCACCGCCTTCCGCACTTTCTCTTCCACGCGGGCTTCGATCTCATCGAGCGCCTTGCGAGTTGCGACCTTCTTATCCAATAAATACTTGTTGAAAATTCCGATCGGGTCATTTTCCTGCCACTTCTTGACTTCTTCCGCTTTGCGGTAACGTTCCGGGTCGCCCATCGAATGTCCGCGGAAGCGATAGGTGTTCACTTCGAGAAAGTAGGGCTGCCCTTCCTTGCGGATGAAGTCCATGGCTTCCTTCGCAGCTTCATAGACCTTCATCACATCCATGCCGTCCACCGCGCTGTTCTTCATGCCATAGCCTTCCGCCTTCTGACGGATTTCGTCCACCGCCGACGCGCGCTCGACCGCCGTCCCCATGCCATATTGGTTGTTTTCACAGACCCATAGCACGCGAAGTCCCCAAGTTTTGGCAAGGTTGAGGGCCTCATGGAAGTAGCCGATGTTGGTCGCGCCGTCACCAAACATGCAGATGGTGATGTTGTCGTTCTTAGCGTACTGGTCGCCAAGGGCGAGTCCAGCTGCAACGGGGAGGTGCCCGCCGACGATGGCATGTCCGCCCCACATATTCTTGGATGTGTCCGCCATATGCATGGAGCCGCCTTTGCCCTTCGACATACCCGTTGCCTTGCCAAGCAATTCCGCCATTACTTCATTGGCAGAAATGCCGCAGTTCAACGCCACGCCATGGTCACGATATGCGGTGATGACTCGGTCACGCGGTTCGCGCGCCGCAATCAAACCTGTCGAGACAGCTTCCTGCCCGATGTACAGATGCATGAAACCGCCGATCTTTCCAGCCTGATACAATTCAGCGCCGCGTTCCTCGACGCGGCGAATCAGCACCATCTGGTAATACAAATCAAGTAACTTTTCTTTGTTCATTTCTTCGCAGCTCCGCTAAATGTGGAAATTAACACTGGAACCTTCCCAGCGTTATGTGCATATAAAAAACCTGAGATAATATTTATCAAATTTATCATAAAAATTGATTTGATGCAAATCCAAATCGGCAAAATTTTCCCCAAAAACCTGTATCTTGACTTTTTTCTTATCGGTGCTATAAATTAATTGTCCGCCAGGATAGTTTCGTCATATAAGGAGAAAAAACATGAAGCTTACCCCTCCCACCACGATCGTGTTCTGGATCTCTGTTGCCCTTGGTTTGATTGGTTTATTAGGCGCCATCGGCGTAATCGGCGCTCTGGCTGGTTATGCTTTCTGGTTTGCTTTTGTAGGACTTGCCTTGCTCGTACTTGGCTTGTTAGTCAAGGGGATGTAATCTTACTGACTGGCGGATGAACAGGCTCCCCATTGTTGTGGGGAGCTTTTCGATTAAGGGTATCGTATAATTTGCCAGATCAAAATCATTACAGCGTAAATAAAGTTCCTGGAATTTTTTGCTTTTGGAGATGTCGTTCTGAGAGACAGCGAAGAACCTCTACGAGTATCTCAGAGCGCCTCACTGCACTGGCGCGCAGGGTGACGCCGAGCAAGCGTAAACAAAAATTTGAAATACTTTCTTTACGGAGCGATCATGGTATTTATTCGTGATTCTCGTAAAAAATTTGGCAATTTATGAGGCAAGCGATAAAATCAAATCATGGACTGGCTCACAGGCTCGAAACAAGGCGAAGTGAAGAGGTTGATTGCGCAACTTGCGGATTCTGTCAAACGCGACTCTGCCGCGCGCGAGTTAATTAAACTTGGGGCGGATGCGGTTCCGTCTTTGATTGATTCCCTCCAAAGTCAGGACCCTAATCTGATTCTGTACTGTCAGCATATCCTCGCCCGAATCCCCGCCGCGACTCCGTTGCTGGTGAAGGCGCTTGCCACTGCCCATCCACTGGTACGCGGACGTGTTGCTGAAATCTTCGATATCAGCAAGGACAAGTCCGCCGTTCCCGCCTTACTGGATGCTGTGAGGGGCGAGTATTTTACCGTCCGTGCGCGCGCGGCTCTTGCTCTGGCGAATATCGGCGACCCAAAGGTGGTCAACTTTCTTTTGCCCCTGCTCAAGGACAGGGAAGTGGAAGTTCGCAGTGCGGCTTGCACAGCCATCGCAAAATTCAACGACCCCGCCACCTTCGACGAAATCACCGCCGTTTTGCTGGATGACCCGCTGGTTGTAGTGCGCCAATCTGCGGCGCGGGCGCTGGGGGAGACAAAGCATCCCGCCGCATTGCCATTTCTGATGGAAGCCCTGCGCGACTCCTCCTGGTGGTTCGAGCAGGAGCAAGCCGCCGCTGACCTGCTTAACGCCATCAAGAACATGGGACCCGCCGCCGTCGAGCCGCTGATCGAAGCCTTGCAAGACCGCGAAGGCACGGTCCGCAGGTATGCCGCGAGTGTGCTGGGCGAGATGGGCGACATCCGTGCCATCGAAGAGTTAGGCATGGCCTTGTATGACTTGCATGTGGAAGTGGGGAGAGTCGCTGCCGAAGCGCTTGCCAAGTTTGGCTCCCCCGCAGTGGACATCCTCATTGAGGCGTTGAGTCACCCCGAATCAGCGGTGCGTGAACATGCCGTGACCGCGTTGGGCATGATTCAAGACTCGCGTGCCGCCCCCGCCTTGATCGAGATGCTCCGTGACCCCGATCGCGAAGTGGTCAGGCAATCCATCCTTGGGCTTGGAAAATTGGGAGATACTCGTGCCGAGTCCGCCCTGCGGGAAATCGCCAGTTCAAGAACAGACAGGGAACTGGCGATGCTGGCGAAGCAAATGTTGGGATAAGCCTACCCGCCCCCAATCACAGCCAGTACCTTGACCACATCCCCCTCCTGTACAACGTAATCCTTGTTGCGCTGTTCGTCGTTGACCATGACCAGCGCAACCAGTTCCGAGCGAATGCCTGCCTTCTCCAGCGTCGCGCGGACGGTGGAGCCAGATTCAACGTCCAGTTCACTCTGTCCGTTGACGAGGGATTTCAAATGACCGACGGGGCGTAGTTTTGCAGGCATTTTATCCAATTAGCTCTGTCGGGGGCTCAGCCCCCGACAGAGCGTTTATAAGTTACCCAACCATTGCCTTCAAACCGAGACTTTCAAGTTTCTCTGGCTTTGGCAAGCCGTTATCGCTCCAGCCGCGTTGCTCGTAGTACATGTCGAGCAGGGTGTTCACATCTTCAAACTTGGTGATCTGTCCCTTGGTCGTGCCAGATGTCGGCGGCTCCTCGTAGAAACGGGAAGCGGGCATATCCCATTCGCGGTCGAAGCCTTCGTTCTCGCGGATCCAGTACAGGCGGGTCAGGTTCCAGATGCGTTCGCCGACCTTTTCCAAATCCTCCCAGGTGCGGTGAATGCCCGTGATGCCTTCCAATGCGGGGACGTACAAGTCTCGGTCAATGCCGAGCTCCACCCACTGCAAGCGGCATCCGCCAAGCACATCGAACATCGGGCGGAAGTTTTGCAGCCAGATGATGCGCGCCACTTTTTCGGGGACGACCTTGTCGCGCCCGACTTGCAGGTCGTAGGTGATCGCCCACGAGCGGTTGTGATGCGCGCCCACGTCGCAGGTCATGTAGGCGAGGAGCATTGCCGTCGCGTTGTGCGTGGCATAAGCGGACTGCTCCATGCCCTTCACGTGGATGGCAAACTTCTCGCTGCCATGACCGACCTTCTTTGCTGCTTTCTTCACGCCATCCGCCAGCACTGCGCCGAAGCCTTCACGGTGGGCGATTTTCTTGATCAACTCGAACATCGCCTGGGCATTGCCAAAGTTTAGTTCAAGCCCATCGGTCTCCGCCTTGGTGAGGATGCCCTTTTCGTAGCACTCCATCGCCCAGGCAATCACGCCAGCCGCGCTGATTGTGTCGATGCCGAGGTCGTCGCAAAGCAGGTTGGCTTGCGCTACATCCTCAATATCGTCCACGCCCACGTTTGAACCGAGCAGACCAATTGTCTCGTATTCGGGACCTTCGACGTATGTGCCATACTTCTTGACATTGCTGTATTTGCCGCAGGGGCATGGGCAGCCAAAACAGCCCTTGTCGGTGATGACGATTTTCTCGCGCATCACTTGTCCGTAAATGTTCTTGCCATTCTCAAAGGAGCCAGCGCTGAAATTACGGGTGGGCAGCGCGCCGACTTCATCACACCAACTGGTGACGATGGTCGTGCCGTAGCGTGTCCATTCCTTGATGCCGTCCGAATCTTTGCAGGCTTTGAAGATTGCCATGCCCGCCTGGCGATATTTCTCAACATCCGCCACGGGGACGGATTTGGTCCCATGCAGGACAATCGCCTTGACCTTCTTGACGCCCATCACCGTGCCAACGCCACCGCGTCCTGCCTGGCGTCCGTAGTCATGGTTGATGCTGGCAAAGGCGACACCGTTCTCACCGCCAGGTCCGATCACTGCGATTTGATATGCCTCGCCGAATTTTTCCTTGAATCCTTTTTCAACCTCGAATGTGCCTTTCCCCCACAAGTCAGAGGCGTCGCGGATTTCGACCTTGTCGTCGTCGATGAAGAGATAGACGGGCTTCGGACTGATGCCTTCGAGAATGATCGTGTCCAAACCCGCGTACTTCATCTCCGCCGTAAAGTGACCGCCCATCGAGGCGTCGGCATAGCCACCCGTCAGCGGGGACTTGGTCGTCCAGTCACACTTGCCGCCGCCGGGAATCAACATCCCAGAGAAAAGCCCGGTCGAGATGAAGAGTTTGTTTTCAGGTCCAAGCGGATCCGCGCCTTTCGGCACTTCCTTGTAGAGAAGATAAGCCCCGAAGCCGCGTCCACCAAGCCAATCCCGTGCCATTTCGGGCGGGGTCGATTCCTTTTTCCAGGTACCCTTTGTTAAATCAACGCGCAGAATGCTTCCGCCGTATCCGTTCATGTCTGCCTCCTATGCCGCCACTGTTTCTTTTTCAGCGATCCAAAGCGCGCCCGTGCCGCACGCCGCAACACAGTCGCCGCATAGGTCGCATTCCCAGGCTGTGTTCGGGACGAGGTCCACTTCCATGAACATCACGCCTTCGGGACATTCCGGCACGCACGCGCCGCACATGATGCAGTCCTCCTGCGCCACGTAGTACGCGCCCTTATCATTTTGAATAATACATTCCGGGGGACAAACTTTTGCGCAGTCGCCGCATTGGGTGCAGACCTTGACGTTGTACACGCCGGGCGCGGGAAAATGCGGCTCGATGATCAACGCCGCCTTTTTGGGATTACTTTCCCTGAACAGATTCAGGGAGCACGCCACACGGCAAGCATTACAGCCTGAACATTTGGCGCTATCCGCATACAGCCTCATCATAGACGACTCCTTTTTGTATCGAATTGTCAAACCAGTAATATAACAATACTCCAATCCCAAGTCAGGCGATAGAGACATTTTTCCTTATTAAGGGGTTACAAATAAAACGGGTGTCGATGACATCCCCCTTTCCGAAACGGAATACGCCTACGGTTTGGGAGTGACCGTTGGAAGGATATAATCCACCTCTTGCAGCGCCAGGCGGGAGAACGCAACAACGATTGGAGTCTCGCCAGCTGAGTTGACAAACACCCCAACCGTCCCGCTCGGGTAGGCTGTGTTGCTGACCCCAAACTGATACCGTCCATTCAGGAATAGACGTAATTCTGATCCAACCGCCCATACCCCAATGCGGACTTCACCCGGCGCGCCGCGCGGCACGTCCCCACTGGGGAGGGGTGTCTGCAATACCTCCCGCTTGCCCACGCTGATTCGTTCCGCAAAGATGTCGCCGTTGCAAGTCAACGAGAAGCGGTAATATGCCACCGCATTGGCGCGGACCAATATTCCGTAACTGTCGTTGCTGCGACAGAGACCGGGGCGGGCGGTGATCTCCGCGTAGTAGTCATCTGCCATGAGGTCGCCGCGCAGGCTGAACATGTAGACCTTGCTTTGTGCGGAAAGGATCAGGCGATTATCGTTGATTTCCGCGCTCCCTTGGTTCGAGGTGGCGATGTCCCACACGGAGGGGTCGGAGAAATCATCAATCAGGGCGGTGGAGCCGACGCCGGGGCGCATCTCCGGCGTGGGTGGTTTGGGAGTCGCTGGTGCTCCCAGAGTGGGTGTTTCTGAAGGCGGGAACCAGACAATGGTCGGCGTCAGGGTCGGGTTTTCCGGCACCAGCGTGGGAACTGGCGTTGCAATGAGAGCATCTAAAACGACGCAGGAACTGGTCAGGGTGACGACCAGCATGAGGAGCAAGAGATATAAAAATATCATGCAAGTTTTGTGACAGCTTTTCATGGATTGTGTCGTAAAATTAATCGAAAGTTATTCTAGCACAACAAGGAGTAAACATGAGCGAAAAGCAGGTGCTTGTTACGGGCGCGTGTGGCGAGATTGGGCAGGCGTTGGTGCAGGGACTGGCAAAGAAGGGCGGGTATAGGATTGTCACATCGGATCTTTATCCGCCTCCGGATTCGATCAAGCCGCTTGTGGCGGAGCACGTTGCGGGGGATTTGGTTTACAAGGTCAAGACCTTCTACGACTATGATTTTGACATCATATTCCATCTGGCGGCTTCGCTCTCGTCGAAAGCGGAGATTGCCACTGAGGAGGCGCACCGCATCAATGTGGAAGGCACGATGCAGTTGCTGATGCTGGCGGCATATCGCTCCGAAAAATATAAAAAGGAACTGAAGTTCCTGTTCCCCAGTTCCATCGCCGCCTACGGGGTGCCGAACATCGAAGCCAAGAAAAAGGCGGGGGCGGTGAAGGAGACGGAATGGAACACGCCGCACACCATGTACGGATGCAACAAGTTGTACTGCGAAAAACTGGGGCTATATTACAGCAAATACTTTGGTCAAAAACATCTGGATGAAAACCCGCCCGCGATGCTGGACTTCCGGGCGATTCGTTTCCCGGGGCTGATCAGCGCCTTTACCCTGCCCAGCGGCGGGACCAGCGACTACGGGCCGGAGATGCTACATGCGGCGGCGCAGGCGAAACCCTATTCTTGCTTCGTGCGCGCCGATACCAAAATCTCCTTCATGGCGATGCCCGACGCCATCAAGTCCCTGCTGACGTTGATGGATGTGCCGCGCGAGAAACTTTCCTACACAGTTTACAACATCGCGGCATTTGCCCTGACCGCGGAGGAATTCCGCCAGCGGGCGTTGAAGGCTTTCCCTGGAGCGCAGATCATTTACGACATCAATCCGCGCCGACAGGGAATCGTGGACTCCTGGCCCGAAGATGTGGACGATTCTCTTGCCCGCGCCGAGTGGGGTTGGAAGCCCGATTACGATGTGGATCATTTCTTCGACAACTACTTCCTGCCGGAAATCCGCAAGAGGTATGGTAAAAGCAGGTAATGCGTTACTTCACGACGCTTCAAACTCTGATACTTTCCCCGGAGTTAATCGCCAAAGCCAGGGATTTTGCCAGGCTGGTCACGCCGACCATTGGTTCTCCGGGCAGCGGCTATCGAGACACGAATCAATTCGATTTGAAGAAAATCGAAAACGATCACTTCGTCAGCAAGGCGGGGGAGGAGGCTGTGCGAATCGTCTTTGAGAAGTTGGGACGGCAGGTGAAAGGTCCCGATTACCGCATCTATGAGGGGAAGCAAAAATCCTGGGACTCCGATTTGTATGTCGATGGGCTGGGCCTGGCAGTCAAGACCCAGTCCACGGCGTTGTCCAAAAGATTTGGACTCTCGTGGACATTTCAAGCGGGGAGTCAACGCCGCGACCCAATTCTAAACAAGCCTGAGGCTTGGGTGTGCTTTGTAGAATTCAATCCATCCACTCGCTGGTGCAGGGTCTTCCCACCCTACCAGATCAAAGAGTTGACATTTGGGGAGCCAAAACTCGAAAGGTTGAAAAACAGTAAAAAGGTGGTTTACGTGGGAAGTCTGCCAGCCTTATAGTTCATCCTTCCCGCCTATGGCGAGGGGATCCAGGTATAGGTTGGGATGGGAGTGCGGGAAGGCGTCGCGGTGGGAGTGGGTGTGTCGGTGGGCAGGAAGCCGGGATCGCCCTGCCAGGGCAGGAAAGACGCAAACTGTTTGATGTCGTATGTTCCCTTGATGTCGCGGCGCTGCATGTTGTACAAATTCGTCGTTCCCTGATCGTAGGTGAAACCCAGTCCCATGCCGCCGGTGTACCCGGCAAAGATGGCATAATCGATTACGCCGGCGTTGCTAATTCCAAAAGGATAGGCGATCGTGAGAATGGGGACTCCCAATGCCTCCTCCAGCATCGCGCGCGATTCGACCACTTCGATCCTTTGCCTGGCCGGTTCCAACGAAGTCAGATTCGAATGGCTGACGCTATGACTTCCAACCTCCCAGCCTGTGGCCGCCATCTCCTTGATCTGGTCGGCGGTCATATAATTTTCCGCGCCCATGTAATTTGCCACGATGTACAGCGTTCCCGTGAACCCATACTTTTGCATGATGGGGAAGGCAGTGGTGTAGTTGTTCAAATGCCCGTCGTCGAAGGTGATAACGATGGGACGCGGCGGCAGGTCCGCGCCTTCGTTGATGGCTTTAATCAACAACTCGGTGGTGATGGTGGTATAGCCCCAATCATGGAGAAGTTTCATTTCCTCCTCGAATAATTCGGGCTTCACATAATATGGACTTTTATAATTGACCCCGTCTGTCGGGGAAATGGCAATGCGGTGATAGAGGATGATCGGCACATACACGGTCTCAGGTCCCTGGCGAACCCAGGCGGGAGTTGGGATGGGGGAAGCAGTAAAGGTTGGGGTAATCGTAGCAGTTGAAGTGGCTGAAGGGGTTGCAGTTGGAGACGGGGTGGTTGTGGCCGCAATCGTCGGTATGGGTTTGGCAAATGCGCCCGATCCACATGCGGACAATAAAATGGAAATCCCCAAAAACACGACAATCAATTTTTTCATTCGTTTCCTTAGTGATTGAGTTCCCAGATCATTCGCAAACCATCGAGGGTAAGCCAGGGGGCGATGAAATCCACCACCTGAGTCTCCCTGGCGATGACTTCCGCCATACCACCGGTGGCGATGACCTTCATGTTGTTTCCAAGTTCCGCCCTGAATCTTGAGACCATCCCCTCGACCATGCTCACATAGCCGAAAAGCAGACCCGATTGCATGGCGTGAATCGTATTACGTCCAATGACGGATGGCGGACGTTGCAAATCGATGCGCGGAAGTTTGGCAGCCCGGGTGAAAAGGCTCTCCGCGGCAAGATTTACCCCGGCTGTGATCGCCCCTCCGAGGTATTCGCCCTCTTTGGTGACGGCGTTGAAGGTGGTGGCGGTGCCAAAGTCCACCACACAGGCGGGACCGCCATAGAGTTTCAACACAGCAACAGCATCGCATATCCTGTCCGCGCCGACGGCTTTCGGATCGTCGTAGCGCACTTTGATGCCCGTTTTGACGCCCGCGTCCACGACCAGCGGTTCCTGTTTGAGATATTCGCGGCAGGCTTGCGTCACGCGTCCCGTCAGCGGCGGGACGACCGAAGCCAGTGAGATGCCGCGCAAGTCTTCCGTCGTTTTTCCCGCGTTTTGGAGCAAGCCCAAAAACTGCAAGCCGTATTCATCGGGCATACGGTTATGGTCGGTGGCAAGACGCCAGTGCGCGCCGAGTTTTTCGCCCTCGTAAAGTCCGAGGGTCAGGTTGGTATTGCCAATGTCGATGGTGAGGAGCATGAGACACCTGTGTTACTGATGTTACGCAGTGTCGTTCTGAGCGAAGCGAAGAACCTCTACGATTGTCTCAGAGACCCTTCGCTGTCGCTCAGGGAATCACGGTTGAATGCCGTAACATCAGGTATTAATTGAGACTGGATGAAAAGACCGTCTCCGGGGTCGGGGTGGCGGAGAGAACCAGAAAAACAACCGCAGGATACGCGTGGACAAAGAGACGGTTGATCGAAAAGATGATATGCCAGTTCAGGTCGTAGGGCGAGATCAAGTAGAAGAGATAATACCCGATAAACTGACAGGCGAGTATGGCAAGGCTGATTGGAATTGCCAGGTTGATTTGTCCGTCACGCCTCCGAAATAACAGGGTATACGCCATCAAAATCGGGAAGATGCCGATTCCGTACCAGCCCCCGCCGCGCAGGAGGAACCTCCCGAAGGAGTCGAGAATCAACTGATGGCGGGAGAAATCGCCCAGTTTTTGGAGGATGACGCCCAATCCGCCTTCCGCGAACTCACTCGACGGCGCGACCTGTGTCTTGAAGTGCATGATCAGGATCAGCGGCAGGAGCATCCCCGCAAAGTAGGCGAGGAAACCTCCAAAGGAACGTTTCCACAGCGCCACGATGAAAAGTACGCCCGCCGATGCCAGCAGGAAGAGCACACCTTCGTTCTTCGTCCAGGCGGCAAGACCAGTCATGAGGGCGGCAAGTCCCATGAAGACCGGACGCTTTTCGCGGTGGTAAAAGAAGATAAAAACAATCGAGGAATGCAGGTAGAGTGCCAGGGGCATGTCTGCCGTCTGCCTGCCGCCTTCGCCGAGGAAAAAGGAAACGCCGTTTAGCAAGATCAACCCCAGTGCGCCCTGCCCCGGTGATTTGAGTTTTGCCAATGCGCCAAAACATAGTCCCAGGGTAGATAAAGTAAACAGGAAGCCCAGAAACATCGGCACATAAGTTATCTCTGAATTGAGCATTTGCCAGCGGGAGGCGATGTTCAGCGCCAGCAGGGGGGGGTAGTCGGCATGGAAGGTAATGTCCATTCCGCTGGAGAAGGCGTCCCGCCATGCTTCGCCCCCGCGATAAATAAAACGCGCGGAACGGTTGTAGATCATCCAGGCATCCCAATCACCGTGCGCCCTATGCCGGGAATAATCCACGATGCCGGCAAAGGATACGGCAAAGATCAGTCCGGCGCTTACGAGCATCACAATTGCCGAAGACGGCAGGCTCAGGCGCTGGCGCGGCGAAGGTTCGGGAGTCGTCTTTTTCCACTTCCAGTAAACCGCGATGAGGGCTGCGACTGACAGGGCAAGTTCGATGTATAGAACGTACGACGCGGCATGGAAAAACAGGCACAGGTAATACAGCATCGAGGAAATTCCAAGCCCAAGCCCGGTCCCCAGCGAGAGTTGAAGGATCAGGTCGAGCGGACTTTTCCGGTCCGACCACAGCAGGTGGACGAGCAACGTCCCCATCAGGATGGATGGGATGAAAACCAACAGGCTGGGGATGCTCATGGCGTCACCCTGCGCACAAGGTACATGCCGCCCCCGGATTTGACAACCTCGAACCTGTCCGCGTTTTCCTGGCTCCAGGCAGTGAAGGTTTCGTGGTCGAGGTTCAGGATATTCCACTCCTGATCAGCGCCGCGCACGAGAATCAGCGGGGCGACGGTGTATTGCGTAAGGATAAACTCGCCCAATTTATCGTTGGAAGCGTCGCCCTGGGCAATGTCTCTGGACGCAATATATCCGATGAAACCGTGTTCGAAGGGGATCGGCGCGGTCAATTTTACAATCCGTTTCTCCCAGTTCGCGATCACAGCCGTATCGTTGATATCGTCCGCAAGCGTCGTTCCGAAATTTTCGACGGCGGTCTTTGCGCCGAGAATCACAATGGCGATCAAAACGATGCGCTGAAGGTATTTTTTCCACATGCCTATTTGACCTTCTCGATGATCTCGGCGACCATGTCGTAGCGGTGGAACTGTGGCATGAAATAAACGCCGCTTGCCCAACCCTTGATCTGCTGTATCAACTCGACTGCCAGTTCCACGCCGACTTTGATTCCACTTTCCGAGTCGCCCGCCTGCTCGATACGCCGTCGCGCCTCGTCGGGAATGAAAACGCCCGGCACTTCGTTGTGCAAAAAGTTAACATGCTTCGGGCTGACCAGCGGCAGGATGCCTGCCAGAATTGGCTTATCCAATTTTCCATGTTTTGCTTCGTAGGCTTGAATCACATTTGGCCCGTCGGTGGGACGATAGATGGGCTGGGTGAGGAAGAAGTCCGCGCCCGCGCTGATTTTGCGCCGCAGGTTCTTGACTTCGTTATCCATATCTTTTGGACAAAGGTTGAGCGCCGCGCCGACGAAGAAGTTGGTCGGCTGACCGATGCTCGTGCCGGAGTGATCCACCCCCATGTTGAATCCCTGCTTGATGAGCTTGACCAACCCCGAAGGGACGAGGTCATAGTTATCGGTGGCTTCGGGGTAGTCGCCAATCGAAGTTGGGTCGCCCATGACGACAAAAATATTCCGCAGACCGATAGCGTGAGCCGCCAGCAAATCTCCCTGCACGCGGAGCAGGTTCCGCCCGCGGGTGGGGAAGTGCAAAGTGGTCTCGACGCCAATCTTGCGCTGCACCAAATCGCAGACCGCCCACGCAGACATCCGCATCCGCGCCATGGGACTATCCGCCATATTGATCACGTCCGCGCCCGAATCATGGAGCAGGGACGCGCCTGCCAGCAATTTGTGAGTCGAGAGTCCGCGCGGGGGATCCATCTCGACGCAGATGGCGAATTTGCCAGCGGCGAGTTTTTGCGCCAGTTGGGTGGGCGGCTCTTTGTCTGTCTCTTCGATGTCTGAGACTTCGGAAGTCTCCAAGACCTCCGAAGTCTGAACAGGCGTGACCTCGAACGCCTTCTTCATCGCCGCGATGTGTTGGGGTGTGGTCCCGCAGCAACCGCCGACAATGTTTGCGCCCGCTTCGCGGAAGGAGATGGCATAGTTGCTAAAGTAGTCCGCGTCGGCGGGATACATGATTCGTCCGCCGACTTGTTCGGGCCAGCCTGCGTTCGGTTTGACCCAGAACCGGCCATCCGGCACAGCCTGTTTCATCTGCTTGAGGATGCGGAGCAATTGCGAAGGTCCGCCGGAACAGTTGACGCCGATCACGTCTGCGCCTGCTTCGTGGATTTTTTGCGCCACCTGCGCCGGAGCGTCGCCGAGCAGGGTGCGGTCATCGCGGGTGAAGGTAACGGAAGCGACGACGGGCAGGGGCAAGTCGCGACTTGCCCCTACGGATTTCGCCGCGTGGATGGCTTCCTGAATTTCGTACAGGTCACTCATGGTTTCGATGACAACCAGGTCAACGCCCGCATCTGCCAGCGCTTGAACCTGCTCCGCGAATGCGGCGCGAGCCTCTTCGGATTTGATCCGTCCGTACGGGGCGATACGCACGCCCAGCGGACCCACGTCACCAGCTACCAGCACGTTTTCCTTGAAAGAAGCCGCAATTGCCCGCCGCGCCAGTTCCACGCCTGCGCGGTTGATCTCGACCAAGCGGTTTTCCAGTCCGTGCTTTCCGAGTTTGAAGCGGTTAGCGCCGAAGGTGTTGGTGATGATCAACTGCGCGCCCGCTTCGATGTATTCGCGGTGGATGTCCGCAACGGCGGCGGGATTGGTGAGGTTGAGTTCGTCGAAGCAGCTTGCAAAACTCATTCCGCGCGCGTGGAGCATGGTCCCCATTGCGCCATCTGCCAGTAAAGTTTTTTGGGAAAGGGTTTCTAATAGGTTCATGTTTTCTCTCTATGTCACTGCGAGCGCTCTTTGCGACACTTGCGCCGCACGCCAGTGCAGGTGAGCAGTCCCCGGTTACGTGGAGATTGCTTCGCCCTACGGGCTCGCAATGACATTACGGTTTCTTGATGACCGTCAGTACGGCATCGCCGCGTTTGATCTCGTAAATGACCTCGGCGTCGGGATAGGCGGTCTCATCCAGATTGTAGCGGGTGGTGGCGACGATGTAGTCGTAATGGTCGGCGCGCTCGACTTCATTGGTGGAGTAGGTCTTCAAATCTTCCCGCGCATAAAGTTGGAACAGCGCCGCGGGTCCCTCCAGCCAGACCGTGGCGTTGGGCGGCGCAACCTGATTCACATACTCCGCCGCCTCGCGGTACGAGACGCCCCAGTAATCCAAATCGAAGTGGTTCGCCGCGCCGTCCACGCCGCCGCTGAAGCGGTTGTAATAAATATACTCGTAGGGATGCAGTGAAACAATGCCAAGCAGGTTCGGGACGAGGCACAGCCCAATCAATACGGCTTGCCATTTTACTTGTTTTACCGTCTCGAATGCAACTCCCGCCATCAAAAATATCGGCGGCAGGATGAAGAGGATTTGACGGAAGTTATCGTACAGCGCGGTTTTCATGACGATGAATGCGGTCAACGGGAGGATAAACCACAATGCCGATAATTCGATCAATCCAAGTTTTTTGTTTGCGCCGAAAGCGGACACCAACCATCCAATCAGGGACAAGACCCAGACGGGTTCGGTTAATTGGATGATAAGGAGAATGGGGAGATAGGAGATTGGTAGATTGGAAATTGGGTAATTGGTGGCATTGAAGAGAACGACACCTGTCCACGGGTAGAGGGACATTTCTTTGAAACTTTCGATGAAATGCGCGACAGGGTTTGTCCACAGGTAGGGCCAGGTCAGGTAGGTGAAGATCAGGGAGAGAACAACGTAGGCAATGAGCGAAGGGATGGCGCGTTTGCCTTTGGTGCGTAAGGCATAGTAAGCAACGATGACACCTGCAAAGGGTCCGAGGATGCGGGTGGAGGTGGTAAAGCCGACGGCGAGCGAAGGATAAAGGACACTTGCGCCGCACGCTAGTGCAGGTGTGAAGGCGGAAGGATGAAGGTGTTTGCGGTACAAGTAAACAAGTAGACAGGTAAACAGGAGGAAAAAGATGGCGCGGGCGCGGAGGAAGAGAACGAAATATTTTTGGATGTAGATTTCAGGGGCGGCGGTGAGGATGTCGGAGGCGATGAGGGAGATGAGGTTTGTGTTGCCAGAATGTGCAGAGTGGACGAGTGCGGTGAGGTAGTTGTAAAAGCTTTCGGTGAAGATAAACAACGAGAAAACAGAACCAACCCACAGCGCGGTCAGAAATAATTGGATTCGGCTTGGGCGTGGACTCGGCTCAACGGGCAGTTTGTCAAAAAAATTAAATCCCAAAGCAAGCGAAATCAAGAAGAGGGAGAGGAAGGGCGTGTCTTTGGGATTGATAAAGGCGTGACCCCAAAGCAGGGGCTGGGTGGCGTAGAGGACGGTAGTGCCGAGGGCGGGGAGGTTGCTCAGCCAGCGTTTGGCGAGGGAATGAAAAGCGACGATGCCCGCAAAGTAGGTGAGGAAATAAATCAGGTGGCGCAGGTCGGGGAGGCCGAGAGGGAGGAAAGCAAGGGCGTGGGAAAGCAGGTCAACTGTCATCACATAGGCGGGACCGTAGTAGCCGAGGTCTTCGGGGGTGATGTTTACCTTGCCTTCCTGCGGAAATGTAACGTATGCGTTGATGGACTTGGCGGCGTATTTTTGCAGGGAACGGTCATCCCAGCTCTCGCCATATTGATTGAAGGTAAATAAGCCTGCAAGCAGGATGAAGGCAAAGACGATTATGGAAAGATACTTCTTCATTTCAAGAAGCAATTTTTGCAAGCCAGCCATTTGCCGATGCGATGAGCGGTGACTCGTCGTGCTTTGCAGTCTGCCACATCAGCCAGAGGATGATTAGCGGCGCGACGAGGCGGCCATACGACCAGGGGAAGAAGTCGAAGGAGGGCAGGACAAATTCGAGGAAGTAAGCAAAGCCAAACCACATCCATGCAGACGAAAAGTGGATGCGCTTGAGCATGAGCAAAAAGGCAAGTGCGGTGAAAAGTCCGTGATGGTCCCAGACGATGGGCGAGGCGAGGGTCATCAGCACAAACAGCGGCGGGACGGCGTTCAACAGGCGGTTCTCTTTGCTGAACGACTGGTTGCGGACGGTTTGAGCCATCACTGCAAGAGAGGTAAGCAGGAGCAAGGCTTTTGCGGCAAGTGCCATGAGACGGGTCTGCGCGATTTGAATCCCGAAGAAGGGATTGAGGAACCGCAGGAAGGAATCGAAGGAGGTATCGTGGAAGTTCGTGTCGGGGATTTGGGTCAGCAGGAAGGTATTGGTCAGGAATTGCTGGTAGAGCGAAACGCCGTTCGTGAGAACGGGGAAAAGTCCGATGGCAAGAAAACTGACCGCGAACCAAATCAGCCAACGCCAGTTGAATTCCAACAGGAAGGCAAGCACGAGAACGGCGGGAGAGGTTTTCAGGTGAACGGCGAAAGCCAGCGCCAGCGCGGACAGGAATTCATGTTTGGGATAGACGACCAGGCTAAGCAGAATCAAATCCAAAGTCAGCAGGTTGACCTGGATGAATCCCAAAGTCCGCATGAGAGGGGTATTGATGAGCAGAAAAAGGATGGTGATGACAATGGCGAGGTGATTTGAAAAACCGTATCTTTGCAGGACAGTAACGAGTAAAAAGTAAAAAGCAGCGAGGGCGAGGACGTTGACAATCCACAGGATGATCATGAAGCCCTGATCACCGAGCGGGACGAGGTACTTGAGCAGGGACGCCCAGAGCGGCATGTAGAGATAACTGTCGGGCAGGGGTTGTCCCTTGGCAAGGGCGGTCGCGGCGTCGAGGTAGTAGTGATAGTCGCCGTAGCGGAAGCGCTCGCGCAGGATGCCGAGGTGGATGAACATGACGATGAAAAATCCCGCTGTGAGCCAGAGATTCCCCTTGTGGATTTTCCCGTTGGCAAGCAGATAAAGCAGAATGCCCGTCAATAACCAGACGAAGGCGGTGGATGCCAAGGTCACAGCCAGATTGGACAGCGGCCAGTTCTGGATGAAAAGCTCCAGTCCCGTCACGCCGTTGCGGAGATAAATGGCAATCAGGCTGGCGATGACCAGCAGGGTGAGTCCGAGCCAGGTTTTGAATGCGGTTTGCAGGGATTGTTTCATTGCGCGTTCCAGTTTATGTGCTGGCGGCAAGTTTATCATAGATGAATTGAGG
>DAOUAS010000221.1:0-7600 GCA_034433295.1 Anaerolineales bacterium | reverse complement strand
ATAACGGCGCCGTCGGACTTGCCATCGAACACGTATACTTCAGCGCCATATTTTTCCTTGGCATATTTCTGCGCTTCGGTGGCCTGCGCCTGATGGAACACGTTGCTCAGGTCAGAAACGAAGAACGCAATCTTCATGGGTTTCTCAGCAGCAGGCGCTTCAGCAGCCGGAGCGGCAGCGCCACCACAGGCTGACAGGATCATGCTGGCGAGTACGAGCACAGCCATTAGAACAAACAGATTCTTTTTCATTTCAAGTTTTCTCCTCAATATGAATATCAAAAGGATTATTGGCACAACATGGATTCTGCTTTACTAAACTTCGGATCCTGCCACCTCCTTGCACCCAAGAAACCGTTCCGCCAAGGCCGGCACCTGCCCTCCAGGTCGACCCTTGCAAAACCCTCCGGGACTCGATTTTTCCCAGTTCATCCATCCCCTAATATCCACTCACATCCTGCGCAAGTCCGTACAACACTAATTCAGTCACACATCCGCCTTTTGTCAGCGCGCAGGCTTGGTACACCATATCCGCGAAATGTTCGGGGCGCACGGCAAGTTCCTCATCCCACTCGAACTTGTTAACGCCCGCAGCGGCAGCCTGGAAACCGGTATTCGATCCGCCAGGCACAAGGAGTGTCACTCCAATACCATGCGGACGTAATTCGGTATAAAGGCAGCGAGTAAAAGAATTGAGGCCTGCTTTGGCCGCGGAATATACCGACCAGCCCGGCCACGAACGACGGTCACACGCACTGGACACGTTGATGATCTTGCCGAAGCCCTGTTTCTTGAACTGTGGCGTGAAT
Source organism: Anaerolineales bacterium (assembly GCA_034433295.1). Classification (GTDB taxonomy): domain Bacteria; phylum Chloroflexota; class Anaerolineae; order Anaerolineales; family Villigracilaceae; genus Villigracilis. The sequence continues at coordinate 6,792 of DAOUAS010000221.1, read as the reverse complement.
GTGCGGCAACTCATGATGGCGCTGGTGAGATTCAAGTCAATGATGCGGCGGTTAATCTCATCGTCCATCTCTTCGATGGGAGCTACTTTGAGCGCGCCACCCGCATAATTGATAAGGAAATCAACCTTGCCGAAGTTGTCCATCGTTTCCTTGAAAGCGTTCGTGAAGGTTTCCGCTTTGGTTACATCAGCCGCAATGGCGATGACCTTCGAGCCGAATGCCTTGCAGGCGTCAGCCGTGGCTTGCAGCGCCTGCTCGTTGTAGTCGATCAGGACAAGTCCCACCTGGTCGAGTTTCGCGAACAACTCCGCTGTGGCTTTTCCGAATCCTGACCCCACCCCTGTAATAACCGCTACTTTTCCTTTTAGAGACTCAGCCATATTCGTATCTCCTTATTTTTGATTTACTGGATTGCTTTATTTCGCAACTGGGTCAACAGTTTGCCCAGTTCTTCATCTTCGATTGCGTAACAATGTTCCGGTCCTGGAAATTTTCCCCGCTCCACTTCGGTTCTAAACTGCGTCAGGGATGTAACGATAATCTGGGTCAAATCCAAATACACTTTGAGGAATTTCGGAGACATTTCCTTGAACATCCCCAACATATCCTGCGTGACCAAGGCCTGACCGTCGCAATCGGGTCCCGCGCCAATGCCGATGGTGGGAATTTCCAGGCTGCGGGTGATGATCTGTCCCAGCCGGTCGGGGATACATTCCAGGATCAAGGCGAAGGCTCCGGCGTTGGCCAAAGCCACCGCATCCGCCACGGCCGTTGCCGCGCTGGCCGCCGTCCGCCCCTGAATTTGAATTGTTCCTGTGCGGACAATCTTCTGTTTGGTGATTCCCAAATGACCCATCACCGGCACACCCGCGTGAACCAACGCTTTCAACTTGGGCGCGTCCGCAGCGGCGGCTTCCATGTGGATCGCGTCGGCATGACCTTCCTTCATTAATCGCACACCGGTGACAACCGCCTGTTCGATGGTTTCGTAGGAGCCAAAGGGCAGGGTGGTCACAACCATTGAACTGGTCGCCCCACGCGCAACCGCCTGCGTGTGATAGATCATCTCCTCCACACTGACCGACACCGCTTCGGAACGTCCCAATCCCACCGTACCGACGGCATCGCTGACCAGCACCATGTCCACCCCGGCGTCGTTAATGAACTTCGCCATCGGGTAATCATAGGCTGTCAGGAGCGTGATCTTCTCGCCGCTGCGCTTCTTGCGCTGGAGGCGCGCCACTGTCATCTTTGCCGGCTCACTCATTCCCGGCCGCCTTTACTTTGCCGCTGACGGCAATATCGTTTCGAGTTCCAGGTGCGGTCCCGGGATCAACCTGACGGAAACCACATCACCAACGCGTCCCGCCGCTTCACGACCCGCGGCCAACGCCGTCTTTACCGAGCCCACGTAACCGCGAATCATCACCGTCACATAGCCCCCGCCGATCTTCCGCTTGGCAAGCAGGGTTACATTTGCGGCTTTCACCATCGCGTCGGCAGCTTCGATGCTTGCCACCAGCCCGCGGGTTTCGATCATCCCCAGCGCCTGAATACCAATTACTTCCACTGTATCTTGAGCCATATCACTGTCTCCTGATTAACTTTTTGTGTATGTCATCTTGCCGTTGTACTGCAGGGAGTCGAGTATCGCCACGATCACCGCGTCCACCGGGCGGTTGACATCTTCTGCCGCCACACGAGCCGAACTGCCTTCCGCAATCATGACCAATTCGCCTTCGCCCGCGCCGACCATGTCGAGCGCCACGAACGGAATTCCCTGTTCCTTACCTGTCGAGTCGGTTGCCGATACGAGCAGGCATTTGCCGCCTTCAAGCCTTCGGTCTTTGACTGTGGCAACCGCCATGCCCACTACTTTTGCGATCCGCATCCTAGCCTCCTCGCTTCTTCAGTGCGCTTACCGCTTCCACCAGTTGATCCACCACCGGACCTCCGCTTACGGCGGACTGGCCAGGGTTGAAATTTGCAGACACTGGTCCATGCTGGCAACCACGTGGTTTGCTCGGCAGAGTCTCGCCCTTGGCGGATGCAGCCGGTACTGTGACTTTGCTGGTTGACACCGCGCCCGGCACGACCAGGGTGATGCCCAGTTCTTCCGCCTGCTGCCGGGCCGCGTCGGTCAGTATCACCTCGGGACCAACTTCCAGCTGTCGAACGCCGCTGGCAGCCAGGTCCTCAATATCACTTCCCGTGTAGAAGGTCCGCATGACTAGCTACCTTTTGCCTTTCGCCCTGGCAGCGCTTCGATGGCCTTTACTGCCGCATCGCGCGCCTGCCGCACCTCGGCATCCGTCCCGGAAAAATACAGACGTCCCGAGCGCCCGCGTGGGGTGTAGTTCACCAGCGTGATGTTCGCCGCCTTTTCCGCTTCATTTGCCGCCAGCACAATGTACGCCGCCGGCATTACTTCCAATACACAAAGGGTTTGACCCGCCAGGAGCAGCCCGCCAAAGGAGGCCCGGTTGATCAACTGCGCCTCGAATGCATCCACATTCGGGATCAGAAGCGACGATAGAATCTCGGGCTTCAGCCGGTCGTTCTCCGTCAGTCCCAACGTCTCCAGCGCGCGACGCCCGGCTTCCAGTACGGATTCCTGATGACGCGAGTGGATTTCCAACGAACCATATTCGCGTTCCACCGCCAGCGCCCCGGCCCGCACATCCGTGGTCTTCAATGCGATGTCCATGACTTTGTAAATGTCGGACGCGGGGGCGGTCTCGATGTAGATCTCCGCCATTCCTTCCACCGGAATTTCGCCTTGCATTGTTTTGCCCGTCAGCGCCCCGTATTGAGGCTGCATCTGGTCAATGAGTAGGTATGTTCGTATTTGCATTGCGGACTCCTCCTATTAGTTGGCTTCCGTATGGCTGGCTTGCACGCCCTTTGGCAGCAACGGTTCAATTGCCGCCTGGGGACGGGCGATCACATGCACCGCCACCAATTCCCCTGCGCGCTTCGCCGCTGCGGCTCCGGCGTCCACTGCTGAACGAACGGCGCCAATCTCTCCCCGTACAAAGATTGTGGTATAGCCCCCGCCGGCTTCTTCCTGCCCTGTGAGCGTCACATGCGCTGTCTTCAACATCGCATCGGCCGCCTCGATTGAGGCTACCAACCCCCTTGTTTCGACCATTCCCAAAGCTGTCATTTGCAGATTCGTGGTAGTCATATTCGTTCATACCTCCTAGGATATTCCAAGTACTTGATTCGCGGCGTTGATGCCCGCGTTGACATCGACCGGGGCTCCCAGTTGCCTTAGGGTATTCCCGGTGGCATTCAATAATTCGATCACCCGGTTGCGCGATAAATTGCCGAACTTCGCCGGGTCGAGAAAGAATACGTTGTCGTTGACCCGTCCAAATGTGCCATTTGCGGTCAATGCCTGTGCCAGTCCGCGGACGACATCATCCGAGCGCAAATTACTCGGACAGACGATCTCCGTGTGAGTCCCCAGACAGAAGCGGCGGGGCGAATCACAGCCGGGGCATTCGCGTCCGTCCACGACCAGTTGCAATCCCATTTCGCTCACACCCCAACGGACAGCCTTTGCCGCGAGATCGGGCAGAGCAGCAACCGGTGATATGTCTTGAGAGGAAGAGATGCTGGTGGAAGAACGCGACCATAAGTCAGCGAGGGCCAAACGCATCTGACGGGCGACAGATCTGGGGTCGGCCGACTCGCGGATGTGTCGTCCACAGATCAGAACAGAGACTGGTAAATCGGCAAAAAATGGAAGAAGGTCAATCGTCATTCCCCCGGTAATCGTAACTTTGTAACCCATGTCAATCAACTTGCGGACAATATCCTTATCCTCTTGCGTCCACTCGCGCCCCGCGGATTGGGCGTCCCATTCACGGTGGTAAACGATTCGATCGACGCCGATCCGCCGCCACTCGGTTGCCCTTGCCAGAATATCGCGGACGCCGGTGAGTTCCATCAGCATGTCCTTACCCCGCTTACGAGCGACAGCGAGCGCCTCTTTCACGGTGGGCAGCGCGGCGCCGCCGATGACCGTCATCATGTCTGCGCCGGCGTCGAAAGCCATGGCTGCTTCGAGTCCGCCCACATCTGGAGTCTTGACATCCGCCAGAATCAGCTTGTCGGGGCAGATTTCCCGCATCGCCCGGACCGCTTCCATTCCAGCCGCTTTGCAAAGAGGGGTGCCGATTTCAATAATATCCACTTCGGGGGCAACCTGGACAGCCATCGCCAACGCTTTCGGCAGTGAGGTGTAATCCATGGCAATTTGGAGCAAAGGTGTAGAATTCATAGTTCGGTTTGACCTCGGTTTTGGCTCTTGCGAGCCTTTCAGATTTGGCACTCGCATTGGATATTTACTTGTTAGGGTACCGGTAAAGTGGATAAATTTTGTGTAAATTTATTTCAAAAACGTTGCTGTTGTGATATTTTTTTCAGTTTATGAAAAGAATATCATTTTCATATATGCTTGTCAAGTATTTTCACGACGTTGTGACTAATGTCACAAGAGAACATGACAAAAGGCAGAGATGGATGGGTTATCTCCCGGTCGTTTACCATACTTTCCAAACAAAAAGCGCCCAATCGGGCGCTTTTCCGTTGCATGTGATGATCTCGTATTTTTACCTACTCAACTTTAAGAACGACGTTTCCAACAACCCGCCTCTCTTCGACCATTTCATGAGCTTCGGCGATTTTTTCGAGCGGCAGGCGGGCCGTAATGTTATGAATCAACCGATTCTCTTTCAACAACATCGTGAGGTCCGCAATGGCGCGTTCACGAACATCCGCCTCGAGGCTGTACACGATGAAAAAGGTCATGCGCGCGCCCTTGCGAATCGCGGGAGAAAACGGAACGCTGATCTCCGCCGCGCCGCTGCCATAGACAATGATCTCCCCATTGGGCCGCAAGGCGGTAATATCTGCATTGACGTTGGCGGCAAAGTCAACCTCCACAATCCGGTCAACGCCCCGCCCTGCCGTGATCTGATCAACGGCTGAAACCAGGTCATCGGTCTTGTGATTCAAGACAACGTCCGCGCCCGCTTCACGGGCAAGAGCCGCTTTCGCCTCATTGCTGACAGTTGCAATCACTTGCTTTGCGCCTTTGATCTTTGCCAGTTGGACGGCGTAATGTCCCACCGACCCAGCGCCGCCAGTCACGAGGACGGTTTTCCCGTCTACGCCTCCATCCACAGTGACAGCATGATACGCGGTCAGAGCCGGGATTCCCAAACAAGCTCCAACCGCAAGTTCGACATTATCCGGCAAAAGCACTGTCTGATTGGATGGCAGGACAACATATTGGGCAGCAGTCCCATACGGACGCATCCAGGCTGCATTCCAAACCCAGACCCTTTCACCGACCCGCGCGGGATCAACCTCCGCCCCAACCTGATCGATCATCCCCGCGCCGTCGCTGTGCGGGATGATTCGCGGAAACGGCAGAGTCCTGACCCGTGACCCGGCCCGCGATTTAACATCCGACGGATTCACCCCCGACCAGACTACCTTGACCCGAACCTCTCCGGGGCCGGGAACCGGTATCGGCAAATCATCCATTACTAGAACCTCTTTTGCCGGTCCTATGCGCTCGTAAAATGCCGCTCGCATAAACTCATCCCTCGCTTCGACTATCATTACACCATCATCAACTTCGGCCGATATTGTAAAGCCTCCGCCAGATGCGCGGACTGAATTTCTTCGCTCCCCGCCAAATCGGCAATCGTGCGCGCCAGTTTGAGGATGCGGTGATATGCCCGCGCTGACAAATTCAATTGACTCATCGCCGCCCGCATCAGGCTTTGACCTTGATCCTGCAAATGACAAAACTTCCTAACTTCGGCAATTCGCATGTCTGCATTGCAGACAATGTCCGCTGATTTGCTGAATCGCTGACTCTGAATCTCCCTCGCTGCCTGCACTCTGGCACGAATCGAATCGCTGGTCTCACTGATTCGGCTGCTGCTCAGTTTTTCATAATCCACTCTTGGAACTTCGACATGAATATCGATGCGGTCGAGCAGCGGACCTGAAATCCGCTTTTGATACTTGGTCACCATGGCTGGCGCGCAGGCGCAAGGCTTGAGTGAGTCGCCATAGTATCCACACGGGCAGGGATTCATCGCCGCAACCAATTGAAAGTTCGCAGAAAAAGTCAGTGAACCTTTGGCGCGGCTGATGGTAACAATTTTGTCTTCCATCGGCTGGCGCATCACTTCGAGAACACGGGTGCCGAATTCAGGGAATTCATCAAGGAACAATACGCCGCGATGTGCAAGCGAGATTTCACCAGGTTTGGGGATGTTCCCGCCGCCGACCAGTCCCGCGTGGGAAATGGTGTGATGCGGCGCTCGGAACGGACGATGGCGAATGAGCGGAGTCCCCGCTGGAAGTTGGTCAGCCACCGAATAGATTCGGGTCACATCCAAAGATTCTTCGAGACTCATTTCAGGAAGAATGCTGGGCAGAGCGCGGGCCAATAATGTCTTTCCCGCTCCTGGGCTTCCCACCATCAGTACGTTATGCCCAAAAAGCCATTGCATTTCACTTCGAGTTTGGCTCTGAAATCATAGATAATGCCCGATATGAAATGCAAACGCTCTACAGCATGAATAATCTAAAGATTGCGAATGAAGTGTGCGGCAGATCGCAGCTAGAAATACTGGCCAAGTTACATTTAGCATTTAAATATCTAAGAGCCTATCCGTAAATTAGTCATGAGAGCACATTCTCCAGAGGATCAAAGTAGAGGCAAGATAAAGTAAAGCCAGCCAATTACTCGACTTTTTAGCC
>DAOUAS010000220.1:0-13781 GCA_034433295.1 Anaerolineales bacterium | reverse complement strand
ACTTGCGCCGCGCGCCAGTGCGGTGAGGGTCTCTACGACGGCAAAGAGTCTCTTCGGTCGCGGCGAACACGCTCCCTCAGAGCGACATAAATTGGATTTTGAGAAAGCCATGTAGAATACGAAGAGGCGCGAAGACTTTTGAGGTATTAATGGGTATAATCTTGCCATGAAGACGATCTTCGAATGGGATGAAAATAAAGCGCGGACTAATCTTGAAAAACACAAGATAAGTTTCGAGGAGGCTCGGACGATTTTCTCAGACCCGCTTTTGCTGACCTTTGTGGATGAACTCCATTCAGACAAAGAAGAGCGGCTTATCAGTATTGGTCTTTCTGAAAGCAACCGCGTTTTACTTGCGGCACACACGGAACGCGAAGAACAAGAAGAAGTGATTGTCATTCGTATCATTAGTTGCAGGAAGGCGACCACCGCCGAAAGAAAACGATATGAAGAAGAAAACGATTAAACCCCAAGAAGACGATATGCTCCCCGAATACAACCTGACAGGGAAAAAAGGTATGCGCGGAAAGTACGCCAAGTCTCTGAAAAAGGGATATTCCGTTCGCGTGTTGAAAGCGGATGGCACTGTTGAAGTGCGTGAGTTCATCCCCAAAGAGGAAGCTGTTTTGCTTGAACCTGATGTGCGGGTGTATTTTCCAGATTCGGAAAGTGTAAATCGCGCCCTGCGTTCGTTGATTGACCTGATTCCTGAGAAAAGGGTCAGCCGTGTGGCAGAGCGGCGGGGCAGGTATAGTACAAAGTAACGCGGATAAAAAAGATTTATCAAAATGAGGTTGTGATTACCCATAATCACAACCTCATTTTTTCGATCCTTATAATCGCCACACATTGAAAGTTTCAATCGCCAGTTTATTTGGCGAAGAATAATTTTTTTCGTTTGTTCATTTATAATTGCTGCCAGAGTGAGTTTTTCATGTGTCGAGCGAGGTGAACTCCATGAAACAACATGAAGCCGTGCTTTTGGCGATGAAGCAAAATGGCGGGTATGCAACTCTTGGGCAGTTGTATCAAACTGCGCCAAAAATTCCAGGATGCAAGTGGGGGACAAAGACGCCGTTTGCAACCATACGAAGAATCGTTCAAGAGCATGATGAGTTTTTCAAAGTTCGCCCCGGACTTTGGGCTTTGACTTCTGAGAAAGAAAAAGTTCTTCGGTTATTTTCAGGGAAAACAAAGCAAGTCAAGGAAAGGGAATACTCCCATTACTTTTTCCAGGGCTTGGTTACTGAAATTGGGAATTTGAAGGGCTATTCAACTTTTGTCCCTGCTCAGGACAAAAACAAACCTTACGCAAAGCGGAAACTTGGCGATGTTGCAACACTTGCGAAGTTTTATGAGTTTACCTATGCTGATGTTTTGCGAAAGGCTCAAACGATAGATGTTTCGTGGTTCAACGCCCGCAAATACCCAACCTCGTTTTTCGAAATTGAACACTCGACGGATATTTATAACTCCCTGTTGAAGTTTGTTGAATTACAGGATTTCAGGGCAAATTTTTACATCGTCGCAGACGGCCAACGACAATCAGAATTTGACAGCAAAATTTCCCTGACTGCATTTGCGCCAATTAAGCCGTTTGTCAAATTCTGGAACTATGACGCGGTTTTGGATTTACACACGAAAGTCACAGCGAGCAATCTTGCAGAGCAGGCTTTATTATGACATTACACTTTTTTCAACCTTCAAAGCAGAAACGAACAGAAAAAAGCCGATACTATGTTTCGCAGTTTGACGGAGATACTTATCAAGTTGTGGATTCGGTGGAAAATCGCGAGGTTTGCGTCTGCTCAAATTACGATGACTGGCAAGATGCTGAAGAGCGGGCAAGAAGAATTGTCACACTTTTGAACAACAATATGCAAAGAATAAGAAAGAAAGCTGACATTACCTGCCAATGGAGAACATCAAACATGAAAGTCAAAGATTTGATAAACCTGCTATCTCGAATGCCCGCAGAGGCGGACGTCATCGTCAAAGGATACGAAGGTGGCATGGATGATGTCATAAATGTAAAACTGGTGAAAATCAAGAAAGATACACACACCGAATGGCATTATGGCAGGCATGAGATAGACGAAGATGGCGATGTCCAGGCAGTATTTATTCAGAGGGAAGAACGTCAAAGCGAACAATGAGCAAACGCCGGGATGAATGTCCCGGTGTTTTTGATTGTGGGGAATATCCACCAGCGGCTTTGCGGTAAAATCACCGCCATGTCCAACGAAAAAGAATACCTTCCAAAAATTGCGATGTCGATTATCGCGCATCCCGACGACCAGGATTTTACGATTGCCGGCACGCTGGCGAAATGGGCGAAGGCGGGATGCCGGGTCATCTCGGTGCTGGTCACCAGCGGCGACTCAGGCTCGAACGATATTGCCCACGACGCGGCGCACAAGCCCGTGCTGGCGAAAATCCGCGAGGATGAACAGCAAGCCGCAAACGTCATCCTTGGTGTGGCGGAGACCGTCTTCCTGCGCTACCCCGATGGGGAACTCGTCCCAAGCCTGGAACTGCGCAAGGATTTGACGCGCCTCATCCGCCAGCACAAGCCCGATGTGGTGGTCACGGGCGACCCGTCCGCCCGGTTCTACGGGAGCGAATACATCAACCATCCCGACCATCGCGCCGCCGCCGAAGCCGCAGTGTATGCGGTCTTCCCGTCAGCCGGGACAAGGCTTATTTTCACCGACCTGCTCGAAGCGGGGTACGAACCGCATAACGTCAAGCGGCTCTACATCCACGGCGCGGAAAAGTCCGATACCTGGGTCGATATCCGCGAGACGCTCGACATCAAGATTCAAGCCTTGAAGAAACACGTCAGCCAGACCGACACGCATGAAGTGGATAAGTGGATTCGCGACTGGGCAAACGAGGAAGGCAGGGAAAAAGGTCTCGAATTTTCCGAAGCCTACAAGGTGATGATTCTGCAAAAAGATGAAGAGGGATGAGAGTATAATCTCATCGACGCGCGGAAAAATTGGGCTTGGAGGCTGGCATGTTGAAGAAAAACGTCGAAATCGAAATCCCATCGCAGAACCCATTCCAGAATGACCTGCTGGAGCGCAGGAAGATTGCCGAAAACCTGACGCTCCTGGTCGAGTCGACCAGACAGCCTTTTGTCCTCAGCGTGCAGGCTCCCTGGGGGCGGGGGATGACCACGTTCATCAAAATGTGGAAAGCCTATCTGGAATCGCTGGGGCACGTTTGTTTTTATTTCAACGCCTGGGAAAATGATTTTGTCGAAGATCCGTTGATCGCCTTCGTGGGCGAAATCAACCGCACGCTTGCCGAAAAAAGTTCGATGGGACAGCTTGTCACGCAGCTTCGGAAACTGCAAAACGTCGGCGGGAAGATCGTCCGCCGCGCCCTGCCGCTGACGGTGCAGATCGCCACCCAGGGACTGCTGGGACAGGAGTCCGTCAAAAAGGTTTCCGACCTGCTTTTCAACAGCGGGGGCGGCATCGCCAGCTTCGCATCCGAAATGGCGGAAGAAAAAATGAAGCAGTATGACGCCGACAGGAAAGGGGTCCAGGAATTCAGAAACGAGCTGGCAAAGGTTGCCAGGGCATTTTCCGAAGGCGCGGGGAAAAGGTCACCGGCTGTGTTTTTCATCGACGAGTTGGACCGCTGTCGTCCCGAGTTCAGCGTTTCCCTGCTCGAGCGTATCATGCACATCTTCAGCGTCAAGGGGATGGTCTACGTGTTGGGAATGGACCGCAACCAGATCGAGCAATCGGTCAAATCGAAATACGGCCCGGGCATGGATGCGGACGCATACCTGAGAAGGTTCATCGATTTCAGCGTCAACCTTCCCGAACCTCCCGTGGAAAAATACTGTCAACTGCTCTTCGAGCGTTTTCAGTTGCAGGAGGTGTTCGCAAAGCGCCGCGATGGAAACAACGAACTGGATGCGCTCATGCGCGGCTTCGTGAAACTGGCAAAGTCCTATCGGTTTAGCCTGCGAGTCATCGAGCAATGCTTCAATGAGATCAACCTTGTCTTGCGGACCACATCGCCGGATGTGCGTTTGTATTCCTACCTGCTGGCTTTGCTGGTTGCGGTGAAGACAGCCAAACCCAAATCCCATGCCATGCTGTTGGATGAACTTTCACCCGCCGATGTCAAGATGCTGTTGGAAGACATCAAGCAGGATTTGGACGTCAGCGATCGGGTCTGCCGCTGGATGCTGGCTCAGTTCGAGGTGTATCTCGTCTTCGGCTGTTTGCGCTCCGACGAGAGTCGCGCCGAACAGTTGGCGGGTCTGCGGGCCGACGCTCAAAGCCAGGACCCGGTCGAACGCCGCTACGCCCAACAGGTGCTGCGCTTTGCCGAAAAAATCCAATATGACTTGTATTACAAGGAAGTCAGGAGTTTGGTCTCGCAGATCAGCTTGATCGATGAGTTGACGGTTGTAAATTGAAATCTTCGTGCTGAGCGTAGTTTTGACTTTTCGGGGGCTAAGCCCCCGAAAAAACAGTTCCGCACAAAACAAACGGCACGGACATGTCAAACGTCCGTGCCGTGATGATTAAGGATCATATGATGTCGTTGCGAGGGTGTTCTCCCCGAAGCAACCTCCCGTTACAATTTGAAGGTTGCTCTGTCGAAATACCCTCCTCGCAACGACATGCGCCTACTGCACCGTTACCTGAGCGTAGACTGCCTGCTGATTCCCATCCAAATCTTCGATCACAAACCCGACGACGTAATCTCCAGCCGCGGCGTAGAGCTGTTCCCATTTGAGCGGTTCCGTGCTGAAGGTGAAGGTCTGTCCCTGTTCGTAGGAGACCTGCATAGTGCCGGAGGAATTATCGAGCCACTTATCCAGCAGGGTGAACTGGTCACCGGGCTGGGGTGTGATCTCGCGCGGCGCGCCGGTATCTTCCTGTCCGGTCGTACCGAACACCTGGACGAGGTTCCCGTTTTGGAACAACAGCCGCGCATTCACTGAGTCCCCTGAATCCGCAAAGGTGTAAATGCCCTCAACCGCATACGCCGCTTCTTCAGCCGAGGCTCCGTATATCTGGGGCAGGAAGAGGGCGGTGGCTCTGTTTCTCCCGTCGCTGATTCCAAATACGGTTGGGTCCCAGTTGAACGACATGGTGAAGTCGCTGCTCCACTCCGGGTAGTAGACTCCGTTCAACTCGCGGGTATCCGGGCTTTCGAGGTAGTCGGTATCCAGCACGGCGATGGAATTGGACGCCTTATCGAGATAACCGACAAAGAGATAGATGTAACCGACGTTCTGCCCGCTGATATCCACGCTCAACCTGGCCGGTTGTCCAGGCACGGCGGTGTCGCTCGATTTTGTAATATCAGAAACGGTGATGTTGCCCTGTCCCGGCGCGCGGACGGCTGTCCCTGAGGATGGCACGAAAGGCTCGCGTGTTTGTGCCTCGAAACCCCGATCCATGTAATGGTAGGCAAGGAAATCATCCCACAGGGATTCATCTGCGAATCGTTTCGCGATGACGGTATAGGATTGCGGTCCGGCAAGCGGCGAGGAATAAAGCGTCGAGTTGGGGAAGTAGATGGCGAGTCCGGTCGAGCCTTTTTTGCCGGAACCATGTCGCTCGGCGATGACCGTATTCTGCAAGTCCGAGACAAGCTGTTCAGCGGACTGTTTTACGCGTCCGTTCGGCGTGTTGTTTGCCAGCAGCAGCGCAAAGTGGCCGAGGTCAATGTACGCCGGGGGAACCTCGCGCCCGAAGATGCTGGTATAGGATTGGGCGTAACTGCGCGCTTTCGCAACCAGTCCCTGATCCTCGTTTTGCAGGGTGTACGCAAAATTATTCGTGCTGCTTAGCAAGGCGGGGAATTTTTCGAGGTCAATTGCGGAGATGGTGATGTTTTGTTCGAGTTGGGCAATCACCTGCTCGGCGGAACTGGGGTTGTAGCCAAAGATACCGCCCAGCGGCGAACCCTGCTGGAGGAAGTCTGCCCGCGCGGCCGGGTCTGAGATGCGCTGGTCTTCGGCAATGTAACTTTGCACAATCAACTTGCTCAATTGCGAGCCGTTCATGTCGGGATTGGTAACCAGGTCGCCGAGGAAGGATGCGTATGCCCAGCCAAGCGAAGGCTCGGTCTCTTCGGATGCCACCGCATAACGCGCGTGCGGCTGAATGGCGGACATCACTTCTACCTGCGCCATGAGACAGGCATCCATGCCGACCATTTCGAACTTGTCGATGCCAGCCGCCTGTCGACTCTGACCGAGGGCCTGATCCAATTCCATCAGGTAGATATTCTGCCCGAGGCGTGAAGCCAAAGGCGCGCGGCTTGAATCCGAGCCGCCGGGGTCTGGGTCGCTCCAGCCGCCGGGCCAGCCCATGCCGTGATCTGACAAAATCAGCACGTATTTATCGGCGGGGAAATTCATCGCAGACCACTGGACAAAGTCCACAAGCGATTGCCCGTTTCCCATGTCCACTTCGCCGAGTTCCTGCGCTATTTGGGAATTGATCTGATTCAGGTCGTTATCCTGTGTCACGTAATAACGGCGCGTGCCTGTCCAATTACCATCGCCCTGATATGCGCCCCTGAAACGGTCAATCTGCGCGACGATGTTCACCCGCTCACTGGAACCGACCCGCTCCGCTTCGTTCAAGTCCACGAAAATATCCTTTTCGAGGATTTGGTCATCGGCATCCTGGTAGAGCATGACTGTCCACGTTTGCCCCGACCCGGAAGCCGGCACAGGCGGCGTAAAGTTAGATTGCGGAACAGATAGCGGCTCCGATTGTTGCAATGGCCCGGAGTAGGTGTCCTGTCCCTGATCTCCAAGCCCACCGCCGGTCAGGTCGATCTGTCCATTCGAAAAGATATAAAATGCCGCAACAATGATCAAGAGCAGGATCGATCCACAGCCGCCGACCTGACGTCCGCGGGTGGGGATTCCGCCGGATGGACGGAAACCACCGCCCGAGGGGAATCCTGATCCGCCGCCTTGTCCTCCGCCTGTTTCCCTGCGCGGCGCATCCGCCCTGCCTGTGGGAGGCTCACCCTTGCGCCTGCGTTGAACTTCGATTTCATCTCGTTTTGTCATTTCCATTCTCCTTCCGGCATGTAACTCTTCAACAACATCGCTTATGATTCATTATAATACTTGCGCGAGTCAATATTTCTTCTCCGGCGATTCAATTTCATAACGGACGATGGGATAATTTCTCATGCGTTCTTTTTCACTTCGTGGTAAAAGTGGGGCTATGAAGATTTTATGTCAACGCGACTTTCTTTGGATTCTGCCGCTTTCCCTTGGAGCGGGAGCGGTTTTATCATCCCTGCAGCCGGGCAACTGGCTGACCGGCTGGCTTGGTTTTTCCCTTCTCTTCTTTCTTTGCTTTTGGGCGCTGACGGCTTCCACAAGGTGGGCGGGGGGCGCTTCGACTCTGCTCAGCGCGAAAAAGACTCTTGCATGGATGGTTGCGCTTGCATTTGCATTGCGTTTCATTGGCGGGGTTGCAACTTATCTGCTGTTGCCTGTCAACGGATACGCGGACGATGAAGACGACCGGGCGGGCTTTGTCTACACCGACGCGCACCGCCGCGACGACCAAGCCTGGGACCTGGCCAGTTCGAACAAAATCATCGGCGACTTCAACCAAAGTTATGCCTATGACCAATACGGCGGACTGCTCACAATGAGCGCGTTCATTTATCGTTACCTTTCGCCGGATGCCCATCGTCCGCTGATGCTGGTGCTGGTATCCGCATTCATGGCGGCGTTGGGTTTGCCGTTTTTGTGGAAGGCTGTGGTTCAACAATGGGGGGAAAAGGTCGCAATTGCTTCGGGCTGGATTTACACGATGTATCCCGAAAGCATTTTGCTTGGCGGTTCGGCCATGCGCGAACCATATTTGATGGCGTTCAGCGCATTTGCCTTGTGGGGATTTGTCGGTTGGCTGGAAAAACGCCGTCATTCGCTGTTATGGCTTGGGCTTGGCATTTTGGGAATGTTGTTCGTCTCACCGGTGGTGGCCTTGGTGACTTTGGTCATCTTTGCAGGCTGGGTATACTTTGCGAGTGAGCGTGGGCGTATCTCATGGTGGGTGGTTGCCATTGTCGTCGCCGTATTCGTCATTGGATTATTCATTCTTTCGTCCGCGCTGGATCGGCAGGGAAACCTGGGCGGGAACACGCCGATTGCCGTCATCAACAACTTCATTCGCGAATCTTTCAAATGGAACATTTTCAAGATCGAACAAGGTTCGGGTTGGGTGCAAAAACTTTTCGATGAAATGCCCGAATGGCTGCGCCTGCCTTTTGTGATGGTGTACGGAGTCTTTCAACCCGTCCTGCCGGCGGCGATTGTCGAGCCGACCACTGCAACGTGGCGCGTCATTGCCATCCTGCGCGCGTTGGGATGGTATGCCCTGCTCCCGATGCTGATTCTGTTCTTCGCGGCAGGATCAGGTCAGGGCGCGGAAGCGAAGCGCAGGATTTTCCTCTGGCTTGGGTTTGCAGTCTGGGGTTGGATTCTGTTCACAGCCCTGCGCGGCGGCGGCGACCAATGGGATAATCCGCGCTATCGGACGATCCTTTTTTTGTGGCAGGCAATCCTCGCGGGCGGTGTCTGGGTCTGGTGGCGTGAGACGCAAAATGCCTGGCTGCCGCGCGTGGTCCTGATGGAGATTGTTTTCCTGCTGTTCTTCGGCCAGTGGTACGCAAACCGATACTATCATTTCGGCAGTCAACTGCCGTTTGGACGGATGGTGGCGGTGATTCTTGCACTATGGGGGCTGATCCTTCTGGCAGGCTGGCTGTTGGATCGAAGAAAGCGCATCGAACATCGTGTATAATTCAACGATTGAATTTTGAACAAGGAGTTAACATGTCCACTGCTCTAATCACCGGCATCACGGGACAGGACGGTTCATATCTTGCCGAGCTGCTGCTTGCAAAGGGATATCGTGTCATCGGCGTCGCCCGCCGCTCCAGCACTGTAAACACCGAACGCATCAAACATATTTTGGATGACATTATGGTCGTACAGGGGGATTTGCAGGATCAAGGCTCCCTGCTTTCCCTGCTGGAGGAGCACAAGCCCGATGAGGTATACAACCTGGCCGCGCAGTCGTTCGTGCCAACCTCATGGAGCCAGCCCGCTCTTACCGGCGACGTGACCGCTCTGGGTGTCACCCGCATGTTGGAAGCCATACGCTACGTCAACCCGAAGATTCGCTTTTATCAGGCTTCATCCAGCGAAATGTTCGGCAAGGTGCAGGAGGTCCCCCAAAAGGAAACCACGCCGTTCTATCCGCGCAGCCCCTATGGCGTGGCAAAAGTGTATGCGCATTGGATTACCGTCAACTATCGCGAGTCCCATAACCTGTTTGCCACATCGGGTATCCTGTTCAATCATGAAAGCCCGCGGCGCGGGCTGGAATTCGTCACCCGCAAGATCACCCATGCCGTGGCACGCATCAAAGGCGGACTGGCAAAGGAAGTACGCCTGGGCAACCTCGACTCCCGGCGCGACTGGGGGTTTGCCGGGGATTATGTGCAGGCCATGTGGCTGATGCTGCAGCAGGAACAGCCAGACAATTACGTAATCGGCACAGGAGAAACCCACGCAGTGCGCGAATTCTGCGAGATCGCCTTTTCGCATGTGGGACTGGATTACAGGGAGTACGTCATCCAGGATGAAAGATTCTACCGCCCGGCCGAGGTGGATTTGCTGATCTCGGATCCATCCAAGGCACGCACCGCCCTGAAGTGGGAACCGGCTGTCTCTTTCAAGGAGTTGGTCACCATGATGGTGGATGCGGACATAGAACGGCTGAAAAAAGGATAATCGTTCTGCCGGAAAATTTATGAAGGAATTTCGATCCTCTGGCAAAATAGAGACTGCCTCATGGATGCCGCAGATCCTGGCGCTCCTTGGGGCGCTTCTCTATTTAATCCAGGCGTGGCATTATGCCCACACCACCATCCCCGGACTGGACGAAGGCTCCTATCTATTAAAGGGATACCTGTACCTGCGCGGGGTGTACGATCCTTTCGAGCCGTACGGTCCGTTGACCAACAAGGCCCCGCTTGCCTTTTTGATCCCCGGCTTTGCCCAGTATCTTTTCGACGCGGGATTGCGTACCGGCCGTTACTTTGCGATTTTCCTCGGCCTGCTTACGGTTTTGGGAACATGGATCGTCGTCCGCCGCTGGACCGGGAAATGGCTGGCCGTGGCCTCCGTCTGGGTCTTTGCGCTTGCTCCCACCGTCATCAAAATCCACGCCATCACCGCTTCCGAGGTAATCATCGCCAGCATGCTGGCATGGATGTGCGTATTCATTCTGGCAGAGGAACGCCCGCTCTGGCAGATTATCGCCGGCTCGATTCTGTCCGCACTGGCGGTGTTGACGCGCCAAAACATGGTGATCGTCCTGCCGCTTTTGGTTTTGTACGTCTTCTGGCAGCACGGCTGGAAAAAGGGGATTGCCGCCCTTGTTACCGGCTCAACTGTCTTCCTGGCAGTCCACATTTATTACTGGCCCAACATCCTGACCATTTGGGCGCCGTGGCTGCCCGAAAACCTCACCCCTTTCCTCGATCCATTTCGCCTGACGGGAGAAGCAACGCCGGTTTGGAATCCCTCGAATGATTTCTGGAACCGCCTGATTTCGTTCTTTCAGGGTATCCGCTATCACTTCATACCGGTTGTCGGGAGCATCTTTGCTTTGATTTTCCTCCCATTCCGCCGCGAGGGGAAGGATGCTCCCATCGTGCGTACCGCGCTTTTCCTAGGCGTGCTATATTTCATCCTCTTCGCCATGCACGCCTGGGCGGCGGTGGCCAGCCAATACGAGAGTTACAGTTGCGTGTATTGTTTTACACCCTACCTGACTTTCTTCGACCCCCCAGGCATCATCCTTTCCGCCATCGCAGTATCGTCCCTGTGGAAAGGGGAATCGCCCCGCTTCATGCAGGTCGTGGCCGTTGCGCTGGTTCTGCTGCTTTGCGCGGGCATTGGGCTTTCCTGGTTTGATAATGTCGGCCCGGGAATTCTCAACCTGCCCGTGCCCCGCATGCGCGGCGGACAATTTCTGCCCGGCTCCACCGCCCTGGTGGACTTTGTTACCAATAAGTTCGGATTGGAACTCGTCCTGATCAAGCGATATGTGGCATCCGCGCTCGGAGTGGCGATGTCTCTGATCGTCTTGCTAACCGCGTTCGTCCTGCACCGTCGGACAAAACCCGGGGGGAATCGCCCCTCCTTTGTGCTGTACGTATTCCTTGCCATGGGACTGGTGCTCGCTCCCCTGCTTCACGCAGGCGGAAGCCGCGCCGATTGTCCGATGGATATCATCTCGGACAACGAGGCGCTTGGAGAGCACCTTGCAAATGTCATCCCCGCGGATAGTCTGGTATATTGGGACGGCGGACTGTCTTTTACACCCATGGTCTACGTTCCACAAGCGCGGATCTTCCCGCCACAGATCAACAACGGCTATACCTACCGCATCGGCGGCGACCCGGACACAATTTTTCGTTTTAGTCACTGGAATGAGGCGCTGGACGAACAATGGAAAAAAGACGCCGATGTCTTTATCATCGAAAACAAACGTTACGCGGGCTGGAAGGATTTCCTGAACCCGCTGGAGTTCGAAGAATATCAAAAACCCCCAACGGCTCCCTCCTGTGAAAATGGAGCCGGATTAAGGATATTTCACAGGCTGCCATGAAACTATCACTCGTAATTCCGGTTTATAACGAAGAAGCCAATCTGCCCCTTTTGTTCGACGCGATCGACAATACCATGAAGACCCTCGATCAGTCGTGGGAGGTGATTCTCGTGGACGATGGGAGTCAGGATAAAAGCCTTCCCGTGCTGAGGGAATACGCCCAAAAAGACCCCGAACATGTCCGCGTGATCTCGTTTCGCCGCAATTTCGGACAGACCGCCGCGATTGCCGCCGGTCTCGATTACGCCCAGGGCGAGACCATCATCCTGCTCGACGCCGACATGCAAAACGACCCCGCCGACATCCCCATGCTGCTCGCCAAACTCGACGAAGGCTACGACCTTGTCAGCGGCTGGAGAAAGTCCCGTAAGGACAACGCGCTCACCCGCAACTTTCCCTCCATGATCGCCAACCGGCTGATCTCGCGCGTGACGGGAGTGCATCTGCATGATTACGGATGCACGCTCAAAGCCTACCGCCGCGATGTGCTGGAGGGATTCCGCCTCTATGGCGAAATGCACCGCTTCATCCCGGTCTATGCCAGTTCCGTCGGCGCAAGGATCGCGGAGATGCCGGTCAATCATCATCCCCGAAAATTCGGCAGGACCAAGTACGGGCTGGAAAGAACCATCAAAGTCATCCTCGACTTGTTTACGGTAAAGTTTCTCATCTCGTATTCGTCGAAACCGATCTATCTGTTCGGCGGCGCAGGCATGGCCCTCATGTTCGTCGGTTTTTCGATCATGGTCTACCTGCTTTTGCGGCGGTTCTTCTTCCTGGTCAGCGTCACCGGCTCGCCGTTATTGCAGATCAGCACCATGGTATTCATCCTTGGTTTTCAATCCCTGTTAATGGGTCTGATCGCCGAACTGCTCGTCCGCACGTACCACGAATCCCAGCGCAAACCGACCTATACCATCCGCAGTACGATCAACCTGGAGCACGACCCTCGTGATTGAATGGTTCAAACGAAACCGTCAGACCGTCATCCGCGCACTGGGCAGTATCCTGGCCCTGACGCTCCTGATCATCCTGCTCGAAGAGGAAGGCGACGGCAAACTCTTCTCCGCCTTGAGACGGGTATCCATCGGATATTTTCTGGCGGCAACTGTCGTTTTGATCGTCTCGCGCGTGTTTGCCTCCGCTCGCTGGCATATTCTTCTCCAATCGGCGGGGGTGAAAATTTCCTTCCTGCGCTCGATAATGCTGACTTTCACGGGAAATTTTTCATCCAACTTTCTGCCCACAACCATCGGCGGGGACATGGTTCGGCTGGCAGGCGCAATCCAACTGGGATATGACCGCGCCGTGTGTGTTGCCTCCCTTGTAGCCGACCGTCTGGTTGGGTTGGCGGGCATGAGTCTGGTACTCCCCTTGGGGTTGGTTCCCGTGTTTTCACTTGGCAACAGCGCAATCCAATCCCTGGCAATCTCCGCCCTGCTTCAAAAGGGAATCGATTTTGCAAAGCGCACCTTCGAGTCTTTTTCCACCTGGTTGAAAAAACCGCTTGGGCTGGGACTCTCCCTGTTGGCCACCTTCGGCAACATGGCATTCATCTACCTTGCAATCTACGTCCTGCTCCTTGGCATCGGACATCAGGTCCCCTACTGGCTGGTTGCCGGTCTGTATACCCTGACCTATTTCGTGACCCTCGTTCCCATCTCCATCAACGGGCTGGGCGTGCAGGAACTTTCCATGACTTTCCTCCTTGCCCAATTGGGCGGACTGAGTTCCTCCGAAAGCGCAACTATCGCCCTCCTAACCCGCATGTTGTTCATCGTCACCAGCCTGCCGGGGGCTTTTTTCCTGCCCTCCATTCTCGCGGCGATGGACAATCGATCGTCCGCTATCGAAGAAATCAAGTGAACTTATGCGCATCCTGACCGTGATCTACGAATTTCCTCCCATTGGCGGAGGCGGAGGAAGAGCCGCCTACGACATTTGCCGGGGACTCGCTATGCGCGGGCACCAGGTCACCGTGTTGACGGCGCACATGCGGGGATTGCCTTTCGAAGAACAAAGGGATGGGATTCGCGTGGCGCGGATACCCTCCCTGCGACGCGAGACCTTCGCCGCCAG
>DAOUAS010000219.1:0-4957 GCA_034433295.1 Anaerolineales bacterium | reverse complement strand
ACTTGCGCCGCGCGCCAGTGCGGTGAGGGTCTCTACGACGGCAAAGAGTCTCTTCGGTCGCGGCGAACACGCTCCCTCAGAGCGACATAAATTGGATTTTGAGAAAGCCATGTGTCCCCTTCGACACCCGCTTGACGATTTCAAGTTTATCATGGTATTATAACGCGCTATTCGATGCGGGGTGGAGCAGTGGCAGCTCGTTGGGCTCATAACCCAAAGGTCGCAGGTTCAAGTCCTGCCCCCGCTACCTTGAAGACCATGGTCAAAACCGACCGTGGTCTTTTTGTTTTCAACCTGTGACACTGGGCGGGGAAAAATGTGACGTTCTTTATATTCGCTTTTCTGAATAAGTCATATAATACATTCAGGAATGTGAATATGAAAAAGAATCCCAATCCACTCGAATCCATAGCCTCTTTATTGGAAACCATCTCGCCGCTGACCCGTTTGCAGATTCTGCTTGCGATTGGGACGGGCGAGGTTTGTGTCTGTCACCTCGAAGCCGCTCTTGGCTTGCGGCAGGCATACATCTCACAGCATCTGATGGCGCTGCGCAAGGCGGACATCCTGCTCGACAGGCGCGAGGGACGCTATATCTTTTATCGGTTAAAAGACCCATCACTACTCGACTTGATAACTGCTTCGGCAGTTCTGAGCGGAATTCCCGTCAAAGATGTTTCCTCGCTTATCAATAAAAAATCCACAGCCTGTCAATGCCCGCATTGCGCGCCTGTCCTCATTCCCGCTACGAGCCTATAACCTTATGAATACACTTCCCCCTCTTTCCCTTCCTCATGCCAATAAACGCTTATTTGCCATACTTGCCGCCGTTGTGCTTGCATGGCTGGTTGCATACCATGTCATTCAGCCTCTCGCGGACTGGATATCCTATTCTGCCTTTGGGTTGGCACGTGATTCACATCTCGGCTCATCTGTGGCATTCTTCCTTTACGACGTGCCGAAGATTTTGCTCCTGCTTTCGGGAATGGTCTTTGCCATCTCTATTGTCCGTACCTTTTTCAGCCCAGAGCGGACTCGCGCTTTGCTTGGTGGAAAGCGCGAAGGGGTTGGTAATATTTTCGCGGCTCTGCTTGGGATTGTCACACCGTTTTGCTCCTGCTCTGCTGTTCCGCTTTTCATTGGCTTCGTCGAGTCAGGGATTCCACTTGGCGTGACTTTCTCCTTCCTCATTGCCGCGCCGACAATTAACGAAGTCGCCATTATCTTGTTGTTCGGTCTCTTCGGCTGGAAGGTGGCTGGGCTGTATGTCGTTTCAGGTTTGACCGTTGCCATTGTCGCCGGATTCATCATCGGGCGGCTAAAGATGGAAAGGTATGTCGAGGATTTCGTGTGGAAAATCCATCGCACCGCCGAAATGCCCGAAGAAAAACTCACGTGGTTCGACCGCATCGAACGTGCCCGGGCTTCAGTGAAGGAGATCGTCGGCAAGGTCTGGCTGTATGTGGTGATTGGCATTGCCGTCGGCGCGGGGATTCACGGCTACGTGCCAGAAGATGCACTGGCATCTATTTTGGGCAAGCAAGCCTGGTGGTCGGTCCCTGCTGCGGTGTTGATTGGTATCCCGTTGTATTCCAACGCGGCAGGAATTGTCCCTATTGTCGGGACACTTATCGAGAAGGGTGCATCGGTTGGGACGGCGCTGGCGTTCATGATGTCAGTCATCAGCTTGAGCCTGCCCGAAGCGGTGATTCTCAAGCGGGTGTTGAAGATGCCGTTGCTGGTGACATTCTTCGCTGTGATTGCCGTGGCGATTATTTTCACGGGATATTTGTTCAATCTGGTTTTGTAAATTTTCGACCCTAAAGGTTCGCTCCATGAAAACCTTTAGGGTCTCATGATCAAAGGAATAAATATGTTGACCATCAAAGTTCTTGGTTCGGGGTGCGCCCATTGCAAGCGTGTAGAGCAGATTGCCAAAAAAGTTGTCGCGGATTTGGACATTGAGGCAGAGATCATCAAGGTGACGGATTACAACGACATCATGGCGTATAACATTCTTTCCACGCCTGGGCTGGTTATCAACGAGAAGGCGGTTTCTTCGGGACGGATTCCCACTCCCGCCGAAGTGACCACCTTCATTGTGAACGCGCTTGAGGCGGCATAAAAAGTGTGCGATGACATCGAATGTGAAATCACCAAACTGCTGAAACAGTTTGAGTAACTTTATGGTATGGAGGTTTTCATGTCTGATGCAAAAAAAAGCCTGGGCAAGCAATTGTCTTTTCTCGACCGCTACCTGACCTTGTGGATTTTCCTCGCGATGGCAATCGGCGTGGGGATTGGATTCCTCTTCCCACAGGGTGTGCGGCAATTCAACGACGCTGTTTCTGTGGGCACAACCAATATCCCGATTGCGATTGGGTTGATTTTGATGATGTACCCGCCCTTCACCAAAGTCAAATACGAAGAACTGGGTGAAGTTTTCCGCAACAAAAAAGTGCTGACCCTTTCGCTGGTTCAAAACTGGATCATTGGTCCCGCGTTGATGTTTGCCCTCGCCATCATCTTCCTGCGCGGCTATCCCGAATACATGGCTGGGTTGATCATGATTGGTCTGGCGCGCTGTATCGCAATGGTCATCGTCTGGAATGAACTGGCGCACGGCGATATCGAATACGCGGCGGGGCTGGTGGCTTTCAACAGCATTTTCCAGGTCTTGTTCTACGGCGTGTATGCCTGGGTGTTCATCACTGTCCTGCCGCCGATGTTTGGGTTGACGGGTTCTGTGGTGGAAATCACCATCGGGGAAATTGCCAAAAGCGTGTTCATCTATCTTGGCATTCCCTTCCTCGCAGGTTTCTTCACCCGCTTCATCATGCTGCGCTTCAAGAGCAAGGAATGGTACTACACCAACTTTGTGCCCAAGGTCAGCCCCTTGACCCTGATTGCGTTGTTGTTCACCATTGTGGTGATGTTCTCTCTCAAGGGAAATCTCATTGTTGAGTTGCCTGCTGATGTGGTGCGCATTGCCATTCCCCTGTTGATCTACTTTGTCCTGATGTTCCTCGTCTCGTTTTGGATGGGACATACCATCGGCGCAGATTACTCCAAGACAACAACGCTGTCCTTCACCGCTGCCAGCAACAACTTTGAACTGGCAATTGCGGTGGCGGTTGCCGTGTTTGGCATCCACAGCGGGGCGGCATTTGCGGCGGTGATCGGTCCGCTGGTGGAAGTGCCGGTGATGATCGGGTTGGTGAATGTGGCTTTCTGGTTCCAGAGACGCTGGTATCCGCAACCTGTATCATCCCCGTCAATGGTCGCTGCGGCGGCGGAAGCCTGTCCGCCTGACGAGAAACTGGTCAGGTAGCCTGCATTTTTCTTCATCAGGTCACAACAGGAACACCGTCCTTGCGTATGACAAACTTCACTGTAAAAACCGTTGAAGTAGGGATAGAATACCCGCAAGGAAAAGTGACATGAATGTTTCTGTTGTGACCGATAGCTGCGCCAGCATCCCCGAGTATTTGCTGAAAAAACTACAAATCAACACCGTCGCTTATTACATCCATCGCGAAGGGGAGGTATTGCGCGACCTGGTAAATGTTCAACGCGAGGAGTTTTTGCGTTGGCTTGCCAATGCGACCATCCTGCCGACCACTGCCTGCCCTGGCCCGGGAGATTATCTGGAGATGTACAAAAGCCTGATCAAACAGGGCGTCGAACAGATCGTCAGCATCCACATGACCTCGCTCGGCAGTGGCGCATATCAAGCCGCGAAAACAGCCCAGGCGATGATCGCGGAGCAATTCCCAACTGTCAGGCTGGAAGTGGTGGACACGCTCAACGTCTCCCTTTGTCAGGGTTGGATGGTGATCGAATCGGCACGGGCTGCGCTTGAAGGAGCCACGCTGAATGACATCCTGGAAAAGATCCAGTGCATGATTCCTGTTACCCAAATGATCCAGACCGCCGACACACTCAAATATCTTTACATGGGCGGGCGGATCGGCATGGCAAAACGGCTGTTGGGAGGCATGCTCAACATCAAGCCCTTGATCGGAATGAAGGATGGGGTGATTGCGGCTCTTGGACAGGCGCGCTCGCGGATGGGTGCATACCATGAAATGGCGGAATACATCGCCAACGCGGTTGGAAAGAACAAGATCAAAATTGCCTATGTCCATGCTGGAGCCATGCAGGAAGTCCAAAAACTAAAGGGCATTATCGAGGAAAAGCTGAACATTGCGGAATCGATGGTCGCCGAACTTTCCCCCGCCCTGGCAGTTCACACTGGACCTGGGACAGTGGGTGTGTGTTTTTATCCGATTGAACGAATTGATTTACAGCCGAATGATATTTAACCCAAGTTGCTACCTTGGAATGAAAAGGACCATGTCGCCCTGAGGGAGCGTGTTTTCCGCGACCGAAGAGTCTCGATTGATTGTGTCAGAGATGCTTCGGGGAAAGAGCGTCCCTCAGCATGACACAAGGCGCGTATGGTGGCAACTTGAGTTATTTAGGAGTTTTAGCGAGTGTCCAAAGTACATTACGCCCAGGTTGACGAGAACGGGAACATCGTACTGCCGCCGGACCTAGCCAGGAGTTTGGGTATTTCTCCCGGTGACGAGATACGGATCGAGCCAAATGGTCACGGCGTAAACCTGCGTTCTCCACTGACGGCGCTCAAGCGGGTCTATGTGGAAGTCACCAATAGGTGTAACCTGACTTGCGCCGCCTGCATGAGAAATGTTTGGAATGCCGATTACGGTGGCATGACCCTCGACACCTTCAAGCGGATTCTCTCCAGCCTGGAGAAGTTGCCACAGAAACCCGAAATCTTCTTCGGCGGGTATGGCGAACCGCTCTCGCATCCACATTGTCTTGATATGATCCGGATGGCAAAAAAGGCTGGATATTTCGTCTCGCTTATCACCAACGGTATTTTGCTCACCGAGCAGGTCAGCAAAAAGCTGGTGGATTTGCGCTTGGATAA
>DAOUAS010000218.1:0-2863 GCA_034433295.1 Anaerolineales bacterium | reverse complement strand
GGCACTCACGAGGGTGACGCGCGAATTCACGAGCGACGAATGCCAGAAATACCTGCACCTCGATCCATCCACCTGCGCATCGACGACATCCATCCCTACAACGACAGCCATCCCTCCTACCGACCAGAGACGCGTATGCCAGATCACCAACACCGGCGGTTTATACGACAATTCGTTCAATGAAATGATCTTCAAAGGCGTGAGGGAGTCTAAGGCGAAACTTGGCTGGGATGCGAGAGTCCTGCAATCGGTCTCCACATCTGATTATGACAAGAACGTTCAGGAGTTTATGAGGGGCGATTGCGACCTGATCATCGGCCTCTTGCAAATGACCGCCGCGATCCAAGCCGCCGCGCAGTCGAACCCGAATCAGAAATTCCAGGTCATGGATTACGTTTACTATCAACCGCTTGCTAATGTCCGCATGCAGGTCTTCGCTACGGATCAGGCAGCATTTCTCGCCGGGTACACCGCGGCGTCTGTGACCGGAACAGGCAAGGTTGGCGTCTTCGGCGGTATTGACATTCCCCCCGTCACCGAT
Source organism: Anaerolineales bacterium (assembly GCA_034433295.1). Lineage (GTDB taxonomy): Bacteria > Chloroflexota > Anaerolineae > Anaerolineales > Villigracilaceae > Villigracilis. The sequence goes on along the minus strand of DAOUAS010000218.1, from coordinate 2,322 downwards.
TTCATGGACGGTTTCGCGCTCGGCGTTCAGTATTACAACCAAAAGAACGGCGCGAACGTGGAAGTCCTTGGTTGGAACCCTGAGAGACATGAGGGTCTTTTCATCGGCGGCTTCTGCTGCGCGGCGGAGGGGAGGGAAATCACACAACAACTGCTCGATCAGGACGCAGACATCATCCTTTCGGTCGCAGGGACTAATGTGGGACCTGGCGCGGCTTACGCGGTGAAAGCGCACGGCAACGCTTATATCATCGGCGTGGATACCGACTGGGCTGTGACCGAGGGCGAATTTGCAAATATTATTCTGACCAGCATCCAAAAGAACTATGATGTGAGCGTAGTACAGGCTGTAAAATCCATTGAGGAAGGCACGTTCAGAGGCGGCATCCATATTGGCACACTGGAGACAGGCGAAGTCAGTCTCGCACCGTTCCATCAGTTTGATACCCTTATCTCACCCAAAGTCAAAGCAGAGTTGGAACAGATCAAGGCGGATATCATTGCAGGGAGAATACAAACAAAACCATAAACAAAAAGTCTCGCGAATGGAAAGTCCGCGAGACTTTTTCGTCAATCGTAAATCTTCAGTCTAAAATCGACTTACGTTCCCTCTTCCCACGAATTCAAATAGCGCAACTGCTCATCAGAGAGGACATCGATCTTCACGCCCATCGACTCAAGTTTGACGCGGGCGATTTCGTTGTCGATCTCGGTCGGGACGGAGTAGACTTTCTTCTCCAGTTTGTCGGCATTCTTCGCCATGTATTCGGCGGAGAGCGCCTGGTTGGCGAAGGACATATCCATCACCGAGGCGGGATGACCTTCGGCGGAGGCAAGGTTGATCAGGCGTCCCTCGCCGAGAATGTTGATCTTGCGTCCGTCTTTGGTGGCGTACTGGTCAACGAACGGGCGGACAAGGTTGCGCGCGCCGACGCTCATCTTTTCCAGCGCGGGGATGTTGATTTCGACATTGAAGTGACCGGAGTTGGCGACAATCGCGCCGTCCTTCATCACCTCGAAGTCGTGACCGTCGATCACGTTCAGGTCGCCGGTGACGGTGCAGAAGATGTCGCCGATTTTGGCGGCGTCAAGCATCGGCATCACCTGGAAACCGTCCATCGCGGCTTCGAGCGCCTTCAGCGGGTCCACTTCGGTGACGATGACGTGCGAGCCCATGCCGCGCGCGCGCAGGGCGAGACCGCGTCCGCACCAACCATAGCCAGCGACGACGAAGGTCTTGCCAGCCAGCAACACATTGGTCGCGCGGACGATGCCGTCGATGGTGGATTGTCCCGTGCCGTAGCGGTTATCGAACATGTGCTTGGTCAGCGCGTCGTTCACGGCGATGACGGGGAACTTCAACACGCCGTCCTTTTCCATCGCCTTCAAGCGAATGACGCCCGTGGTGGTCTCTTCGGTTCCGCCGATGACGTTCTTGAGCATCTGCTTGCGTTCTTCATCTTTGAGGGTCTTCGCCCATTCCGAAAGAGAGGGTTCGAGCCTTTCAAAGCGTCCCATCTCGATGAAGAACAGGGAGGAGACGAGGTCGGCGCCGTCATCCTGAGTCATGTGGGGTTTGTGTTCCAGCGCGGCGCGGATGTGCTTGAAGTACGTGACCTTGTCTTCTCCCTTGATGGCGAACACGGGGATTTCAAACTGATTCACCAGCGCGGCGGCGACGTCATCCTGCGTGGAGAGCGGGTTGGAAGCGGTGAGGACGATGTCCGCGCCGCCTTCGTGTAAAGTCCGCATGAGGTTGGCCGTTTCGGTGGTCACATGCAAACAGCAGGACAGGCGCAGTCCCTTGAGGGGCTTTTCCTTCTTGAAGCGTTCGCGGATCGAGCGCAGGACCGGCATTTCACGCTCCGCCCATTCGATGCGGCGGCGTCCGCCTTCAGCCTGTTGAATATCTTTGATATCGTAATTGCTCATTTGGTACTCCTTGTTATTAGATGACTAGGGTCTGTATGCAAATTAAGAATAGGTCACTCTGAGCCGAAGCCCCGAACAAAGTGAAGGGTCAGCGAAGAGTCTCGTTTTCAGGGTGTTTTCGAGCAAAATCCGGGTTTCTTCGTCGCTTCGCTCCTCAGAATGACACTCCTAAAGGATTTTGCATACACACCCTAGAGATTAGACGACTAGATGATTAGAGAGTAGCAGCCCAGGCAACTATTCTCCATTCTCTACTCTCTATTCTCTATTTGGCTAATTCATCCAACTTCCCGCCGTCGTCGAAGTGACTGCGGAAGCGCTGGATAAATTCCTGCTTGGTGTAACTGTGGTTTTGCGTGCCGCGCTGCTCGAGACAATACACGGCGGAAAG
>DAOUAS010000217.1:0-13852 GCA_034433295.1 Anaerolineales bacterium | reverse complement strand
ATCTGGGTCGGTTGTCCCATCACACTGACCAGCACCCAGGGCGCGAAGGTGATGAAGAGTTGTTTGCGCGCGCCCGAAAGCACGTTCAAGGCATAGTACAGGCTGTATTCCCTGCGGAGTTGCAGAAAGCCGCGTTTTTCGGCAACCGCTTCGGGCGTCATCAAAAACATCAGGACGGCGGCAACAACCAACAGCGCGGCGGAGATGGCAAAGGTATGTTGGAAGGAAAAGCCGAGGTACTTGAATCCAATTGCGACGATGAAACTTCCCAAAATGACGGCGAAGTTGCGGATGGAGTTGAGTTGTCCAAGCCGCCGCCCATCCTGTCCCTCCCGCGCCAGTTCCATGCCGATGGTGGAGGCGATGGGCATGAAAAGGTGGTTGCCCAGGCTGTAGATGAACAACCAGATAATCATGATGTTGTAACTGGACGAGGCGAAGCCAATCAACACTGCGCCGACCGCGCCGAGGATCAACGCCACCATGCCCAGTCGGCGCGAGGAGAGGAACCAAAACGCCGCCGAGACGAAGACCACCAGGAAGCCTGGGAGTTCGCGCGGAAATTCCAAGAAGGAACGCTGAAAACCAGTCAGCGCAAATTTTTCGTTGAGGAAGTTGTTGAAGGTGGAGTCGACCATGCCGAATGCCATGCTCAATGCCAGCACGGCGACGACGAAAATCAAAAGCTCGCGTGACGATTGTTTGATTCGGAAAAGGAGATTCATTGAAACCTCGAAGTGGGATGCGGGAATTCTAGCACGCAAATGGGGAAGTTTTTCGCTGAATCATGTGCCACTTGTCCTACGCCGAATTGGGGAGAGGATTTATACTTGGATTATGTCATTGCGAGGAGGGTGCTCTTCCCGACGAAGCAATCTCATATTAATTGGGGGATTGCTTCGGGCGAAAAACATCGCCCTCGCAATGACAAGATAACGAGATAAAGGAACTTAACATGACCATTCAAGATCAGTACAACAAATGGAAAGAAAGCACGCTCAAGAAATCACTGGATAAATTCAAAGAGAGAAAAGAGCGCTTCGAGACCAGCGCGGGCGTTGAGGTGCCGCGTGTGGCGTTGCCCGCCGTGGAAGACCCAGCTTACACCGAGAAACTCGGCTTCCCTGGCGAGTATCCCTTCACCCGTGGCGTCCAGCCGACGATGTACCGTTCCCGCTTCTGGACGATGCGTCAGTACGCGGGATTCTCCACCGCCGAGGAATCCAACAAGCGCTATCGCTACCTCCTCCAGCAGGGACAGACAGGGTTGAGCGTCGCCTTCGACCTGCCGACCCAAATCGGCTACGACGCCGACGACCCGATTGCGGCAGGTGAGGTTGGCAAGGTGGGCGTTTCGATCTCGTCCATCCGCGACATGGAACAACTCTTCGACCAGATTCCGCTGGAGAAGGTTTCCACATCGATGACCATCAACGCCCCCGCGGGCGTGCTGCTGGCGATGTACATCGCCGTCGCCAAACGTCAGGGCGCGGACATGCGTCAGTTGCGCGGCACCATCCAGAATGACATTCTCAAGGAGTACGTTGCGCGCGGCACGTACATCTTCCCGCCCGCGCCGTCCATGCGACTCATCACCGACATCTTCCAGTTCTGCTCCGCCGAAGTTCCCTTCTGGAACACCATCTCGATTTCGGGCTACCACATCCGCGAGGCGGGATCGACCGCCGTACAGGAAGTGGCGTTCACGCTGGCGAACGCGATTGCCTACGTCGAAGCCGCGCTCAAGGCTGGTCTCAAGGTGGACGACTTCGCGGGACAACTTTCGTTCTTCTTCAACGCGCATAACAACCTGCTGGAGGAAGTTGCCAAGTTCCGCGCGGCGCGACGCATGTGGGCGAAGATTATGCGTGAACGGTTCAAGGCGCAGAAGCCTTCCTCGTGGCAGTTGAGATTCCACACGCAGACGGCTGGCTCCACGTTGACAGCGCAACAGCCCGAAAACAACGTCGTGCGCGTGACCCTGCAAGCCCTGTCCGCCGTCCTCGGTGGGACCCAGTCCCTGCACACCAACTCGATGGACGAAGCCCTCTGGCTGCCGACGGAGAAATCTGTCCGCGTGGCGCTGCGTACCCAGCAAGTCATCGCCTACGAGTCGGGCGTGGCGGACTCCATCGATCCGCTGGCAGGTTCGTATCTTATCGAAAGCTTGACAGATGAGATCGAAAAGCAGGCGACCGACTACATCGCCAAGATTGACGAGATGGGCGGCGCGTTGACCTCCATCGAACGCGGCTACATGCAGAACGAAATCCAGAACGCCGCCTATGCCGCACAACAGGCAATCGAAAAGAAGGAACAGATCGTGGTGGGCGTCAATCAGTTCCAGGTGAAGGAAGAGATGACCCTCGAACGCCTGAGCGTTGACCCCGCCATCGAGGTGGCGCAGAAGGCGAAGTTGAAGGCATTGAGAGATGCGAGGGATGAGAAACAAGTGGACGAGTTGCTCGGCAAGTTGAAGTCCGCCGCACAGGGGACCGAGAACCTGATGCCGCTCTTCATCGAATGCGTGGAGAATGACATCACCCTCGGCGAAGTCTGCAACACGCTGAGAGGCGTTTGGGGAGAATATGTGGCGGAAGGGTTTTAGGTGAGCAAGTTACCTTGGAGCAGAGCGATTGGAACAAATGTCGCCGTTAATTCTTAATAGAGTAGGGATAGTCCTAAACTTTTTAGCGGGATTCATGATTGCTCCTGAATTAATAGGTATTCAGCGATTGAGAAGAGCTGAAGAGAAAATGGAACTTATCCTTGCCTTTTCACGGAAGTTCCTGAAATCTTCGTTTGAAACGATACTTCTTCCAATTTTGGTTTCTTTGCCTTTCATAATCCTGGTTTATTTGCTCATGATTCTGGGGTGGACAATTGACAGATTTGTTATAGGCCTTGTAACAGCAAAACGAGAGGCTTTCTGTTAGGCAACTTCGGCGAACCTGAATAGTATTTTTTATTGGAGTTGGGTACACCTGCCCCAGACCCGCTGGAAAAGGCGCAGGCAGACAAATGAATTATCACCCCATACCACGCATTCGCTATCCAGTGGTGTTTAAGAGTAAAAAACGCACAAATTGTCTTCCGCTAGCCCTTGATTGGTATTTGCTTTTCCTTGTTAACGTTCAATTTCGCTTCGCTCACATTTCGTGTGCTGCTTGGCCTCTAAACTCAAGTGATTTACAGCAATCTCCCCAAAATTTCCACCAGCGCCTGTGCGAGCAAAATCTTGAAAATCAACGCCACAGGATATGTGCTGGCATAAGCAATCGACGGCAAATCGGTTTCGGTCTGGTTGTTGGCGGACGCCAGGGCAGGTGGATTGGTCATGGCGGCAGTGAGAGAACCCATTGCCGAGAGCAGGTTCAACTTGTAGGCTTTGACCATTACCACCAGTCCCGCCAGCGCGGAAAGCAAAGTGATGACCGCACCAGCCAGCAGGAGAATCCAGCCCTGGTCCTGTAAAACTTCTACAAGATGCGCGCCCGCGTTCGTGCCTGCACCCGCGAGGAAGAGCATCAAACCAAGTTCACGGGTCAGGTTTTTGGCGGCAGGGGGAACGTAAAGCCGAAAGGTTCCGACACGCCCGAAGTGACCGATCAGCAGCGAGGTGAGGAAAACGCCGCCCGCCATGCCCAGCTTCACGGTCACACCTTCGCCAAGCGGCACAGGGATGAGTCCCACGCCTACGCCGATCAGCAAGCCGACGAGATACGCCGTCATGCTGGTCTCGCTGGCGCGGCGTGGCGATCCCTGCGCTCGTTTTGCAAACGCCTCCACAGCAGACTTCTCACCCACCACGCGGATGCCGTCGCCCATTTCGAGGGTCACGTTTCCGTGCGGCGCAATCTCCAACCCCTGACGGCGGATGCGAGTGACGACCACCGTGAACTGTTCCCACACTTTCATGCTCGCCAGCGTCCTGCCTGTCAACGACTCATCCATCACTTCGACGTCGATACTCCTGACCTCGGCGTTGACGTCCATGCGTTCGTCGGTGCGCTCGCCAAGCAGGAGAGTCATTTTGTCGAGTTCCTTCGCCGCGCCGACCGCCATCACCACGTCACCGAGATGCAAAATGGATTCGGGCGTCGCGGCAAAGACGCGGTCGCCGTGCTTGATGCGCGAGAGGTTGACTTGTGCCAGCCGTCGCGGGTTGACCTCCGCCACGGTGCGCCCCTCGCAGTTGGGATTCGTGACCCGAAACTGGTGCGCCACCAAGCCTGGCGTTTCGATGGCTTTTTCCTCCAGCCATTTTTTCTCTTCCACCTTCACGGGACGTTTAAGCAGGGTCGGCAAAAACTGAATCAACAAGACCATGCTGATCATGCTGAACGGATAGGCAATACCATATCCAACCGAGGCAAGCGGAGCGGAATCTGGCGAGATGCGATGCAAAGCGTCCAGCACGCCTGCCAGCGCGGGAGTACAGGTCAGCGCTCCGGTGTAAAGTCCAGCCGCGAGGGCGGGAGATAGTTTGAGCAGGAAGGCGATCAACGCGGTGAGGACAGCCCCCGTGCCGACGATGACCAGCGCAAGGACAACGAACTGCATCCCCCGTCGGCGAAAGGTGCGGAAGAAACTCGGTCCCGCCGTCAAGCCGACAGCGTAGACGAAGAGAAGCAAGCCGAAGTCCATCACTTCCTTCGGCACATTCATCCCGAAGTGACCAAAGACCAGCGCGGCAAATAACACGCCCGCCGTCCCCAGCGAGATGCCGCGCCACGACCACTGACCGATCCACGCGCCGAGAGTCAGGATGGCGAATAAAACGAACATTGATTCAGTAAATGGGTTCATAGTTGGGGCGATTGTAGCGCAGAATTTGGAAATGCTATCTATCAAAAACACGTAGGGACACAGCGACGCTATGTCCCTACATTTGTTTCATGCATATATAGATTTTAAAGCGCCCGTACCAACTGCCAGCAGGCGCGGTTGTACGGCGTTTTGATTCCATGGGCTTCTGCGCGTTGGGTGACCGCTCCGCAGATGGCGTCGATTTCGGTCGGAGCGCCACGCCGCACGTCCTGGAACATGGATGAAATGTTTTTGGCAGTCTTACGCGCCACATCCTCCGCCGCGCTGACGGGGTTGCTGAACGGCAGATGCACGTGCTCGGCGGCAGCGACCTCTGCGGTCTCGCTCGCCAGCGATGCCATCATTTTCCGCGTAGCGGGACGCGCCAGAAGTTCACCGTTCGGGACTTGCAGCAGGGCGGTCAACGGGTTGATGGCGGCGTTGATAACCAGCTTGCCCCAGATCAGCGACTGGGCATCGTCCACGACCTGCACGTTGAAATTCGACGACTTCAACGCTATCTTCAGCGGGTCAAGAGCTTCGTTCTGCTCGATAGAGACGATGCCTTCGCCGCCAGTCCGCACCAAGCCTGGACCGAGCAATGTCGCCCCAGTGGTGGTCACACCCAACGAGACCCGACCAAATCCGAGGTCGCGGACAAGGGTTTCGCGATTGCCGAGTCCGTTCTGGAGTGTGAGCGCATGTCCATCATCTGCAAGCGCCAGTTTGAGTTGACGCGCCACTCGCTCCGTCTGCCACGACTTGACCAGCACAAGCGCGAACTTCGCGCCACGCACATCGAGCGGATCATCCGTCGCGTGGACGGGATAAGCCTGTTCGCTTCCATCCGCTTCCTGAATGCGCGCGCCAGTATCACGCAAGGCTTGAAGTCCCTGCTTCCATGTGCCGAGCATCGAAACCGAATATCCCGCCGCGCCAAGTCTCGCCGCGAAGAGGGTTGCCAGTGCGCCAGTACCGACCAATAAAACATCTTGTTTCATTTTATTTCCTTGATATGTCATTGCGAGCCGTTCTTTGGCGAAGCAATCTCATATTTTGCAGGAGATTGCTTCGCCCCGCTAAGAACATTCGGGATGATATCGGAAAGAGCATCCTCCTCGCAATGACGGAATTTATTTTAGAAACTCGTTCCATTCCTCATCCGTCATCTCGACTGTGTGTTCGACCGCAGGAAAACGTCTGGTCTCCACATCGTCGATGTACTCGGTGAAAGCTTTGTTCATCTCCGCGTGGAAGTTTGCATACTTTTTGACAAACTTCGGCGTGAAGCGGTCGAAGAGTCCGAGCAGGTCATGCGTGACCAGCACCTGACCGTCACAGCCCGCGCCCGCGCCGATGCCAATCGTCGGGATGGAAATCTGCTTCGAGATATATTCCGCCAGCCGCGCAGGAACAGACTCAAGCACGAGGCTGAAGGCGCCCGCTTCTTCGAGGATTTTCGCATCTTCGAGCAGAATCTTCGCCGCCGAAGCAGTCTTGCCCTGAGCGCGGAATCCGCCAAGCTGATGGATGGACTGAGGCGTCAGCCCGAGATGTCCCATGACGGGGATACCCGCGCCCACGATTCTGCGGACCGCATCCGCCCGATCTCGCCCGCCTTCGAGCTTGACCGCGTCCATGCCAGCCTCTTGCAGGAAGCGTCCTGCGTTGCGAAGCGCCTCCTCCGCTGTGACCTGGTACGACATGAACGGCATGTCGCCGACGAGCAGGGCGCTCTTCGCGCCACGTGAGACCGCTCGCGCGTGGTGCAGCATTTCGTCCATGGTGACGGACAGGGTATTTTCGTAACCCAAAACCACCATCGCCAGCGAGTCGCCGACGAGGATGGAATCGACACCAGCCTTGTCCATCGCCACCGCGGTGGGATAGTCGTAGGCTGTGAGCATGGTGATCGGTTCGCCGCGTTCCTTCTTTTGACGGAACGTCAGCGTGGTCACCTTCTTGCGCTGTGACGTGCTGGTTGAGACAGGTGTAACTGTTGACATGGTACCCTCCGATTAAGGTAGAGTCCGCTCGGGCGCTTCCCCCATTCGAAACATTGCGCTCTGCGTTCTAAAATTGGGATGTGTCGTCACGTTCACGAAGATACATGCGACGTTGGTATTATCACATAATTTGACGGGCTGGAGAAGGGAATAATTACATGTCGAATATCATGTGTTCAAAATCCCAAGACGCGCGATTTTTCTCATCCACCAGCGGTAAGCAATCGCGCGGAACGGATGGGAAAGGTACCAGTATAAAAAACCCAACATGCCCCGCGGAGAAAAATAATAAGTTTGGGAAAGGCGGGTCAGACGCGCCCCGTCTGAATTCATCTCCGGTTCCACACGCCAGTCCAACCAGCCCATGCCGGGGATATTTCCCCGTACTCCGAGCAGTAATCTTTGTCCCGGCTCGATTATGTCAAAGATACAGCGTCGCGATTCCAAACCTTCCACCGCTTTCATAATGGAGCCGAACACGACTTCACACCCGGCATCCACCCTGACCGTGGAATGGGCAATGAAGAAGCCTTCATGCTTGATTGTTTTGATCACCCGCCCATCGTCATCCCAGACGCGTTCGATGTGGAGAGGTGAAAGGTCGGCAAGCGCCGAATGAGTCGCCTCGTCGAAGCTGACCAATTCCACTTCGGGGAAGACCGTCAACGCTTCGGGATGTTTGACCACGCTGTCGGCGGAGAGTCCGCCAATGAGGGCATGAGCAATCGGGCGTGGGACGGGCGTCATCAAGCCGACGCCGAGAGCCATCAGCCAGAGCGGGATGTAGGGCAGGAGGATCATGCTTCGTTTGAGTCCGCGGGCGTGGGCATATTTCAGCATGAGGTCTTTATAGTAGAAAATCCCCGGCCCGCCGATCTCGAAGACCCCGCCGCGCCCGTTGGGATTGACCAATGCCGCGAGCAGATAATCGATTACGTTTTGGACAGCAATCGGTTGCGACTTGTTGTTCAGCCAGTCCGGTCCCGGCACGATGGGGCATAACTCGGTCATGAAGCGAATCATCTCGAAGGAGATGCTTCCCGAACCGGCAATGACCCCGGCGCGAAACTCGGTGACCGGGACTCTGCCCTGCCGCAGCACGACACCGGTCTCGATGCGCGAGCGCATGTGCGGGGCGATGTGCTGTTCGGGGTCGGCCAGCCCACCGAGGTAGACGATGTGACCGACGCCCGCTCCCTCCGCCGCTTGTGCGAAATTACGCGCGCCTTCCAATTCGCGCTCGGTGTAACCACGCCCGCTGGACATGTTGTGGATGAGATAGTAAGCCGTGTCCACACCCTTCAATGCGGACGCAAGACTCGGCGGATTCATCACGTCACCGGAGAAAACCTCCACGTGACGGAACCAACTCCGCTCCCGGAGTCTGTTTGGGTCACGCGCCAGCGCGCGGACACAATAGTTTGCGTTCAACAATCGGGGGATGAGTCGGCTTGCAATGTAGCCCGTGGCGCCGGTAACAAGAATAAGAGGTCGCATGGTTCACCAATAAATGTAAATTATCAAATATGTCATGCTGAGCCGCGTTACGGCGACACTTGCACCGCACTGCGTTTGGCGCAGTGCAGATGAGCATCTCTACCACAAAATACGAGACTCTTCGGTCGCAAAAGGCACGCTCCCTCAGAGTGACATGTTTAGTCTAGTAAGCATGACCCAGAACCCGCGCACGGGAAGCCAATCGCCTGGCGAGACCGTCGAAGATGAATTTGTGGAAGGGCCACATGGCATACCAGTAAATATATCCCGGCAGGCCGAACGGCTCGAAGTAGGCGCAGACCGTGAAGAGGGTTTTGCCGTCCGCCTGCGGCTCGGAGATAAACTCCAGCCAGGCTTTGCCCGGCACCTTCATCTCGGCGCGCAGTCGCATGGTGCGATCCTGCTCGACCAATTCCACGCGCCAGAAGTCGAGCGACTCGCCGGTGCGGATTTCGTCGGGATGCCGCCGCCCGCGCCGCAAACCCACGCCGCCGATGGCTTTATCCATCCAGCCGCGCAACGTCCAAGCCCAATTCATGTACATCCAGCCGCGCGCGCCGCCGATGCCGGCGTAGGCACGGAAGACCGTCTCGGCGGGCAGATCGAGCAGGATGCTGCGCCGTTCGACAAACATCCCATCCTCAACCGAGAACACATACGGCTTGACGTCGCCCTGCGCGACAACCAGCGCATCCATCCAACTGGTCTCCACGTTGTCGCGCTGGATCTTGTTCATCGCAAAGTGGACAGCGGTTGAAAAGTCGAGCGGCTTGATCTGCGGAAAGAGTCTGCGCGCCACATCATCGCGGACAATCAGATTCTCGCGGAAGCCTTCGATCAGTGGAGCGACCACCCGCCAGTGGATCGGCGTGACCATGTGCACCCAATACGCCGACAGCCTCGGCGCGTAGAAGGGAGTCCGCACCAGCCGACGTTTGAGTCCGCGCTCCTTGGCATAATCGAGCAACATCTGGGCGTAAGTCAGGCGGGTGGAGCCGCCGATCTCGATTACACGTCCCACGCTTTCGGGGGAATCGAGCGCGGCGACCAAGTACGAGAGGACGTCGCGGATGGCGATCGGCTGGGCTTCGGAGTAAAACCAGGCGGGACAAATGAGGAGCAGCTCGCGTTCGGTGAGGTAGCGAATCATCTCGAAGAGCGCCGAGCCTGAACCGACAATCATGCCCGCGCGGAACTCCGTCACGGGGACGGGACTGTAGCGCAGCATGTAACCCGTCTCGTGGCGCGCCCGCAGGTAGGGAGATAAATCCGCCGCCGGATCGACCAGCTCGCCGAGGTAGATGATGCGCTCGATGCCAGCCTTCTCCGCCGCAGACGCAAAAATCCGCGCCACAGCCAGGTCGCGTTCGGCATTATCCCGTCCGCCCTGCTTGCCGTGAATCAAATAATAGGCGACCGAAACGCCCCGCATGGCCTCCGTCACCGTGGACTCATCCAGCGCATCGGCAGTGACCACTTCCACGCGCCCCAACCACGGACGTCCCTGCAAACGCGCGGGATCGCGCACCAGGCAGCGCACACGGTAACCCGCACCGAGCAGCCTCGGCACGAGACGTCCGCCCACGTAGCCCGTTGCGCCGGTGACGAGGATGAGTTTCTCTTTCATAAGGTAAAGGACGCTACTCCAGCTACTCCAACTGCTCCAATAACTTGCGGTGAATTCCCGGCGCGGCGGCGAGGACCGACTGCGGCGCGGAGATGTAATCCGTTCCCCCGTCCAGCGCGGTGACGGTTGCCCCGGCTTCCTCGGCGATGAGTCCACCGGCGGCGATGTCCCACGGCTTGAGGGAAAACTCCCAGAACGCGTCGAAACGTCCCGCCCCTACATAGGCGGCGTCGATGGCGGCGGAACCAAACCGCCGCACGCCCTGCGTCATCTTGCCGAGTTTCTCGAAGTTGGCGAAGTTATCCTGCGGCGTGTGCCAGGCGTCGTATGGGAACCCGGTCACCAGCAGGCTTTTCTCCAGTTCGGTGGTTTGAGAAGCGTGAATCCGCTTCCCGTTCAGAGTCGCGCCCTTGCCGCGTTCGGCGAGGAACATTTCATCGCGCATCGGGTCATACACTGCGCCCAGAACGACAACACCGTCGAAGGCGTACGCGATGGACACGCAGAAGAGCGGGATGTGATGCGAGTAGTTCACCGTCCCGTCGAGCGGATCGATGTACCAGGTTCCGCCATTCGCCCCTTTGATTTCGCCGCTCTCCTCGGTCAGGATGTGACTGTCGGGGAAATGGTCGTGGATTTCCTTCAACAGGAATTCCTCCGAGGCATGGTCGATCTCTGTCACCGGGTCGAAGATACGTTTGAACTTGACCTGGTGTTCCTTGTTGTATCCATCGCGCAGGATGTCGCCCGCGCCGCGCGCGAGCCGTTCCAAATCTTTGAGTGTTGGCTTCATGATTTTCCGTTTCGATTTTCTGTAATTTATGCCGTGCGATAGTATCCCACATCGACCGAATACACCCGTCCGCACTTGATGACCTGCTTGACGAGATTGGTCCCGTAGCGGTATCCCAACTGACGGTAATCCGCCACGGAGAGGATGAGCATGTCCGCCTGCTTGCCAACCTCAATCGAGCCGACTGTATCGGCCCGACGAATGGCATAGGCGGAGTTGACGGTGGTCGCGGCAATGGCTTCGGCGGGAGTCAACTTCATGGAGCGGCAGGCAAGGGCAATGACGAATTGCATCGACTCGTTCCAGGTCGTGCCGGGGTTGCAGTCCGTTGCAAGCGCAAAGATGGCGTCCGCTTCGATGAGTTTGCGGGCGGGGGTATACTCACACTCCGCCAGACCGAAGGGCGTGCAGGGCAGGGAAACGGCGACAGTCTCCGACTTGCCAAGCGCAGCGATGTCCGCATCCGAAGTCTTGACCAGGTGGTCGGCGGAGGCGGCTTCCAGTTCCGCCGCCAGCGCCGCGCCGCCAAGGTTGTCGAACTCGTCCGCGTGGATCTTGAGCGGGAATCCCAGCGAGCGGGCTTTGGTCAATATCTGGCGCGATTGTTCGAGGTCGAACGCCTTGTTCTCACAGAAGACATCCACAAAAGGCAGGGACTGATGCGGGGCATGCGTCTCCCACCATTGTTTTAAAATGGGAAGCATTGTGTCGGCGACCTCGTCGACATACCCTTGCGGATTGTCCTTGAATTCCGGAGCAATGGCATGCGCGCCGAGGAAAGTGGGGACGAGGTCGAGCGGACTTTCATCATCGAGCGCCAGCAGGGCTTTGAGCAGGCGCAGTTCGGTGGACGTTTGCAAGCCGTAGCCGGTTTTCGCTTCGGCGGTGGTGGTCCCGTGCGAAAACATCCTCAACAAGCGCGGGCGAGTCTGCGCAATCAGCGATTCGATGCCGGCAGTACGCGTGGCTTTGACGGTGGAGATGATCCCGCCGCCCGCCGCGAGGATGTCGAGATAGGCCATGCCGCTCATCTTCATCGAGAATTCATTTGCGCGATCCCCCGCCCAGATGAGATGTGTGTGCGGGTCCACAAAACCAGGCATCAGCACGCATCCACCCGCATCGAGAGTGGGTTCGTCGGGATAGGCATTCTTCAATTCGTCGGTGGAGCCGACGGCAACGATCTTTTCGTCACGAACCACCACAGCGCCTTTTTCGATGATGCCGAGAGAACCAAGGGCACGTCCGCGCTGGGGGCCGCCTGCAAGGGTCAGGAGTTGGGAAGCAGAATGAATGAGCATATTATCACCAGTCTTCGTGGAATGTCCCAATTTAACCACAGAATGTTTTACACGGACGAGGCACATTTCCGAGCCTCGGACATGGATATATTTTATCCTTTTGAGTATAATGCCGTTGTCCGCCCCGATAGTTCAACGGACAGAACAAGGCACTCCTAAGGCTTAGATGTAGGTTCGATTCCTGCTCGGGGCACTGAAGTCTTCCTGAAAAAATATTAATATTCCTCTAACGAAAACACCCTTGTCAAAAACAAAACCATGATGTATTATTGCTAACGTTGACCGCTAGGGTGCCCCCCTCACCCTGGCGGTCAACATTTAAGCGCATGGTGAAAAGATAGTCCGTGCTGAGCGAAGTCGAAGTACGGATGAAAAAAGCCCTTCGACTTCGCTCACGGCGAACGTATACGACAAAAAACCGCTCCATTATTTGGAGCGGTTTTGATTCTTTGATTTATTTCTTCGCTTTCACCATCTGCCTTGCGGACTGCAACAACTCATGCGCGGAACGCAGCGTGCCTTCGCCGACTTCGCCGAGCATTTGCGAGAGTTCGAGCAGGCGTTGTTCGCCTTCCAACTTCTCGACGCGAGTGAGGGTGCGCCCATCCTTGACGAGTTTTTGCACCTGATAATGCTGGTCGCCGAAGACAGCCAGTTGCGGAAGGTGGGTCACGCAAAAGACTTGATGGGAACGCGAAAGGTTCCAGAGTTTTTGTCCCACCACCATGCCCACACGACCACCAATACCCTGGTCGATTTCGTCGAAGATGAGCGAGGGGACTTCGTCGGCACGGGCGAGGACGTTCTTCAAACCAAGCATGAGGCGGGAGGTCTCGCCGCCTGAGGCGATCTTCGCCAGCGGTTTGAGTCCTTCGCCTGGGTTGGGCGCGATCAAAAACTCAACACGGTCAAAACCGTTTTGATCGAAGGCGATGCGCGAGCCGTCAGGCAGGGGCGCGCCATTGGGGTCGGGTTTGGTCTGGAAGTCCACGCCGAAGCGGGCAGATTGCATCTTCAAGTCGTTGAGTTCGGCTTCGATTCCCGCGCCCATTTCCCCCGCCGCAGACTTGCGCTTTTCAGAAAGCGCCCCACCCTGTTTGGCAAGCTTCTCCAGCAGTTTTGCTTCCTGCATTTCCAACTCGTTGATGCGCTCTGCTGCACCCGTGATAGTCTCGAGTTGCTTGCGGGCATCCGAGCCATAGGCAATGACAGCGGGGATACTGCCGCCATATTTGCGGACGAGTGAGTGAATCAGGTCAAGCCGCTCTTCGACATCTTCCAATCGTTTGGGATTGAACTCGATCTCTTCGAGATAATCGCGCAAAGTGTGAACGACATCCGAGATGGTGTCAAGAAGGAGGTCGGCTTGATTTGCCAGTTCGGACTGCGCCGCGTCAATCTTGGCGAGCGCGCCCAAAGCCTGTGCGGCTTGACCAATCAAATCGGTGGCGGCAGGCGTTTCGGGCGAGCCTTCGTCCAAAACAGCCAGCGCCTCTTGCGCATTTTGAGCAAGAGCCTCGGCATTGGCAAGGCGGTCGCGTTCCTGGCGGAGTTCTTCATCTTCACCGGGCTTCAGCCTTGCGGCTTCGATTTCCTCGGCTTGATAGGTGAGCATCTCGATGCGGCGGTCTGAATCAGATTGGGCCTTGCGGAGGTCTGTTAGTTCGCGACGCAGATTGAGCAGGGTGTGGTAGGTCTGACGGTAGTCGCTCAGGGGTTGACCAACTTCGGCGAAGCGATCGAGCAGCCCGAGGTGCGCGCGCGGATCGAGCAGGGAGAGATGTTCCGCCTGCCCGTGGATGTCCACCAGCAGCGCGCC
>DAOUAS010000216.1:0-11351 GCA_034433295.1 Anaerolineales bacterium | reverse complement strand
GTCATCGAGTAGGTCTTGGAAAACCCGTCCACGATGATGGTGCGTTCCTTCATTCCGGGCAGGGCGGCAATCGAAGGCGCAGTCAAACCGTCATAGATAATGCGGGCGTAAATTTCATCCGACATCACCCAACAGTCATATTTCTGCGCCTGCGCCGCGATGTGCTTCAAATCGTCCAGCGGAATGACTCCGCCGGTGGGGTTGCTCGGCGAATTGATGATAATGAGCTTGGTCTTCTCGTTGATGAGTTTGTCGAAGGCGGCAAGGTCGAAGGAAAACTGGTTCTCCTCTAAGAGCGGAACCGCCACCGGGATTCCGCCCGCCACTTTGATCATCGCCTCATAGGTCGGGAAGCCCGGATTCGGGTAGATGACTTCGTCGCCGGGTTCGACCAGCGCGAGGGTCGGGAAAAACAGGTTGGGTTTTCCGCCGGGGCTGACCACCACTTCATCCGCCGTGAATTGAATCCCACGCCGCTTGCCGCTGTCTTCGGCGATGGCTTCGCGCAGGGAGGGCATCCCAGCGGGAGGAGTGTAGCGCGTCTTGCCCGTGCGGATGGCTTCGACGCCCGCCCAACTGACGTTCTCGAATGTAGGATAGTCAGGCTGACCGATTTCGAGGTGGACGATGGAACGTCCCGCCGCTTCGAGTTGGTTGGCGCGCGCCAAAACTTGATACGCGCCTTCGGGCTTAAGGTGCGCGGTACGATTTGCAAAGGTCATAGGGTCTCCATAAATACAATGCTCCTTCGGGGCTAAGCCCCGAAGGAGCATTTGGGTAAATTACTTGACGATCTTCCTCAACTCATTGAATTCTTCATCGGGCATCCCAAACCAATTTTCTGGCGCGGGGAAGGTCACGCTCTTGACTTCGCTGACGTATTGTTTCAACCCGTTCAGGATAACCTCGCCCGCGTTGCCAAAGACCTTCGCCATCTTCGGCTTGAACTTGGGATACAAACCAAACATATCATGGTAAATCAACAATTGACCATGCGCGTCGGGACCCGAGCCGAGGCTCATGATGATGCAGTTCTCGGCGCGTTCGGTGATCATCTTGCACAAGCGGTCGGGGACCAGTTCGAGGAGGATGGCGAAAGCCCCAGCCTTTTCCAACGCCTTGGCGTCGTCGGCGATCTTCTTCGCCATTTCAGCCGATTTGCCCTGTAAGCGGAACCCGCCCAGCGCCGCGACAGATTGCGGGGTCAATCCAAGGTGACCAATGGCGGGGATGCCCGCTTCGACAATCGCCTGAATGCGGGGAGCCATTGCCGCGCCGCCTTCGAGTTTGATGGCGTCACAGCCGGCTTCTGCCATGAAGCGCCCCGCGTTTTTGACGGCAAGTTCGTTACTCGGCTGGTAGGTCATGTAGGGCATGTCACCCACCACAAAGGCGGTAGGCGCGCCGCGCCGCACGGCGGAGGCATGGCGAATCATGTCGTCCATCGTCACGGGCAGGGTCGAGTCGTAACCAAGCATGGTCATGCCAAGGCTGTCGCCGACGAGGATCATCTCCACGCCGGCCTGTTCCTGCAAATAGGCGGTGGGATAGTCGTAACAGGTCAGCCAACTGATGGGTTCCTTGTCCTGCACTTTTTGGAAAAGATACGGCAGGGAAATTTTCTTGCGATCAGTCATTTGAATCTCCTTTTATCAAGTCACCCTGAACGAAGTGAAGGGTCTTTACTTCATATTTCCGAGATTCTCACCGCACTGGCGCGCGGCGCAAGTGTCACTACGTTCAGAATGACATTTTACAAATAATACAAGCCAGCGCCGTGACTAAAAAGAGTCTGGCAACTGGCTTGCGATAGACATTTTCAAAAACTCGGTATTATCCGAGCAGTTCGCGGGCAACGCGGGTGGCGCTGGAGGCATCCGCCGCGAAACCGTCCGCGCCGATCTGATTGGCAAAATCCTGGGTGACGGGTGCGCCGCCAATCATCACCTTGACCTTGTCGCGCAGACCGGCGGCTTTGAGCGCTTCGATGGTCACGCCCATGTTGCTCATGGTGGTGGTCAGCAGCGCCGACATGCCGACAACCTGTGCGCCCTTGTTGTTTACGGCATCCACAAACGCCTGTGGGGGGACATCCACGCCGAGATCAATGATTTCAAAACCTGCACCCTCAAGCATCATGGCGACGAGGTTCTTGCCGATGTCGTGCAGATCGCCCTTGACCGTGCCAATGGCAACCTTGCCCGCGGATTCGGTACCGCCGCCAACGAGGTGCGGTTTCAACAGCGCCAGACCGGTCTGCATGGCGCGGGCGGCAACCAACATCTCAGGGACGAAGATATCGCCCTCTTCGTAGCGCTTTCCAACTTCATCCATGGCGGCAATCAAGGCTTCTTTCAAGATGACATCAGCGCTGACGCCCGCGGCCAGGGCTTCTTTCACACCGGTTTCGACGGCGGGTGCAGCCCCATTGATCACGTTTTCGAAAATTTGTTTGAGGTCCATTTTTTCTCCAGGAGGTGAGGATTGAAACGATAACCCTGACGATGGGATAACGTCAGGGCTTTATTGAAAATCATAGATGCCAGGACTCAGAATCTTCTTCCATGATGTTATCGAGGATGGCTTCGTGCGCACGGTCGATGTCATCGAGCAGAGCCTGGCGGGCGGATTCGGCGTCGTGGGCGATAACCGCATCCAAAATCCTTTTGTGGGTGGTTTCCATCGTCTTTCCCGCGCGACGCATGACCATAAAGCGCGCCAGTTGGTCGTGCAACTTCCCCACCAGTTCAGCCAGTTCATTATTGCCACTTGCCTTCGCCAGCAGGTAGTGAAACTTTCTATTTTCGTCAGTGTAACGGTCGTAGGATTCATCGTCATCGCCCGTATAGCCGGCGTGGACGCTTTGCAATTCTTCGATCTGTTCCGGGGTGACGCGAAGCGCGGCGCGTTCGACTCCCGAAAGTTCCAAAGTACGGCGTACATCCAACAGATCCCTTAATTGTTTGAGGGTGATGGTTGCTACAAAGTAACCTGAACGCGGTTTGATAACCACAAGTCCTTCATGGCTGAGCATTTGCAACGCATCGCGCACCGGCGTGACGCTGGTGTTGTATTCCTGCGCAAGCTCCTCGATATTGAGCCGCTCTGCAGATTCGCGCTGACCCATGATAATGGATCGGCGCATTTTTTTGTAAATCAGGCTTTTCGAAGTAGAGTGGACAGCCGCCTCACTCATGGCATTGCTCCTTGATTTAGGATATTACCACAAGATATATCAATTTGCAACAAAAATTAAAACTGATATATTAGTTATTGACTAATAATATATTAGATGCTATTATTAATACATCAACAGCTTTGCGTTTCTGGATGCCGATTTAAAAATAGCCTGTCCTTTCCTGTTATCTCTTTTTAGGAGGTGACCGCTCAAAGATTGAACCAATATTTCGGTGTAATTCCCGATGAAATCCAATCAATTCAAAATAGAAAGGTTCAAAAAATGGAAAAGAAGATTCACCCATTGGTTACTGAAGCCAACAAGCAACTTCGTGAAGGCAAGATTACGCGCCGCGACTTTCTCAGGCTCTCCACTTTGGTAGGCATGACACTCGCTAGCGCTGAATTTTTAGCCGCCTGCGGCACGCCGGAAGCCGCAACCGAAGCCCCTGCCGCATCCGTAGCAACCAAAGCATCTGGCGTTGCAACCGAAGCCCCGACTTCGGGCATTGTCCGCGGTGGAACCCTGACCTGCGCGACCCGCATCGAACGTGTTGATAACCCTGCCACCTTCTCGCTGGTCAGCGCCTCGCACCCCTGGCGTCATGTGATCGAATATCTCACCTACACCAATCCGCAGGGTATCACCGAACCCTATCTGCTGGAGAGTTGGACCGCCAGCGACGACCTGCTGACCTGGACCCTGGTCCTGCGCAAGGGCGTCAAGTTCAACAATGGACAGGAACTGACCGCCGATGACGTCATGTTCAACTTCAAGCAGTGGCTGACCGAATCCGTCCAATCCTCCATGTTCGGCGCCATGAGCTACCTGACCCTCGACGGCGTGACCAAGACCGACGATTACACCGTCACCCTAAAACTCGCCACCCCATCCATCTTCATTCCCGAACATCTTGCTCAATATCCCGCCGGCATCGTCCCCGCCTCCTTCGGCGGCGACATCACCAAGGAGCCTGTCGGCACCGGCGCTTTCACCATGGAAGAATATGTGGTTGGCGAACGCTGTGTCCTCAAGGCCCGTAAGGACTATTGGCGCAATGGCGCGGATGGCAAGCCTCTGCCCTACCTCGATGAAATCATCATGGTCCAGTTGGGCGATGACCGCTCCGCCGATCTCTCCGCCTACCAGAGCGGACAGGTGGACACCATCATCGAGCCAAACGTCGCCATTTGGGAAGCCCTCAAGGATGACCCCGAATCGACGATCGTCCCCACCCCCACCGGAGCCACCCGCGTCCTGCGCATGCGCGCCGATCAGGAACCCTGGACGAAGGTCGAAGTCTGCCAGGCGCTCAAGCACTGCCACAACCGCGAGAAGATTTTGGCGCTCGCCCTGCAAGGACAGGGAACCATCGGCAACGACAGCCATGTCGCCCAGGCGAACCCCGAATTCGTGGACATCCCGCCCTATCCGTTCGACACCGCCAAGTCGAAGGAATTGCTCGCGGCTGCGGGCTATCCCGACGGCGTGACCGTCGAACTGGCGGTTGCCAGCGACTGGCCCGAATCGATGGCGTATGCTCAGGCGCTCAAGGAAGACGCTGCGGCTGGCGGTTTTACCATCAACCTCAATCCCATGCCCGCTTCACAATATTGGGAGGGCTGGACCGACTTCAACATGGGCATCACCTGGTGGTCGCATCGCACGCTGGCCCCCATGACTTTGGCAGTCGCCTACACCGCCAACCCCGACGGTACCCCCGCCGCCTGGAACGAATCCCATTGGGTTGACCAGGAATTCATCGACATCCTCAACGAGGCAGTCGGCACCCTCGACCTCGAAAAGCGCAAGGAACTGGTCGGCAAACTCGAAGTCATCCAGAAGGAACGCGGCACGGTCTGCATCCCCTTCTTCATGAGCGTTTGGAAGATTTACAAGAAGAACATCCACGACGTTGTTGCTGACCCGCAGGAATACGCCATCTTCTACGAAACCTGGAAGGACGCGTAACCACATTTTGTAGTCCGTACTGCAAGTACGTTCTGGCGGGGGCTAAGCCCCCGCCAGAACGTAAAATGTCATTTTGAGTGTAACGAAGAATCTCGATATTATAAGTGGAGACTCTCACCGCACTGGCGCGCGGCGCAAGTGTCGCTTCGCTCAGAGTGACAAACGAAGGCATAAGATTAAATCCACCCATAAAGAGGCAAGGCATGATTCAAACTCACGGCACGAATATGACAAGCGCCCATTATTCAAGAATGGGACAACAGGAATGTGAAAATATCCATCTCGCCAGCCTGGAAGTCCTCCAGCGTATCGGCGTCGATGTTCATGATGAAAAAGCAAGAGACATATTGGTAAAAGGCGGCGCTCAATGCGACGGTCTGCGCGTCCGCATCCCCGAATACATGGTCAAGCGCGCTTTATCCACCGCGCCTTCCACCATCACGCTCTATAACCGCAAAGGCAAGGTTGCCATGCGCGCTGGCCAATACAACTCCTACTATGGCGGCGGTTCGGATTGCCTCAATATCTGGGACCATCGCACCAACCAGCGCCGCAAGCCCGTGTTGAACGACGTGCGCGAAGCCTCCACCGTGTTGGATGCCCTGCCTGAGATCGACTTCGTCATGTCTGCCTTCCTGCCCGAAGACGTTGACCAGCGCATCTATGACCGTTACCAGATGGAAGTCATGCTCAACACCACCACCAAGCCGATTGTCTTCGTCACCCCCGACTTTGAAGGCTGTGTGGCTGCAATTGAAATGTGTGAGATCGTCGCGGGCGGCGCCGAAGCCTTCCAGAAAAAACCCTTTGCCACTTGCTACATCAACGTCACCTCCGGGTTGATTGCCAACCAGGAAGCGCTTCAAAAATGCATGTTCCTCGCAGAAAAGGGACTGCCGCAGTTGTACATCCCGCTCAACGCTGGCGGAGTCAACTCCCCTGCCACGACTGCGGGTTGCATGGCAACGATGAACGCCGGCATTCTGCTGGGCATCGTCCTGTCTCAACTCGTCCACCCCGGCGCTCCGATTGCCGTCCCCGGCTGGAACGGCGGACCCTACAACCTGCAAACCATGGTTGGGAATTATGTTCTCGCCGACGAGCAGGGCGTCCCCACCTCGATGGGCAAATACTATGACCTGCCCGTTTTCGGCTTGGGCGGCTCCACCGACTCAAAACTACTGGACATGCAAGCTGGTTTCGAAGCCACCCTCAGCCTGATGACCTCGCTCCTGCACGGTGCGAACATCGTCCATGACGTTGGTTTCATGGACGCGGGCTTGCAGGGCAGTATGCAGTTGATGGCAATCTGCAACGAGATTTTGGGCTTCCTGCGCGCCACCACCGCCGGCGTGGTTGTGGACGAAGAAACCCTGGCGTTGGATGTGGTCGAGGAACTCGGTCCCACCGGCAGTTATCTCGGACACGAACACACCATCCGCCACTTCAAGGAACCCTTCTACTCGAAACTCATCGACAAGAACCCGTTCTCGGTCTGGCAGAAACGCGGCGGTTTGACCATGGAAGCCCGCGCCTCCAAAATGGTCGATGACATCCTCGCGAAGCACAAGACCGAGCCTCTGCCCGAAGATGTCCAGAAAGCCATTCACGAAGTTGTAATGCGCGAGCAAGCCTGGATCGATAAACAGAAATAAAATTCGACACCTTGTGTCATTGTGAGGGCTGTTGGTCGAGTAGAGCGAATGTTCTTCTCGCTCGTATCGAGACCAGTCCAAAGCAATCCCCCAGTCACACAAAGAGATTGCTTCGAGCGGAAAAGCACCGCTCTCGCAATGACGCTACCCCGTAACCATCGGAGAAGCCAATGGCAAGATACATCGTGCGGCGATTGTTGACCATGCTGTTGACCATGTTTCTGGTCTCCATGCTGGTATTTGCCATCGTCGAGATTGCGCCGGGCAACGTCGCCCGCAACATCCTCGGCGCGTATGCCACCCCCGAACAGGAAGCCTCGATGGCGCGTCAGTTGGGACTGACCCGCCCTGTCGCCATCCGCTACGTCTCCTGGCTGTTTGGCTCAGACTGGCAAGCCAGCGCCGAGATTGGTCTGCCGCTGAAACAAACCATCAGCGAACAGGGATTGGTCAAAAACTCCCGTCAGTGGTGGGCGGTTGCGCCAGATGGAGAATATCAACAATGGACGGTGGAGGAAGGGCAACTCTACAAAGTCGTCCTGCTTCCCGACGACAGCACCGAAAAAATCCTCGATGAAGAATCGTGGACAGTGGGCGAAGACGGCAAGGAATATTTCTGGGGAATCGATACGGCAAACCGCGCCGCCAAATGGGTGCGCGGCTCAAAGGACGTTGAATACCGGCTGGACTATTCGGGCTGGGTCGAAAGCACCGGCGCCCCCGTGGATTACATCCCCCTCAGCAAGGGATTGATTCGGGGCGACGCAGGCATCTCGCTCAGGTATCAGGCTCCGGTGGCGGAAGTCATCGGGCGCAGAATCCTCAACTCGCTGATTCTCGCTGCATTGGCGTTCGCCTTTTCCATCCCCACCGCCATCGTCCTCGGCTTGATTGCGGGCTTGAACGAAGGCAAACTCATCGACCGCATCATCTCCATCGGCGGCTTGATTACCGCCGGTTCCCCCGACTTTGCAACGGGCATCCTGCTCATCATGATTTTCGCCATCTGGCTGAAAGTGCTGCCGGGCGCGGCGGTCTTTACTTCGGCGGACGCGCTGTGGAAGAATCCCAGTCTGCTGGTCTTGCCCGTGCTGACGGCTGGACTGGTGGAAATCGGCTATGTGCTGCGCATCACCCGCTCCAGCGTGGTCGAGGTGATGAACAGTCCCTACGTCCGCACCGCCATTTTGAAGGGCTTGACCTACCGTCAGGTGGTCACCCGCCATGTTCTGCGGAATGCGATGATGGCGCCCATCACCGTCATCATGCTGCACATCAACTGGTTCATCGGCGGTTTGGTGGTCGTTGAATCCGTCTTCGGGTATCCGGGCTTGGGCAACTTCATCCTCAATGCGGCGCTTTTCAAGGATGTCTATTCCATCGAAGCAGGCGCAATGGTTTTGATTTTGCTGGCAGTCGGCACCCAACTCATCGCGGACTTGATTTACTCGCTCATCAATCCGCGCATTCGCTATTCATAGGAGGCAGGCATGGCAACGGAAAATATTTCCATGACGAAACCCGCCTCACGGCTGACGCTGGCTTTACGCGGATTCTGGAAAGGGACGCGGGAACTGGGCGAGTTGGTTTTCTACTCGCCGACAGCGGTCATCGGGTTGGTAGTTGTGCTTGCCTGGGTCTTTGTGGCGATATTTGCCCCGCTCATCACAAGCTATTCCCCACTTGAACAGGATTACAAGAACATCAACAAGCCCCCAACAGCGGAGCATGTCCTCGGCACCGATACGTTGGGACGCGACGTTTGGGCGCGTGTGGCGTATGGCGCGAGAACCATCCTCTCGCTGGGACCCATCTCGGTCTTTGTGGCGTTCCTCGTCGGGTTGGCTTTGGGACTCCCCGCAGGCTACTACGGCGGTTGGGTAGATGAAATCGTCATGCGTATCCTCGACGCGCTGATGGCGTTCCCAACCATCCTGCTCTACATGATTATTATCTCAGCGGTGGGAGCGTCGCCCTTCAACGTAGTCATCGCCATTGCCATTGGCGGCTCCCCCGGTATCGCCCGTCTCGTGCGCGCACTCACAATGGATATACGCACTCGCGAGTACGTGGCTGCGGCAAAGCTGCGCGGTGACAGTGACATCGTCATCATGCTGCGCGAAATCCTCCCCAATAGCCGTGGACCTCTTATCGTGGACTTTTTACTCCGCATTGGCTACGCCGCCTTCTACATCGGCACGCTCGGCTTTTTGGGACTCGGCCTTCCGCCGCCAACCCCCGACTGGGGCGGCATGGTGCAGGAAGGTCACAGCCGCATGACGGCAAACGTCTGGCCCGTCCTCTCGGCGACAGTCGCCATCGTCACCCTCGTCATCGGCTTGAATATGTTCGCCGACGGTCTGCGTGAAGAAAGCATGCGGTATCAATAATGTGTCATTGCGAGGGCGATGGTCGAGCAGAGCGGGCGCTTTTCCCGCTCGTATCGAGACCCGCCCGAAGCAATCTCAGGATCAAGTATGAGATTGCTTCGCCCACTCGCCGTTTGAGGCTCGGGGCTCGCAATAACGAAGAGAGAAACTTATGGATGATTCCTTTCCAATCCTATCGGTAAAAAACCTGGCAGTCTCATACAAGATCCGCAAGCGCGAGGTAGACGCTGTGCGCGATGTCTCCTTCGACGTGTATCGAGGTGAGAACCTGGGTCTGGTCGGCGAATCAGGCTGCGGCAAGAGTACCACCGCGTATTCGATTGTCAACTTTCTGGGACGCAACGGGCGCGTGAGAAGCGGGGACATCCTCTTCAAAGGCGAGCAAATTCGCGGACGTTCCGAGGCTGACCTTCGCAAACTGCGCGGTGCGGATATTTCGATGGTTTATCAGGAGCCGATGTCAGCGCTCAACCCGTCCATGCAGATTCAAGACCAACTCGCCGAAAGCTTGATTGCCCATCGCAGATTCAACAAAGCCGACGCTCACACCGAATCCATCGAAGCGTTGAAGAAAGTCTATATGCCCGACCCCGAAGGCGTGATGAAGCGGTATCCGCATCAACTTTCGGGCGGACAACAACAGCGCGTGTTGATTGCAATGACGATGCTCAACAACCCGTCCCTGCTCATCATGGACGAACCGACCACCGCGCTGGACGTGACCGTCGAAGCAGCTGTGCTGGATTTGATTGCCGAACTGCAAAAGAAATACAACACCGCCACGCTCTACATCAGTCACAACCTCGGCGTGGTTGCCCGCGTCTCGGATAAGGTCGCGGTGATGTATGCAGGCGAAATCGTTGAGCTGGCTCCAACGCGCGAGATTTTCAAAAATCCCATGCACCCCTACACCATGGGACTCATGCGCTGCCTGCCTGATGTGGACGCGCCCAAGGGAACCCGCACCCTGCATCCGATTGAAGGTCGCGTGCCCTCCCCTGCCAACCTGCCGCAGGGCTGCATCTTCGCCCCGCGCTGTGAACAGGCAAATCGTGAATGCAGCGCCGAGCATCCCGCGCTGGTTGAAATGGAGCCAGGTCATCAGGTGCGCTGCCTGCGCCGCGCAAAAGATTGGGATGAAGTCAAACGGCTGTGGGCTGTCGCCGCTGAGAAGTCAACCGAAGCCCCCCAGCGTGCCGCCACCGAAGAAAAAGTTCTCGACGTGAACAACGCCAAGGTTTATTATCCCGTCCCCTTCCAAACCGTCGGCGGATTGTTCGGCATGGAAACACGCCGCTACGTTCGCGCCTCGGACGATGTCAGTTTCTCCGTCAAGCGCGGACGAACTCTCGGCATCGTCGGCGAATCGGGCTGCGGCAAAAGCACGATGGCGAAAGCAATCGTCGGGTTGGAACCGCTCTACGAAGGGAAAATTGACTTCCTCAACGTGGATGTTTCCAAGCCGTTGAACAAGCGCGGCATCGAAACCATCCGCGACTTGCAGATGGTTTTCCAGGACCCGAACGGAGTGCTGAACCCGTCCTACAGCGTCGGCGACCAGATTGCCTTTTCGCTGCGCCGCTTCGGGACTGTCCCGCCCGATCAGATTCGGGCTGAGGTCGAGCGATTGCTCCGCGCCGTCAAACTGGACGAAAGTTATTACAACCGTCTGCCGCGACAGTTGAGCGGCGGAGAAAAACAACGCGTGGGAATCGCTCGCGCCATCTCGACCAACCCCGCAATGGTCGTCTGCGATGAGCCTGTTTCCGCGCTGGATGTTTCGGTGCAGGCAGCGGTGCTGAACCTGCTGCTGGAAATCCAGAAGACACAGAACACCACGATGATTTTGATTTCGCACGACCTGAGTTCGGTGCGATTCTTCGCGGACGATGTCGCCGTGATGTACCTCGGTCATGTCGTGGAGATTGGTTCGTGCGAAGCGATTTTCCAGAAGCCGAATCATCCGTACACCACCGCGCTGTTGGCGGCTGTCCCCCGCGCCGACCCCGACGCGCCGCACTCCAACATCCGCCTGAGCGGACGAGTGCCAAGCGCGGTCAACCCGCCTTCGGGCTGCAAGTTCAATACCCGCTGTCCGTTCAAGATTGGCGAGATTTGCGAACAGCAGGAGCCGCCCACCCGCGACATGGGCGACGG
>DAOUAS010000215.1:0-23465 GCA_034433295.1 Anaerolineales bacterium | reverse complement strand
ATGCCAAGGAGGAAGGCGTGGAGGAGGGTCATGGGGGGGGTCCTTTGAGTATGGTTATGGTTAATGGAGCATGGTTAATGGTTGGGTGGTTCTTCGGTTGGGTCGTCGAAAATGTATGGTTCAGGTTCTTCGCGGATGGTGTAAGGGGGTGGAATTTCTTTTTCCCCTTGTTTGGAACGCTTGAGGTAGGCGATGTAGTTGTTGAGTTGCTTTCCAATGGACTCTGCTTGAGCGGTCATGCGCTTGTAGATTTCTTCGGACAAGTAACCCAACTCAAAGGCTAGCGCCATGTAACTTTGGACTTCGGTCAGCGAGCCGCGGGCAATGTAACAAAAACGTACATTGTCAAGGTAATGAAAACGTCCGTGTCCCTCGGCAATATTGGCTGGGATGCTTTGCGCCGCGCGCTTTAGCTGTGAGGTCAGATTCCACTTCTCGTCAACAGGCAGATGCGGCACAACTTCCCTGTAGACCATCAAAGCAAAATCCTTTGCCCTGAGCCACACATCCAGTTTATCCAAATTCATCACGGTCATTGCCAACCTCCATTAACCATTCTCCATCTTCCATCACCCATTCCCCGCCCGCTTCGCATTATTCGACCATTGAGCCAGCAAGTCAGGCACATGGGACTCAAACGTCCCCTCAGCAACATAAACTCGAATTCGCTCCATCAAGCGAATCAGTGCCCGCAAGTTGTGGATGGAGATCAACGTCCCAGCGAGCAATTCTTTTGCGACGATGAGGTGGCGGATATAAGCACGGGTGAAGGTCTGGCAGGCGTAACAATCGCAGGTTTCATCAATCGGACGTTGGTCGCGGGCAAAGGTCGCGTTCATCAGGTTCAGGCGTCCTTCGGGGGCAAAGGCGGAATGATGCCGCGCCAAACGGGTCGGCAGGACGCAGTCGAAGATGTCCACGCCGCGCAAGACGCCGTTGATCAAATCTTCGGGCGTGCCAACCCCCATCAGGTAGCGCGGTTTGTTTTCAGGCAGCAGCGGCGTGACCACATCCAGCGTATCGTGCATTTCCTTCTTCGTCTCGCCCACCGAAAGTCCGCCGATGGCGATGCCGGGTGTATCGAGCGAGGCGATGAACTTCGCAGACTCCGCCCGCAGTTCTGGATTAACTCCGCCTTGCACGATGCCAAACAACGCCTGGTCGGGACGAGTCTTGGCGGCAAGCGAACGCTCCGCCCAGCGGTGCGTCCGCTGCATGGCGATTTTGGTGTAGGCAACGTCGTTGGGGTCGGAACATTCGTCGAACGCCATGATGATATCCGCGCCGAGGTTCTCCTGAATGGCAATGGATTTTTCGGGCGTGAAGCGGTGCGTCGAACCGTCGATGTGACTTTTGAAGGTCACGCCATCGTCGTCGATTTTGCGCGTCTGCGAAAGCGAAAAGACCTGGAATCCGCCCGAATCGGTCAGCATGGGATTGGGCCATTGCATAAACTTGTGCAGCCCGCCCATATCGCGGACTAGTTCATCGCCGGGGCGCAGGTAAAGATGATAGGTGTTGCTCAGAACCAGCGAGGCGTTGATGCCCTTGAGGTGTTCCGGCGTCAACGTCTTGACAGTTGCCTGCGTGCCAACGGGAGCAAAGACGGGAGTAGTCAAATCTCCATGCGGGGTGGTAAATATCCCTGTGCGGGCGCGGTTGTTTTTGGAGGTGATTTGGAAGTCAAACATTGGGAAATTATATCGCCTCCCTGATTATCATACATTTAAAATCTGGGCGCATGAAAAAGGCTGATATTGATTGGTTTCCATCAAAGCCTTCGAAGAACCTACATCCGCGCCGCGCTTGAGTTCGGTATAAATATCCGAGGTTTTTCATGTCCCGCGACCAAAGCAAAAGAACATAAGACAGCAAGTATAATTCTACAACTTACCATGACAAACAAACTCATTAATAGGATGGAACCCCTGCTCTGGCAGATTCTCTTTTTGGGGATTTCCACCCTGCTCTTCAACCTGATCCTGGCGAATCGCTCTCCAAACCTTTTACGCCCCGTCAGCATGGCAGTGCGGACCGGCTTCGGGCTGGTCATCCCGCTCATCACTTTGACCCTATATCTGGCCTTTCGCATCCCCAACCGCACCGGGGATTTTCTTGGCATGTCCGTAACCCTTTCGCTTTTTGCCCTGCCCCTGGCCGGACTTTGGGTTTCGGGTCAAAGCCAATCAGTGGCGATCAACGGATTAGTCCCTCTGGCAGACGCGGCAAATTATTATACAGACAGTCTGCGAATCCTCAGCGGAGCGGAAATCTCACAATTTTCCGCCATGCGTCCTTTCTTCCCGGGCTTTTTGTCCTTTCTGATGAAGGTCACGGATCAAAACTTCATGACCAGCCTGGCAATCACCACTCTGGTAGCGGCAATTGCCATTTACTTTGGCGTCCGCGAGGTCCAACGCACGCACGGCGTGGAAACGGCCGTGTTTCTCCTCATCGTCATTTTCATCTATTTCAGACACCATGCGGGGACAAGCATGTCCGAGACGCTGGGCGTTCCTTTCGGCGCGCTTGGCATGGGTTTGCTCTGGCGCGGGCTGGATAAGCAGTCGCAAGGTCTGGCTATGTTCGGGCTGTTCGTCACCTCCATGGCGCTGAACATCCGCCCTGGAGCCATGTTCACACTTCCGCTGATGTTGCTGTGGGTGGGATGGGTTTTGAGAAAAGAAGGGAAGCGCATCTCGATTCGATTTCTTATCTTGGGGACAGCCGTAATTATCCTCGGTTTCATATTGAATTCCCTGTTCATCCGCCTCCTGGCAGGACCATCGGGCACGGCATTCTCCAATTTTTCCTGGGCGCTATACGGGCTGGCTTCCGGCGGACATTCCTTCAATTATATTTTTCAGCAACATCCCGAACTGGCGCTTATGCAGGATCCTGAACGAACTCGAATCATCTACCGTCTGGCAATCGAGTTGATGATTCAAAAACCGGAGTTGCTCTTTCAGGGAATCGCGCAAAGGTACTCCATGTTCTTCTCGAACAGTTGGTACAGCGCCTTTTCCTTTTTGGAGAGCGAAAACAGCGTATTGTACGTCATCACCCGTTGGACGATTTATACCCTGTGCGCCTTGGGCTTTGTGAAGTGGCTGCGAAAACCCTCTGATCCCCACAGCGGGCTTGCCGCCCTGACTGCAGTTGGCGTCCTGCTTTCTGTGCCATTTGTCCCACCCACCGACGCCTACCGCGTACGGCTGTATGCCGCCTCGATTGTAACCTTTGGACTGCTGCCCGCCATGGGACTTTCCCTGCTCATGGGCAAAATCAAGTTGTTTTCCCGGTCAAACCCGGCAATTCAGGATTCAAACGTCACTGCGGTATTTGGCGTCCTGCTTGTCATCATGGTTTTGGGCGGGACCTTGCTCACGAAATTTTCAAGTCAGCCGCCATCGCTGCCCACCGTAAATTGTCAGGCCGGTGAAGATGCAATTGCGGTTCGATTCAACGCCGGCACATCCATCAACATCCATAGCGAGAAGATTGCCTTCCTCGATTGGATGCCGAACTTCCATCAAGGGCAATTCCGACGAAGCGTCCACTCTCTGGCAGACACAAACCTCATCGAGTACCTGAAGTCGTTCCCGGCAGGGACTTCCATCTTTTCCTCGCTGGATCATCTTTCGAATCGGGCTGCGCTGGTCATCGTCCCGACCAA
The DNA here is from genome assembly GCA_034433295.1 of Anaerolineales bacterium. Classification (GTDB taxonomy): domain Bacteria; phylum Chloroflexota; class Anaerolineae; order Anaerolineales; family Villigracilaceae; genus Villigracilis. The sequence continues at coordinate 19,789 of DAOUAS010000215.1, read as the reverse complement.
CCAGTTACCCCAACCGGGAACCTACATCGGGATATGTGGTCAATGGGAAAACAACCCGGCTTTGGCAAAATATGGGATCTTTTATGCAAGCGAATAAAACGAGGAAAAACCTTTCATTTGTGGCGCGGTTATTTGATGACCAGATAGCCGCCAACTAGCAGAACCACAATCCCGATGACGCGGGTCAATTCAATCGGTCGCGCGGTGACTCCCAGCCAGCCAAAAGTATCCAACAGAACACCGGTCAGCAGTTGACCGATGATGATCAGCGCCAGCATGGTCGTCGCGCCCAGCCTCGGCAAGGTGACGTTGATACTTTGATACAGAATCAAGCCGAAGATTCCGGCTCCCAACATGTACCAGGGCAGGGTGTTCCAATCTCGAATCTTTTCCCCGCCACGGAAGACCAGCAGAATCACCGAAAGGATCAGCCCACTCAAGTGAACGATGACACTGCTTGCGGTCCCGCCTATTTTTTGTCCCATGACTCCCGCAATTGGCGATTGAATCCCAACTGCAATGCCGCCAATCAGCCCGACCAAAATAACCAGCCCAAATTCAAGCATGTATGTATCTCCTGACGGTCAAGAAGTTTTATGGAAATTTGCCGACGAGCATCGCAAACGGTTCGCGCTCACAAAGCGCCCCGCCTGCTCAGTGTGCGTTGAATCGAGTTGCTGGACAACGACGAATACCAACAATGGGAAAATTAGGCTGTAAATGATCAGTCCTCCCGACATCCAGCATAACATCATCCATTTTGTTCAGCGCCTTCCTTTGGAACAGGCGTCAGGTTGCTCCCATTTCAGCTTGTCCAAAGATCACGGCACGGTTGCGTCCGCCTTGTTTCGCTTTATACATCGCTTCATCCGCCCGCTGAATGACGCGTTCGACATTCTCATCCAGGGGATTCCGACATACCTCGCTGATACCAATGCTCAAAGTAACCGCGAACGCTTCCTGCCCGGGTTCCAGCCGCATGGCTTCAACGTTCGCGCGAATACGCTCCGCGACAGGAAGCGCCTGCCGCGCGCCGGTGTGCGGCAACAGGACAATGAATTCGTCCCCGCCGTAACGCGCCACCACGTCAGACGCGCGGACACTTGCCATGGCAAGCCGCGCCACTGTCTCCAGTAACCTGTCGCCCATTGCATGCCCAAGTGTATCGTTAACCTGTTTGAAACCGTCCATGTCGAACATCAGGAAAGAAAGCGGGCGGTCATACCGCAAGGCTGCATGGAATTCACGGGCGGCAAGTTTGAAAAAGTAACCACGGTTGTGAAGCCCGGTCAAGCCGTCGGTGCATGCCAGTAGCTTTTCACGCTCCAGGGCTTCGATCAATTCGGAGTTTGCCGTCTCGAGCGCATCCTTTGCCCGGCGAAGTTCCTCTTCCGCCTGCCTGCGTCCGGTAATGTCGGTGACAAAACCTTCATAATACAGAATATCTCCCCGGTCATCACGCACGGCCCGGGCGTTTTCTTGCACCCAAATGAGCCTGCCATCCTTGCATACGTTCAAACTAGTGAATTCATGCGCTTCCCCATGTTCCGTCATCAGGCGCTGAAATTCATGGCGGTCCGCCATGTTGGAATAATATTGTTTCTCGATGCTGGAGATGTTTTCGAGCATTTCCAATGGCGAATCATATCCAAAGATGCGCGCCATAACCGGGTTGATGCTCAGGAAGCGCCCCTGGGGTGTGGATTGATAGATGCCGACAGTCGCGTTTTCGAAAATGGAACGATAGTTTGCTTCGGCGGCATGCAGGGCTTCCTCCATCTGCTTGCGTTTGGTAATATCGTGGGCCACCCAGAGCGTGCTGTCTTCACTCAGCGGAGAGATGTTTGTTTGGAACCACATGGTTTGTCCGCCGATGATGAGCTCGTATTCGATTTGCGTGTTTTGTTCCGTATCCAGGACCTGGTTCACGACCCCGCAAAAGGTCTTAGCTTGTTCGGCGGGAAAGACATCTCTCAGGTTCTTGCCGAGCAATTCCTCGGGCGGTTTAACAAGCATACCCGGTTTGGTCGGTGCGATCTTACGGTAAACCCCTTCCCGGTCAATGACCAGAACTACATCTTCCATGGACGAAAACAAGGCGCGTAATTCCGCTTCAGAAGCTGCCAGCGCATCTTCGATCCGCTTTCGCCCGGTAATGTCGTGAAACGACCAGACCCTGCCTCGCAATTTCGTCCCCTGCAGCAGGGGCCGTGACAACCGATCAAACACCCTCCCATCTTTGAAATACAGGGTGTCAGAGCTCTCCTCAACCGAGTTGTATAAATCGCGGACTTTTTCGAGAAAGCACTGTGGGTCTGACAATTGATCCAGAACCCTTTGAAGCAGGAGAGCGTCATCCTTCTCAGCCATCGCCTCTTGCGGGATCATCCACATCTCGGCAAAACGTTCGTTGGCGAAAAGCACCCCGTTGTCCAGATTGACCGCCAAAATACCATCCGAAGAAGATTGCAGAACATCTTGAAACAAACGACAATATTCTTCTGATTCGCGCAGCGTATCGAGTGTCAGTTTCTGTCCGGCGGCATCCTGGGTGCGAGCGCCGCTGCGGATTTCCCCCGGCAAGGATTTTTTATTTGACCTACGCTTATCTTCTTTGGGCATCTGGGGACGCGGTTTGGTTTTCATTTTGAACTTTCGAACTCCTGTGTGTTGACGGAGAGGAACTCGCGGCGTACGCCAAAGGCACATTTACCAAAATACAATCCATATTGTAACGGAATAAACGCGTCAATGCCATCCGTGTTTGCAATAACCGTTTTCGCCGATACACGACTATTCCGTCAAAACCGTCAACTTTACGGACAACATCAATATCCCATCGAGTTGTTTGAGTGCCTGCTGGCAACCTTTGGAACGTTTTACAAGTTTTTACTGGCTCGGCTTTGCTTGCGCCTGTTCTGTTTTCCACATATGATAGCCAAAACATTTGAAGTTCATTACAAGGGTATGTGCCGTGGTGAGGATATAATCTGCTCACAATCTTCCAAAGGAAACTGTGAATGAAAAAATTTCAGCTCGTCGGACTGATTCTTTTGATTCTCTCCGCTTGCAGTCCACAGCCAACCCCGTTGGTTATTCCAACGCTCACACCATCGCCAATTGCACGAGTGGTTATTTTCACTGCCGCGCCCACCGCCGCCAAGGAGATTCCTATGGCAGAGGTCACGCCCACAGTGGGGACGCCAATCGCCTGTGTGGATTCTGCGGAAAGTGTGGAGTGGTTGCGCGATGATGTCCCGTATGATTTTGTAAACCTCAAAAGCAATAAACCCGTCCCGCCCAACGGGTATTTCACCATGGCTTTTACTTTGAAAAACAGCGGCACCTGCACATGGGACAGTTCCTATGCCATCCGATTCGAATCAGGATACCGAATGGCTCAACTGGAAAAGTATCCCGTTGTCGCGGAGGGAAAAACCGTCGCACCTGGCGAAAGCATGACCATCCATATCACCATGGTTGCTCCGCCAAAGACGGGCGGACATCAAGGCATTTGGCAGTTGCAAAGCAGGGATGGAACCCTTTTGAAATTAAACATCTTTGTCAAAGTGGATAAAGGAACGTATTCTCCGCCCGCGCGTCCGGTCCAGTTGACCTATAAAGCCAGTTGCGAAGACGGTTTTGCAAAATTCCGCTTGTCGTGGGTGGATGCCGCCAATAACGAAGACGGTTATCGAATTTATCGCAACAGCAGGATGCTGGTACAACTGCCAGCCAACACCGATTCCGTGCTGGATGCCATCCTCGGCGGCAGAGGCAAATATACTTACACAGTGGTTGCTTTCAATGTGGCAGGGGAAGGTTCCACCGAGATGTTTGCCGAAGTTGAAAACTGCAAATAAATTATTGACCCCCACCGCCGTTACACGGCACCGCCCCATCTTGCCTTGCAGGATAGGGCGGTTGGTTTTGTTTCAAAAAATTCTCTATGGCGTCGCTGTCGGTAGCGGACCCGCGAACGGCTTGCCAACGGAGATCATATAGTCGGCGCTGAGCGCCTGCTCGTGACCGGGGACATTTACTTTGGCACTGGTAAGATGATCATAAAGCATGGAGGTTTTCCAGTCACCGTCACCGAGAATATCGGTTCCCTTGTGCTTTTTCGCTTCGCGGCGGGAGCCAGTCATGATTCCCACGAAACTGCTCAAGTCAAGTTGTGCAGGGGCAACGGTCATATCCCCAGAGTGGCAGGAGGTGCAGGCGAGGGAATCCACTCCGCGCAGTCCCGGCTGGTTGAGAAGAGTCAGCACATCGGCGAAGGCTGCTTCGCAGTTTTTGCCGCCCTTGTCCACAAAGTAGAAGGGGTCGGCTTCGGTGGACTTGGGAGTTTGGGACGCCGCCCAAGCGCCGATGAAATCCACCGCGGGGGTGCGGCAGGTGTCGGAAGCCGTCATGAGGGCAGGTTCGGAGGCTTCAACATCCCACGAGACGTCCTGTGCGGGCAGGGTGGCGGGAATCAAAGTCGGGATGGGAGTGCGGTCCACGCGGGGTGCGCCACGGTTGCAGGTGAGAGTCACCCCGCAAGCCGAAACGTAGATAATGCTGATCCACGACATCACGCCGACGAGGAACACTGTGATCGCGCCATAAATGTATTTGCGTACATCATCGTTCATGAATTGCCTTCCTTATGTCCCTGCTTTTTCGGGGGCTAAACCCCCGAAAAAGCAAAGATAAACATCACGGCTGCGCCCCAAGCGTGCGGACGTAGTTCACCACGTCCCAGCGCTCGCGGACGGTCAGGTTCTCGTTCAGCGGCGGGCATTGACCCGAAAACTCCACATCGGGGAAGAGCGAGTTTTCTGCGTTGAAAACGCCGTCGGTAATGGTCATGAAGATTTGTCCATCACTCAGACTTTGGGCGGCTTCGCCCGTCAGGTCGGCGGGTTTCTTCTTGACGAGAAAAGCGGCAATCGTGCCACTCCCCTTCCCGTCGATTCCATGACACTGCGAGCAGTTAATGCTGAACAACTGCGCCCCACGCGAGACGGAGACATCATCCGCCGCGACAGGGTTGGTCGGCTCGACGCCGGGCAGGTACGCCGCCCCTTCGATGGGAACCGATTGAGCGGGAACCGCGCGGGGACCCGCTCCAGTAGTCGGGTCGAATTCCTGCGTGCCATACGACGGCTGGATTTCCATGAAGACGATCCAATCAATCTTGACCACGTCGAAGGCAAAGACCGCCAGCGCGGTGATAATCAACATGATGGCGGCAAAGACGCCAATAAGTTGTTTGAACAATCTCATAGGTGATAGACCTCCGCCGCCTCGACCTTTTCCGCGCCGAGGGCGGTCATGGCTTTGGTGAACCTGTCACAGTTCTCGCCGGGGCAAATGAAGAAGACGGCGATCTTTCCATCGCTGATTTCCTTCACATATTCCATCGGGCGATAGTTGGGGAAATAACTATCGAGAAAGACTCCGAGGAAGGTCGAGAGCAACATGCCAAGCATGGTCAACTCGAACAAGACGACAACCGTGGGAGGACCCGGCACAAAGGCTTGCCGGCCGACCTGTATCGGAACCGGGTACAGATACGGTGAAACAAAGACCAGGAATGCCGCGCCGAGAAATCCCACCACCGCGCCGCCAGCCGCCAGCCGTGGGACGTTCGTCCACTGGCGCGGACGACCGAGCATGGCTTCAGTGGCGGGAATGCCGGAGATGACGTTCATCTGGTCATCCGAAAGCCCCAGGTCGCGGAGTTTGTCAATCGCGTCCGCCGCAGGTCTGAGGTCGGGGAAAACCGCCAGCAGGGACACTGAGTCAGAATTCTCTTTGCTGGACACTTGTCCAGAGTTCTCTTTGCTGGATACTTTATCAGCCATGAGAATCTCCTATTCCAATTCGCTGACCGATACAACGGTCTCGCGTCCAAATTTCTTGAGTTCGTGCGCCATCTGCCCTTCCTCCACTTCCCAAACGGGAATGAGAGGAACCAGTTTGGAAGCCACCATGTAAAGCAGGATGAACAGAGCCACCGTGCCGATGCCCATCGGGACTTCGATACCGGGCTCATATAAGCGCCAGGTAAAGGGCATACGGTTGATGGTGACAGAGATGGGGACAATGATGTAACGTTCGAACCACATGCCTACGTTAATGGCAATGCCGACGAAGCCGACCAGCCACGGGGTCGAGCGCCACTTTGTATTCCACAAAATCGCCCAGGGAATGACCACGTTACAAACCAGCATGGCGAACCACATCCAGCCCAACGGACCCGCTTCGTGAAAATGCAAAAGTTGCTGTGTCCACTTGTCGCCGCCATACCATTGCACCATATAATCGTTGAAGAAGAAATACGCCCAAGCCATCGAGATGATCAGCATGAGTTTGCCGATGGCGTCGAAGTGTTCGGCGCGGATGAAGTATTTCATGTGTTTCATTGTGCCGCGCACAATTGCCAGCACCACAATCGCCGCGCCCATGCCTGAGTGCAACGCGCCGACGATGAAGTACGGACCAAAGATGGTCGAACTCCAGCCGGGGCGGGTGGCGGCGGCAAAGTCCCAGGAGACGATGGTATGCACCGAGAACATCACGGGGATGATGGCAAAGGCGAAGATGTTCATCGCGTTGCGGAGGTGAGTCCACTCGCCTTCCGTGCCGCGAAAGCCGAGCGCGAGCGTTTTGTAGAAGACCTTGCGCCAGCCGGTGGAACGGTCACGCGCCATCGCCATATCGGGGATGAGCGGCAGGAAAAGGTACATCGTCGAGGACAGCAGATAGGTGGTGATCGCCAGCAAATCCCAGGTCAGCGGGGAATGCAGGTTGGGCCACAACATACGCTGATTTGCGTACGGCATGAGCCAGTACGCCAGCCAGACACGACCCATGTGCATGAAGACGCTGAAGCCTGCCTGCACCAGCCCGAAGGTGGTCATCAACTCGGCGGCGCGGGTAAACGGTCGGCGGAACTCCGCTTTGAACACGCGCAGGATGGCGGAGATGAACGTCCCCGCGTGGCTGATGCCGATCCAGAACACCGTGTTGACGAGGAAGATGCCCCAATAGTCCGGACGCATCACGCCCGCCAGACCCTGACCGTTCATGATCAGGAGCGCCCACTTGTAGAAGAGGAAATAGGCAACGATCCCGGCCAATGCCAAAGCCACCAGCCAGAACTTCCATGTGGGCGGCTCGGTCATGGCTTCCATCACCATGTCGTTCATCTTGCCGCGTGGAAGCGGATCGAGCATTAGGTGCTTCTCACGAAAATGCGCTTCGCTATGGTCGTGGGACTCAGCCTTGGGATGAGTCTTCTCAGCTTTTTTGTTATAAGCCATCGTTACCCTCCCTTCAAATAAGTGATATTCGGAAGCGTGCCAAGTTCTTCGAGATGTTTGACGCCGTGAGCATGTTTCTTCGCCAGTTGCGAGACCAACGACTCAGGGTCATCCACCCGTCCGAAGGTGATGGCGTTGGCGGGGCAGGCTTGAGCGCAGGCGGTGGTGAATTCACCGTCCACGACTTCGCGCCCTTCGGACTTCGCCTTATCCTGTGCCCTGTGAATGCGCTGGATGCAGAAGGTGCACTTCTCCATCACACCCATGCGGCGCACAGTCACATCGGGGTTGAACTGATTCGGCAAAGGCTCGGGGCGCTGATAATCGCGCCAGTTGAAGGAACGCACCTGGTATGGGCAGTTGTTGCCGCAATAGCGCGTGCCCACACAGCGGTTGTACACCTGCAAGTTCAACTGCTCGGCTTGCGAGTGGACCGTCGCAAACGCGGGACAAACGGGTTCGCAGGTGGCGTGTCCGCATTGCTGGCAAAGCATCGGCTGGTTGGCGGTCATCTTCACTTCGGGATACGCGCCCTCCCAAAAACGCTCGATGCGGATCCAGTGCATCGAACGCCCATAACCCGCGTCCTCTTCGCCGACGAAGGTGATGTTATTTTCCATCGCGCAGGCGGCGACACAAGCCTGACAGCCCGTGCAAAGGTCCTGGTCAATGACCATGCCCCACTTGCCGGTTTCCTCCGCGCTCATTTTGATTTCGGGGATTTTCATTCCTATCGACATGATTAATGCTCCTCTCCAAGACCCTTGCCATACACGCCCATCACACTTTCGAGACGCGAAAGCGGCTTCTTCGTTCCAGTCTTTTTGATGTTCACTTTCATTCCAGCAAACGCGAGATCGCCTGCTTCATTGAAATGCTGACCAAGCAAGTCTGCGGGATTGACTCCGCGACCTTGGGCATAGCGACCATACTCGGTATGTCCCTGCCCAAAGGGGATGGCAATCGTATCGGGGCGGATGGCTGGATACAAATAAACGGGCGCTTCCAACTCCCCAGCCTCGCTGGTGATTCGAATCACATCGTCATCTTCGAGACCGAGTTCGTGCGCCGTCTCGGGGTTGATCTCGGCCCACGTATTCCACATGACCGTAGTCGTCGGGTCGGGCAACTCCTGAAGCCAGGGTTTGTTCGCGCCCGCTTCAGCGAGGGTCGGCGAGACGAAAGGCAGGAAGAAGAACTCGCCTTCGCCTGCGAACTCCGCTTCGACGACTTTCAAGTTGCGGTTGAAGAGGTCTGCTGTGTTGGGGACGGTGCGATTGTCGCCCTTCTTCCACCAGCCACCGTATTGCTGGAAATATGCCGCGAAAGTTGGGAGGTCGGCGGCGGAGAAGAATCCGCCCGCTTCGTTCATCAGCGGCGCAATCTTGCTCTGGATGAATTCGACTTCATCTTTGAACGGCAACGCGCTGGCGAACTGTCCGCCCGCAGCTTGGGCGGCGGCGATCAACACGTCAACCGTTGAGCGGGTGTTGTAGTACGGCGACACCACAGGCTGTGACCCTGAAAGCGCGGACTGGTTCGAGCCAGTGGTCACACGCTGGTAGCCCCACGACTCAAGCGAGTGATGGTCAGGGAAAACGTAATCTGCTCGACGTGCAGTCTCATCAGGGAAGGTGGCAAATGAAATAATCTGCTCAACCTTTTCGAGCGCTTGTTCAAACTCAAGCGAAGCGGGCAGTTCAAACACAGGATTGACGCCATGCACAAACAGCACCTTGATCTTGCCGTCCGCAAGTTTCTGCGTGAACTCCTGCATTTCTTTCACCGAAGCAGAGCGCTGGTATGTTTGTTGATTCGGCGCAAGCGGCGAGAAATACACACCGCCAGCTTTGCCATAGTTATCGGCGACGGCATTCAAAGCCAGCACCGCTTCGGCAACCGCCAGTCCGCTGGTTTGACCCAACGCCGCGCCGCCAGGGATTGCCAACGCCCCGCCTGAGACAAACATCTCGGCATAGCGTTCGAGGGTTTCGAGTTCGATGCCTGATTTGGAAGCAGCTTCGTCTGGGTCAACGTCTGCAAAGGCGCGGGGCAAAGGTCCGCCGCGTTTTTCGAGAGCCAGCCGTCCGATGGCAAGCGCGACCAAAGCCTCGGTGCCAGGGCGAAGCGGAATCCACTCGTCGGCTTTTGCCGCTGTCGAAGACATCCGCGCCTCGAACTGAATCAGCTTGCCGCGCATCTTGGTCAATGCCTCGCGCAGACCCGCAAATCCGCGGGTGTAGGAGACAGGCGAAAGCCACGTCTCGAGAAAGTTCGCACCGAAGGAGAAAACCGACTTTGCGCCGCCTACGTCAAAGAAGGGAATGCCCGATTCGCCGAAAAGATTCTCGGCGGCTTTGGCAAGCGTGGCGCGGGACTCGAACATGCTCAACGCGCCGAAGCGAACTGGCGGGTTGATTCCAGTTTGGGCTGACAGATCAGATACAAGGTCGAAGAGATGGTCAGAGGTTGTCCCCAAGAGGAAGGCAATCTCGCTCGGTTGGTTGTTCTTCAAAGCGTCTGCAACAACCTGAATGGCAGCATCCCAATCAACAGACGGTCCCTGAATGCGGTCGGGATTGTACAGCCCGTGCAGGGTTGCCTGTCCGCGCGCACAGGTCTTGCCGAGGTTGAGCGGGTGGTTCGCGTTGCCTTCGGCTTTGATGGCGCGTCCCTGCGAGGTGCGGACGACGAGTCCGCAGCCAGCCGCGCACTCGCGGCATGTGGTGGCGTAATAAGTGCTGAGACCGTTGTAGGTGTATTCGGGCATCTCCATGTACGGCTCGCGCTTGACGTACCGCGAAGCGGGTCCACAGCCCGTAAGGATCGCGGTGGTTGCCGCACCCACCCCAGCCAGTTTCAGAAAATCACGCCGGGAAAATTTATCAGTCATCGTGTTTCCTTTCACCCGGTTTAATAATGACAGGTTCCGCAGTCGGTCAGCTTGACCAGTTTTTCATGGTCCTCACCCACCACCTGCTTATGACAATTCAAACAAAAGCCCATGTTGAAGACCTGAGGGTTTTCTGCAACCGTCTGCTTCGACATGTCGCCGTGACAGTTCTCACAACTCTGTCCCGCCGCGATATGGGCGCGGTGGTTGAACTGCACAAAATCGGGAACCTGAGCCACGGGAACCCACTGGAGCGGTTGTCCGCTGATGACCGCCTGTTTGAGCGGGGCAAGCAGGGCGCTGGTGTCGGTCTTGGCAATCTGGTTGTGACAAGCCCAGCATTTTGCCTGGGACGGGATACCGGCGGAAGGTCCCTTCGCCGCACCGGGATGGCAATACAAACATTGAATCCCAAAGCCGACGTGCGTATTGTGAGGAAATTGAACGGGTTGTTCGGGAGCCTGCTGGGTGAGCGAAATGCCGTACGCGCCGAAGCTGAACACCGCCAGCAAAACAATTCCCACCGCAATCAGACCGAGTGGCTGTTTAAGCCAGTCAAAGAGTCTTTTGATCATGGATGCTCCTGAATTGGTTTAAGCACAAAGCCGCCGGGCAAGGGGCGGCCAAGGCTCGATTACACAAAATTGCTGAGCCCCGCCAGCAAGTAATCTGCCGCATTATACAACGAAAGTCCAAAAAAAGCACAAATGAGAGAGAAATTATCCGCAATGCAGATGAAGATGTTCTTCCAGTGCGGTCAAAACGTTGCCATAAATCTACGATTCTCCAAAATGCCGTATAATCCCAAATATGACGGAACGCGAATTTCTGATCTACCTTGACCCGGAAACAAGATTATGTCGTTACAGGCATTATCACGTTTCCGACGGAAAAGAAATTGTAGAGTTTCGCATTCAACTTGAAATCCTGGTAATGAATGGCACGCCGTTGTACGATATGACACAGCGCATGGAAAACCTCATCGCGACATTCTTCATCCAAACGGCGAGCAAACCAAAGACTGGTTCGAGGGTTATTCCGTGGCGGATGTCCTCACAATCGGTCAAAGCGACATCGTGGAAAACTGGATGTCATACCGGGATCGTTTTATCAAGGAGATGAAAAAATGAATGAATTCTATCGCGCAAAATTCAACGAGCTTTTCATGGAATTTACGCGTTATCTTATCACCCATCCCGATTTTGGAGAAATTATTCCAAAAGGCGCGGAAGTTATTTTGGTGGACCGTCTTGATCCAGGCTATACCCGCTATATGCTCGAAAAGGCCCCCAAACAGGATGTGGTCTTTATCGATGTCGGCAAACTGGCCCCCATCCGTTCAAGATTGCAAAAGCCGAAAATCATCTCGCGTCCGCCTGTTGTGGTCTCTGGATAAGGTGTTCATGAAAACCTCTCATATTTTTGCAATCACTCTGACTTTTATCACGCTCGTCTTTGTGTTTGCTTCAGCCAACGTCAACCCACATGCGGCATCGGCGCGGAATTTGGATGGGGCTTCGCTTTCTATGCAAGTTGCCACACCTACCCAGGACGGTGAAGATCACTCCGTGGTAGGGTCAACGGACGGGATCGTGTTGATGGGTTTCGTGTTAACTGCAATCGTCACGCTGCCGCTGCTGTTTCATCGAAAAGGGAAGAAGTAGGGATTTGGCAAGTCAGCAATTCAACGAATCGTGGTCGGGCAGTATGGTTTCGGTGTTTCGGATATAGGGGTTAAGATAGCCAGCCGCGCCTGCAATGACTCCGCCAAAGCAACTGAGGAAGACCAATAACCCCATGCCAGCGCCGGGTCCAACAGGGACGAGCCAGCCAAATAACAAAGAAAGTCCGCTTGAGGCGGGCAGAGAAAATCCAGATGGTCAACGCGAAGGCGCTCATGTTGGCGGCAAACACCGAAACGATTTACCCCTGCCAGACGAGGGTGAAGCCGAACATCCCCGAAGGGTGTTTTGCCTTGATTTGCATGATGATGTCCTCCGGCGGAAAATAATACAGCCCTCAAAAATAAACAACCCTCCACGAGGAAGGGGCGTAGACAAATACCATGAGAAATTACAAACAGTGCGGGACATACTGCCAGCAGCAAAAATTCGGACAGACCCGGCGCTCGGCGGCATTCTCAAGAAATCAGTATAATCAACCCAGCCCTAAACCTTGTGAGGATCAATGAATTCCCTATCAGAACGCCGCAAGGCGGTTCTTTTTCTGGTGCTCGCCGCCGTCTTGTGGAGCACCAGCGGAGTGCTGGTCAAGATCATGGACTGGCAACCCATCGCCATCCTGGCTGGGCGCAGCCTGTTTGGAAGCGTCGTCTTTCTGATTTACCTGCGCCGCATTCCGAGGCGTTTCAACCGCTGGCAATTGTCAGCGGCAGCGGCGTTCATTTTGACGCAGTTCCTGTTTATTACCTCCACCAAACTGACCACGGCGGCGAACTCGATCTTCCTGCAATACACCGCGCCGATCTATGTGATGCTGATGGCATATTGGTTCCTGGGAGAAAAACCGTCGCGCACAGACTGGCTTTCGATGCTCGTCATCTTCATTGGGTTGACGCTTTTCTTCGGGGACAAACTCAGTCCCGAGGGGTTGTATGGCAACCTGCTTGCCATCCTGAGCGGCGTGACCTCGGCGGTGATGATCGTCTCCTTCCGCGCCCAAAAGGATGGCAATCCTGCGGAAAGTAACCTGATCGGGTTCCTCTTCACGGCGGCGCTCGGTATCCCATTCATCTTGAAGGAAACGTGGACGGTCAATAGCTGGCTCATCCTCGCCTTCCTCGGCATCTTTCAGATTGGGTTCGCCTTCATCTTTTTCACCCAGGGCATCAAGCACATCCCTGCCCTGGAAGCAAACCTGATCGGCACGCTGGAGCCAGTGCTGAATCCCATTTGGGTTTTTCTATTCTATGGCGAAAGCATGGGAAAGTTCGCGCTGATCGGCGGATTGATCCTGCTTGGCGGCGTGATTCTCAGCGCCGTCGGCAGCGCCCGCGCAAATAAGACTTCTGAAGTCTTGGAGACTTCGGAAGTCTGAGAAACACGCGCTGGTGGAACACAAGGACATGATTGCCGAAATTCAGAATACACCCAAGGTGGGAGCGGATATCAAATTGAGCGGGATTGAAATCGTGCCTACTTGACCTCTGCGGGCTTGTCATGCCTGTATGCATCCATAAAACTGGACACTAAAGAGGCTCTTGGCTGTCAACTTTTTGCATAGAAAGCCAAGCGGTCTCGAACTCAACTGGGTCAGATACTTCAAGGATGAATGAACGCGCTTGCGCATGTAGACATCCTCCAGGAACTGCCCGAACGGAGAGTCAATAGGGCAAAATGGCTGTGAAAGTGACCGGGTGAGCCAGGCCGTAAACGGAGTCACCGCCAATTACGCACTAGACTCGAATTCAGCCCTGACCCAAGTTCTTTCTGACGGGACAAATACCTACGTGTACGGCATTGACCGCATTTCCTAAACTGACGGCGCTACAACCGAGTACTTCCTGACGGACGGGTTGGGCAGTGTGCGCCAGCTTGTGGACGGCGCGGGGAATGTCACATTAGCGAAAAGCTACCAGCCCTATGGCGCGGAAATAAGCTCTGGAGGAAGCGGGCACAGTAATTTCGGCTTCACAGGTGAGATGACCGACCCAACGGGTTTGACCTACTTGCGGGCGAGGTATTACGCAAGCGATACGGGACGCTTTATTTCACGCGATACGTGGGGAGGAAACTATAACCGACCCCTCTCTCTCAACCGTTGGAATTACACGAATTCAAATCCAATAAATTACCGTGATCCATTTGGTCTTTGGCGCATTGCTCCCGGTTTTGAACTGTCAAATGGCGGACTGTACGGGCAAGGTCAATTAACCCTTCCTACTTCCACGCTATGCACTACAGCATGTTATACAGAGCGTGGCTCGAAGGAATCAGTTCCTATTTTTGTACCCCAAAAGAAGAACGGCATTCTCTACAATGGCATCATCCTCCAATTACCTAGATGCGACGCATGGGAACTTGCAATTCCGACGAACACAAATGATTGGAAGGTCGTATTCAGAACAAATGGAAAGAGTTGGGCTTTTAGCCAAGGGGCAGGTACTAGCTGGACTGTAGGTTTGGCTTCTGGAATGGGTTTGGATTCTGGATTTGTCCCAATTGACGTTCAATATGCTAAAGAAGGCAATCGTATTCAAACAGATCCCTCCTCTTACTATAGTGTAAATGATTCAGTGGCCTTTCGTCTTTTCATGGCGCAGTCACAGGCGGAGCGAGATTCCTTCAATTTGGTTAAAGATGATTGTGGATGGTTTTATACAAGAGTTGCTTGCACATTAACAATTGAAACTAAACCAACTCTGCCTCCATCGAAACTGGAACGGGTAACGAGTACGCTATTGAACAACCCAGCGCCTCGCGCATTTTTCCCGCGATATTCAGCCGCGCATTCAGATTGAGTTCCGGCTGTTCCAATTGGATGGTCAGTTCGAGGAGATGGGCGCGTTCGTTTTCGCCAATCGGAGCGCTTGCATCTTCCGACCACGGCTTTCGATGGCTGTGTTTGCTCACTTCCACACTGATGCGCTCGATCTGTCGCAGGTAACGCAAACCGTCGGCACGCCCCTTGCAAAATAGAAATTACCGAGAAGAGTAACTAACCCAAGTTGCTGTCTACCAGAGGAAATTGAGGCTGCAAGCCAGCGCAAGCAGAGCGACCTTGGACCGTGCCAGGGGATTACGGTGGAAATGAAATTTTTCAGAGCGACAATGGGATAGGCAAAATCCAGGGCGGGGAGACCCCGCCCCTACGTTCGTCACACCGAGACTTTTCTCCTTGCGGCAAGGGTAATCAGAAAAACGCCGACGAGCAAAATTCCAACCACGCCATACGCCTGTCGAATCCCCATCATGTCGGCAAGGCGACCGAGCACCAACGGGAGCGCCAGAATGGCGGTGCCTGAAGCAAGGGTGGTGCGGGCGGTTGCCTGTGTGGAGTTGTTCTTTGCAACGCCGATGGCGAGCGAGAGCAACAGCGGATATTGCCCCGCGACCCCCAGTCCGGTCAGGAAGAGACCGACCTGTCCCAGCAAGGCGAGGTCTGTCAACCAGAACAGGGCAAAGCCGATGCCTGCCACCACAACGGAGGCAATCACCACACGATGCGCAGCGAAACGTTGGACGAGTCGGCTGACCGCCATGCGTCCGACAATCATCGCGGCCAGAAAGAGGCTGACCGATTGCGCCGCGCTCACCCGCGGCATGGACAGGCTTTTCTCCAGATAGTCCGCGCTCCATGAGATCATGCAAAATTCCACCGACACGGCAAGGACAATCGCCAGCCAGTAGACCCAGAACAGGATGGGTAACGAATTTCGGGTTGAGTCCGAAGCCGCAGTCGGGGTGACAGGTTCGGGCGGGGCGGAGTTT
Organism: Anaerolineales bacterium; assembly: GCA_034433295.1. Classification (GTDB taxonomy): domain Bacteria; phylum Chloroflexota; class Anaerolineae; order Anaerolineales; family Villigracilaceae; genus Villigracilis. The sequence goes on along the minus strand of DAOUAS010000215.1, from coordinate 4,133 downwards.
CCAAACCCAAGCCGCATCAAAAGCGGAACGGCAGCAACCGTCCCCAAAGCCAGTCTCCATCCGCCGGGCAGGTTGGCACACCAGCCCACCATCAACGGGGCGGTTGTGGAGACCAGCGACGAAATCACATTGGCTTCGGAGAGCGCCACGGCGCGCGATTCGCCGTGTTGGTCGGCTAGCGCCGAAGGGATGATGATCAGAATCAACGAGCCAATCAGTCCCATGCAGAAAGATGCTCCGATGGTGAGCATGGCCGTCCGCCCCGCGAGCAGGATCAAGGCGCTGAGGCTGATGCCGAAGGCGGCAATCCAGAGCGAGCGCCGCCGTCCGATGCGTTCGATGACGCTGTGACCGAAGAATCCGACCAGCAGAATGCCGATGGCAAAAGCGGTAAAGTGCAAACTGCTGACCGTGTAGGAGAGTTTCAATTCATCCTTGAGGAAGGGAGTGATGGGACCGAGGACATTGAGGAAATATCCATAGAAAGCCAGCAAAAGGTATGCCAGCCATGTAAAGCGGTTTCGATGAAAGGTTTGTGTGGTCATATTGTTTTCATTTCTTTTGAGGTTGATTGATTATTATAATGCGGGCAGAATTCCAAGATTGGCTAAATCTCGCGGACTAACAATGATAGAATTGACAATCGATCCGACTGGAAAACACCTACACCATGACGCTCATCAAAAGTCCTCTTAGATACCCAGGCGGCAAGTCCCGCGCCATCGAACGCATGAAGCATCTGCTGCCGCAGGAATTCGACGAATACCGCGAGCCGTTCGCGGGCGGCGGGTCGTTTTTCATTTACTTGAAGCAGAAATATCCCGAATTGAAAATCTGGATCAACGACCTCAACCCGGAGGTGTTCTATTTTTGGCGGTATGCGCAGATCGACTCTGAAAAACTGGCGCGCGAAGTGATGAAGTTCAAAAGAAAACGCACAGATGGTCAGGCGTTGTTCGACGAATTGCTTGCTGTCGATGTGAAGTCGCTATTAGGATTCGAGCGCGCGGTGCGTTTCTTTATCCTCAACCGCATCACCTTCTCCGGGGTGGTCGAGTCCGGCGGGTATTCCCGGCAGGCCTTTGTTGCAAGATTCACCGAATCATCCATCGAGCGTGTCGCGGGAATTGGGAAACTTTTGGAGGGAGTGAAGATCACCGGTTTGGAATACGGGGAAGTCATCTCAGGCGGCGGGAGGGAGGTCTTTACCTTTCTCGATCCGCCGTATTTCAAGACGACCCAGTCCAGGTTGTATGGGAGGAATGGCATCCTGCACACCGATTTCGATCACAGCGAGTTTGCGCGGCGGATGAAGAAATGCCGCCATTCGTGGCTGATCACCTATGACAATTCTCCCGAGATCAGAAGGAATTTCGATTTTGCCAATGTGGTCGAATGGGATTTGCAATATGGGATGAACAACTACAAACAGGGCAGGGCCGAGAAAGGCAGCGAACTTTTCATTTCGAATTATTCGCTGCCCTGACCCCGGGGATATTCGACGCGCAGCCTTATGGAGCGGGGGTGATGCCGATGGTCGGGGTGACCGACGGCTCGAAATTGGGAACAGGAGTGGAATAGCTTACCACCGATTCCAACAGCCAGCCTTCCACGCGCTGTCCGCTGCGGGTAACGGCGGCATGAATCCATGCCACGCCGTTTACCGTCTTGAAGTCGGGATAGATTTCCACAAGCGTGCCGTTATCCAGCGTCATCAAATATTTTCCGTTGGGAGTCTGCCTCAGGTTGGCGCCGCCCCCTTCACTGGCTTTGATGATGCCGGAGGTCAATTGCGGTGTGGCGGTGACGGTAAAGGTTGGCGTCAGCGTGGGGGATGCGAACGGGGTGGAGGAAGTGGGAGTGAGACTCGCCGTCACGGTGACGGTTGTCGTCTGTGTTTCGGTGGCAGTAACGGTTATGGTGGCCATGGGGGTCACCGTCTCCGTCAGCGCAGTGGGCGTGGAGGAGGATGTGGCGGTCTTCGTTGGTATGGGCGTTTCGGTGGCAGTCGGGCTGGGGATGGGGGAAGGCGTCTGGCTTGGGGCAATTGTCAGTGTGGGCAGGGGTGTGGAGGTCGCAGCGGGGAACAGTGTGGGCAGCGGAAAGCCCGATCCCATGAAGAAGACCAAAAGTCCGACAAAGAACAACACGGAGATGGCGCTAAAGATGATGCCCGCGGGCGGGGTGCGGAATTTGAAGGCGAACAGCGTCAGCAATCCGACCAGGCTGGCAAGGGCGAAATGGGTCACAAAGACAAAGATCGCCTCCGGCCAAACACCCGGTAGTCCAGACCCGATTCCAAACCCCGCGGCGTTGACCGGCAGGTAAAACATGTAGGCAATGAGAACGCTGGGGAGAAACGGCTTGCTTTCGGAGCGCACGAAGGAGGCCACCAGCGTAATCGCGCCGACGACAAGGACGACGATTTCGGGAAACCACAAACGCGAGTGGCTGTAAATGTCAGTGAGCGTTTTCGGTGGGATGAAGCGGATGACCAACCCCATCAACATGCCGCCGAGAAAGACCAGGAGCGTGCTGATCAGCAGGGCCATGAAGGTTTCGAAAAAAAATCTCGGCGAGCCGGTCAGAATGGATAAAAGGAATCCCACCCACGGAATCATGAGCGGGGCGGCAAGGATGCCCAACAAAAGGAGCGCTTGCGAGTCGAGCAGAAAGCCAAGCCCGAGGATTGCGCCGCAAGTGAGGGAAAAGACGAATAACTCGATGGAAGGATAGGCGCGGCGCGACAGGTCGTAAATGAGCGCGGCCTGTCCTTCGGCGTCGGTGGGAAACATGCTGCGACGGGTGGCGCGTCTGCGGCGGGGGATGTCGCGCCGGGGCGGGGGAGCCGGTTCCGGGGTCGGTTCGGTTGGGATAATCGGTTCGTCGGATAGGGACATGGGCTTTATTCCACCAGGCGGTAATCACCTCGCAAGTGACTGCCGTTGCTTTACTTTCTCGAACTGGCAATAATCCGCAAAGGGTTCTCGAATAATTCCAGCGCCGACAATATGTCTGGCGCAATCAGGTCGGCGGCGAGCAGGGTGTCTTTGGCGACACCCTCGATGGACATGACGCAAATGCCGAGGCGCGCGGCTGCGAGCATTTCCGCGTCGTTTGCGCCCTGACCAATGGCCGCCACTTTTTCACAGCCCAGGCTGCGGACGTACTCTGCCTTTTGAGTTGCTTCTCCGCCGGGAACGATTCGCGCCGCGGTCAGGTCGAGCTGTTTGTCGATGATAACCTGTTTTCCATGCGTGTCCGCCGTGAGCAGGTGAATGGTCAGATGCTTTCGCAGCGCTGTAACTTTGTCCGCCACGCCGTCCATGAGTTGGCCGTCGATTGCAAGCGTGCCGTTCACATCCATTACAAGATGTTCGAGTTGGTATTCGCCTCTGCCGGGGATGCTGAATTTAATCATAGGTTCCATTATAAAGGGGATGTATATAGTTGTGGGAGGTGTGAAGCAACATCCTTTGGTGGGATCGGACTGTTGGCAGGTTCGATTTTAAAAACTAACCATTTTGTAACTAAGAAAAATAGTCCGCACGAGTATAATTTGAAGAAAAGCAGGAGAAAAAGGATATGAAAAAGCCGGAACCAAGCACCCCTTTGGATGAACAGAATTCGAACCTTGTCGAGTCTGCCGCCCAGACAGTTGCTGAATCAGGCCCCGATGAAATCAATCGGCTGCGCGATATCTTGTTTGGTTCGCAAACGCGCTCCCTCGACAAGCGTCTGGGTGATCTTGAAACCCACCTCGAAACCGTGCGCCAGGAAGTGGTCAACCTGTTCACGGAAAAGATCGATACATTATCCGATTCCACGTCTGCCCAATCGGCAGAGGCTCGCCGGGAATTCAATCTGAGATTAACAAATCAGGGGGAGGAACAATCCACCCATGTTCGCGCAGTGCAGAAGGAATTGTCGGATCACCTCGACAAGCAGGCAAATGAACAGTCTGTCCAGTTGCGCGCAGTACAGAAGGAGGCAAGCGATGCGGTGGAGAAACTTGCCGCCGAACTTTTGCGTCAGATACGGGAAGTGCAAAAGGAATTGAGCGACAGGCTGGATAAGGTCAATGTCGAGCAGACGGAGCGAACGCGTTCCCTGCAATCCGAGACTCGCCAGCG
>DAOUAS010000214.1:0-9676 GCA_034433295.1 Anaerolineales bacterium | reverse complement strand
GACCTGCCTCCCAAAGAGTTGCTCCGTTCCGAGCTTCCCCTACCCGAACTCGCCGAAGTGGATGTTGTCCGCCATTACGTGCGGCTCAGCAAATTCAACTACAGCGTGGACGACGGCTTCTATCCTTTGGGCTCCTGCACGATGAAATACAACCCGAAGATCAACGAAGACACCTGCCGCCTGCCTGGCTATCTTTTCACCCATCCTTTGCAACCCATCGAAACCGTACAAGGCAACCTCGTTTTGATGTTCGAGTTGCAGGAATGGCTGAAAGAAATCAGCGGCTTTGCAGGCGTGACGCTTCAACCTGCCGCTGGCGCACACGGCGAATTTACAGGCGTGCTGATGATGGCGGCGTATCACAAACAACGCGGCGACACCAAGCGCACCAAGATGTTGATTCCTGACGCGGCGCACGGCACGAACCCCGCCTCGGCTGGCATGTTGGGCATGAGCGTCGTCACCATCCCGTCGGACGAGCGCGGCAACGTTGACCTCAAAGCGCTCGAAGCCGCCTGCGACGATACCGTCGTCGGCATGATGGTCACCAACCCCAACACCCTCGGCATGTTCGATGAACACATCGAAAAAGTTGTCAAGCTGGTCAAGGACTGCGGCGGCTTGATGTACGGCGACGGCGCGAACCTGAACGCCCTGCTCGGCATTGTCCGCCCTGGCGACCTCGGCTTCGACGTCATGCACTTCAACCTGCACAAGACCTTCTCCGTCCCCCACGGCGGCGGTGGACCTGGCTCTGGTCCCGTCGGTGTGAGCGAACGGCTGTTGGACTTCCTCCCCAGCCCGCTGGTCGACATCGTCGAAGAAGGCGATGACGACATCGAACCGCTGTATGGCTTCGTCACACCCAAGCACAGTATCGGACGCATGAAAGCCTTCCACGGTCACTTCGGCGGCGGGCTGGTCCGCGCCTACACCTACATTGCCATGCACGGACCCGATGGCTTGAAGGATGTCGCCCAGTACGCGGTGCTCAACGCCAACTACCTGCAAGCCAAACTACGCGGCACATATACCATCCCGTTCGACCGAATCTGTATGCATGAATTCGTCGCGGAAGGACGCTTCGAAGGCAGCGACGTCCGCGCACTGGACATCGCCAAGCGGCTGATGGATTACAAATTCCACCCGCCGACGAACTACTTCCCGTTGATTGTCCACGAAGCGTTGATGATCGAACCCACCGAGACCGAGAACAAGGACACGCTGGATCGTTTCGCCGATACCCTGATCAAGATTGCGGAGGAAGCCAAGTCCCAACCCGAGTTGCTCCACAACGCGCCACACACCACTCCGTTTGGAAGGATGGACGAAGTAAAAGCGGCGCGCGAGTTGGTCTTGTGCTGCTGGCTGCCTGAGGGGTATGAGAGCGAGAAGTGATTGGTAATTTGTGATTGGTGAAACAGAAAAGCCTCGGAGAATTTACGTCTCTGAGGCTTTTTTAGTCATGGTGTCTGGGAGTACAATCAGGAAGATATTGATTCACTCTTCCGTCGAAAGGATATCAACTTGACCGAACAGGCATTAAAAAGATTACTCGAAGGGAACCGACGTTTTGTTATAAATAAACCCACACTGGATGGAACAGAAAAACGCCGCAGGGAGATTGCTGCGGGGCCGCATCCTTTTGCGATGATTTTGGGCTGCGTCGACTCACGCGTCCCGCCGGAGTTGATCTTCGACCAGGGACTTGGCGAGTTGTTTGTCATCCGCACGGCTGGCGAGGTGCTGGATCAGGCGGTCTTGGGCAGCATCGAGTTTGGCGTGGAGGAATTGAAGATTCCCCTGCTCATGGTCCTGGGTCACAAGAATTGCGGGGCGATCAAAGCCACAAGGAAAATTTTGCATAGCCATACAAAAGCCGACGCGGACATCGATTATTTAGTGCAGGAACTGACACTGGCCGTTGAGATCGGCGACGAAGAGCAGGAGAATCCCATTGATCGTGCGATCCGCGCACAGGTCTACCATGTGGTAGAAAGACTGCGACAGACCCCTATCCTAAAAACCGCTGTCGAACATGGAGAGTTGAAGATTGTCGGTGCGTATTACGATCTTGATTCAGGGCTGGTCGAGGTAATCATCGAGTAACAACAAGGGAAATAAATTATCCAGCTCCGGGCTGTCGTTTGCAACCTTCATATTATCATAATAACTTGACGCTTTAAAGTTCATGTGCTACCATCGTTTGTTGAACATCTTGAAAGAGGAGAAGCCATGAGTATCAAACAACGCGGTTTGCTGGTAATCTTTATTCTTGTCGTTTCAAGCTTAATGATTGCTGCCTGCGAACAAAAATTGTCCACCCCGCCTGCCATTACAGCAACAGCGATCCCACCCGACTTGTTCGTTTCCCCGTTCCCCTCGGTTGAAAACCCAATGGCAATGATCGAAGAATTCGCCAAGCAAACCGCTGTTGCTCAAACCGCCGCGGCAGGTGGAACACCGGATGCGCCGCAAACGATTGTTGCGGCCACCGTCACCCCGGAGTCAGGCACGCCAACCAATGCCGTTCCCACCACGCCCGCACCGGAAGCCGCCGCTCCCAGTGGACCGACCACTACACCTGTTCCTGCCGGCGCGCGCCCTGCGTCCTACACCCTGCAGAACGGCGAATTCCCCTACTGCATCGCCCGTCGTTTCAACGTTGATCCCTCCGCGCTGTTGAAAGCCAGCGGGCTAACCAGCCCGGATGTCTATTATGCGGGCTTAACACTTACCATCCCGCAAAGCGGAGCCTTCCCCGGCAGCCGAATGCTGGCAAACCACCCCACCACCTACACAGTCGCCTCTTCCAGCGAAACGATTTACAGCATCGCCTGTAAATTTGGAGATGTTGACCCTGCCGCAATTGCCTCGGTCAACAACTTGGCAATCTCGGCAAAACTTACCAGCGGACAACAATTACAAATCCCATGAAAAAAAAATCGAAAGCCCGGGCATTTGCCTGGGCTTTTTTGTTGTATGATTAGGGTCATCCGCCACGGAAGTTCGAAAATTCGAACGTGAAGCGTTTCGACTCCGCCGAAGACCAAGGAAAGCAGTATGCCATTTGAACTGATTCGCTCGGAAACCCTCTTGCAAGGACGAGCCTTCCGCATTCGCCGCGACCACCTCAAAACGCCGGATGGACGTGAGACCAGACTGGACATCATCGAACACGGCGGCTCGGTCGTGATCGTCCCAATCGACAAGGACGGCAACCTGATTTTTGTCAGACAATACCGTCATGCGACCGGCATGGATCTTCTCGAACTGCCCGCGGGCACATTGGAAAAAGGCGAGGACCCTGCCGTTTGCGCCGCCCGCGAGATCCGCGAGGAAACCGGTTTCGCTGCCGATAAAATGGAAAAGATTGGCGATTTCTACCTTGCGCCAGGCTACTCGACAGAATTCATGTACGTTTATCTCGCCCAGGACTTGCGGCATGACCCGCTCGAGGCAGATGCCGATGAATTCCTCAGCGTGGAAAAAATTCCCGTGGCTAAAGCATTCCAAATGGCTGAAAGAGGCGATCTCCCCGACGCAAAATCGCTTGCGGCGTTACTGCTGGCAAAATCACTTATCAACACGAAAGGAGTTTGAAAAGAAAATATCGAATTCCACAATTTTTATCCAAATATGACAACTCGCAGTTAAATCCGGGTCATTTATAACTAACCAACGTACAAAGGCGGGGATAAACTTGTATGTTGAAGATTTTTACGAAAAAACCTGCCATTAAAGGAGCAAGTAACAATGAAAAAACCAGTAATTAACATTGACGGCAATGAAGCCACAGCATCCGTCGCGCATCGTTTGAGCGAGGTCATCGCAATTTATCCAATCACCCCCTCCTCCAACATGGGCGAATTCGCTGATGAGTGGTCGGCCAAGGGGAAGAAGAACATCTGGGGTACAGTCCCCACAGTGATCGAAATGCAATCCGAGGGCGGCGCGGCTGGCGCGGTGCATGGCGCATTACAGACCGGGGCGCTCACCACCACTTTCACAGCCTCGCAGGGACTGCTGTTGATGATCCCCAACATGTACAAGATCGCGGGCGAACTCACCAGCACCGTCTTCCATGTCGCAGCCCGCGCAGTTGCGGCGCAGGGTCTGTCCATTTTTGGCGATCACCAGGATGTGATGGCAACCCGTCAGACGGGTTTTGCGATGATTTCCTCCACCTCGGTGCAGGAAGCGCACGACTTCTCCGCCATCGCGCAGATGTCCACGCTCAAATCGCGTGTACCATTCCTTCATTTCTTTGACGGCTTCCGAACCTCTCATGAAGTCTCCAAGATTTTCCAATTGACCGATGATGATCTCCGCCAGTTGATTGACAACGACCTGGTACGCGAACATCGCGCAAGGGCGATGACCCCCGATCGCCCGGTCCTGCGTGGCACGGCTCAAAACCCCGATGTCTACTTCCAGGCGCGTGAAACCGTCAACCCATACTACAATGCCGCCCCCGCCATCGTGCAGGAAATGATGGATAAATTTGCCAAGGTCACCGGAAGGCACTACAACCTTTTCGATTATGTCGGCGACCCAAAGGCGGAACGTGTAATCATCCTCATGGGCTCTGGCGCGGATACCGCCGAGGCCACAGTGAGCCATCTTGTGGAAAATGGCGAAAAGGTCGGCTTGCTCAAGGTTCGTCTCTACCGCCCATTCTCGCTGGAATATTTCAGCAAGGCGCTGCCCGCTTCGGTGAAGAAAGTCGTCGTCCTCGACCGCACCAAGGAACCCGGCGCCCTCGGCGAGCCGCTCTACCTTGATGTAGTCAACGCCCTCGCAGAAGGCGGACGTTCGGACGTGAAAGCCATCGGTGGGCGCTATGGTCTCTCTTCGAAGGAATTTACCCCGGCGATGATCAAAGCCGCGCTGGATGAATTGAAGAAAGACCAACCCAAGAACCATTTTACCCTCGGCATTGTGGACGATGTGACCCACACCAGCCTCGACTACGACCCCGCCTTCTCGGTGGAACCCGCCGAAACCGTCCGCTGTGTGTTCTTCGGTCTCGGTTCCGATGGAACAGTAGGCGCGAACAAGAACTCCATCAAAATCATCGGCGAGGAAACCGACAACTACGCTCAGGGCTACTTCGTGTACGACTCCAAGAAGTCGGGTCAGATGACCATCTCGCACCTGCGCTTCGGACCCAAGCGGATACAGTCGCCCTACCTGATCGAATCCAATCAGGCGAACTTCGTGGCGTGCCACCAGTTCAGTTTCCTTGAACGCTACGACATTTTGAAATACGCCAAAGAAGGCGCGGTCTTCCTCCTCAACAGCCTGTTCGACAAGGATCAGGTTTGGGATAACCTCCCCGCCGAGGTTCAGGAAGCCATCATCGCCAAGAAACTCAAGTTCTACGTCATCAACGGCTACGATGTGGCTGAAAAGACCGGCATGGGGCAGCGTGTCAACACCATCATGCAGACCGCGTTCTTTGCCATTTCAGGCGTCCTGCCGCGCGAACAAGCCATCGAAGAAATCAAGCACGCAATCGAGAAGACCTACGGCAAACGCGGTGAAGCGGTTGTGCAAAAGAACTATGCCGCTGTTGATGCCACCATTGCCAACCTCTATGAAGTGACCGTCTCAGCGAAAGTCACCTCCAGGATTAAGCGCCGCCTCGCCGTTCCGGGGGAAGCGCCCGAATTCGTCCGCGATGTGCTGGGACCAATGATCAGATTCGACGGCGACAGCCTGCCCGTATCCGCCATGCCCGTCGACGGGTCCTATCCCACCGGCACCACTCAGTGGGAAAAGCGCAATATCGCGCTCGAAATCCCCGTTTGGGAAGCCGACCTGTGTATCCAGTGCGGAAAGTGCGTCATGGTCTGTCCGCATGCCGTCATCCGCCACAAGGTCTACGATGAGAAACTGCTATCGAAGGCTCCCGAAACCTACAAACACATGCCCTCGAAGTTCAAGGAATTCGGACAGGGCTATGCCTACACCGTTCAGGTTGCCCCCGAGGACTGCACCGGCTGCACCCTCTGCGTGGAAGTCTGTCCCGCCAAGGACAAGAGCCAGGCCGGACGCAAAGCCCTCAACATGGCTCCCCAGCCTCCATTGCGCGAATCCGAAGCCAAGAATTGGGACTTCTTCCTTGAAATCCCCGATCTCGATCGTAAGCTGATCAACCCCTCCACCATCAAGAATTCGCAGTTGCTCCGCCCGCTGTTTGAGTTCAGTGGCGCCTGCGCTGGCTGCGGTGAAACCCCCTACGTCAAACTGGTCTCCCAACTCTTCGGCGACCGCACCATTGTCGCCAACGCCACGGGCTGTTCGTCCATCTACGGCGGCAACCTCCCCACCACCCCGTGGGCTGTGGATGCCAACGGACGCGGTCCCGCATGGTCGAACTCCCTGTTTGAAGATAACGCCGAGTTTGGTCTGGGCATGCGCCTGACTCTCGACAAACAGAATGAATACGCCCGCGAACTGCTTCCCTCATTCGAAAAGGAACTGGGCGCTGACCTGGTGAAGGCACTCCTGAACGCCGACCAGTCCACCGAAGCGGGAATCAACGACCAGCGCGAGCGCGTCGCTGCTTTGAAGAGCAAACTGGCGAAGTCCAGCGACAACCGTGCCAAGGACCTGGTCAGCATTGCAGACAGCCTCGTCAAGAAATCCGTCTGGATCATGGGCGGTGACGGCTGGGCCTACGACATCGGCTATGGTGGTCTGGACCACGTCCTCGCCTCCGGACGCAACGTCAACGTCCTAGTACTCGACACCGAAGTCTATTCCAACACCGGCGGCCAGGCAAGCAAAGCCACACCGCGCGCCGCAGTTGCCAAGTTCGCCATGGGCGGCAAGGGCATCGGCAAGAAGGACCTCGGCATGATCGCCATGGCATATGGCTACGTTTACGTTGCCCAAATCGCCATGGGTGCCAACGACCAACAGACCCTGCGCGCGATTCTCGAAGCCGAATCCTATGATGGGCCTTCGCTCATCATCGCCTACAGCCATTGTATCGCCCACGGTTACGATCTCGCAAAGGGTCTCGACCAGCAGAAACTGGCGGTGCAGTCCGGTCACTGGCCCATGTACCGCTACGATCCACGCCTTGCCGAGGAAGGCAAGAACCCGCTGGTCATGGAATCCAAGGAGCCAAGCGTCCCGATGTCACAATACGCCTACAACGAAACCCGCTACAAGATGCTCACCCAAATGGATGAAACCCGCGCCGAGGAACTGATGAAAAAGGCGCAAAAAGACGCAAAGGCACGCTGGAACCTGTATCACCAGATGGCCGCCATGCACTACGGAAACGAGGAGAATAAATCATGACCGAACTCTCAACCGTCTATCTCAGCTTGAATCTCAGAAACCCGCTGGTGGTCTCCGCTTCGCCCCTGTCGAAAACTCTCGACAGGGCGCGAAAGGCGGAGGAATCTGGCGCGTCCGCGATCGTGATGCACTCCCTTTTCGAGGAACAGATCATACACGAAAGCCTGGAGCTCGATCACTTCCTGACCCGCAGTGCGGATACCTCCGCCGAGGCACAATCCTATTTCCCCGACAGCGACAAATATCTCGTCGGGCCCGAGAAATACCTGAAGCAAGTCAGTGACTTGAAAAAGGCATTGAAAATCCCCGTCATCGGCAGTTTGAACGGTGTATCCAAAGGCGGCTGGACAAAGTATGCAAAGCAAATCCAGGATGCAGGCGCGGACGCGTTGGAGTTGAATCTATACTACATCCCGACTGACCCCGCTCTCAATGCCCAAGAACTGGAAAATGCGCAGGTGGAACTGGTGGCAGAGATAAAATCCTCCATCAGCATCCCGTTGGCCATAAAACTCAGCCCCTTCGTCACCACCCTGCCGAATTTTGCCCGTCGTGTCGTCGAAGCAGGAGCCAGCGGACTGACCCTCTTCAACCGTTTCTATCAGCCCGACTTCGACTTGGAAGAGATGAAGATTGTCCCTAGCCTTGACTTGAGCACCTCCGCCGAGATGCGTCTCCCCCTGCGCTGGGTATCCATCCTGTACGGCAAAATCAACGCCGACTTTGCCTTGACAAGCGGAGTACATTCCGCATCTGATGTGGTCAAAGCCATGATGGCAGGAGCAAAGGTCACCATGATGGCATCGGCCCTCCTGCAAGGCGGCGAGAAAGTTATTGCGAACATGTTGACCGACCTGGAAAACTGGATGAAGGAAAAGGAATACACCTCCATCGAACAGATGCAGGGGAGCATGAGCCAGAAGGCAGTGAAGGAACCCGCCGCCTTCGAGCGGGCAAACTACATGGCTGCCCTGAACACCTTCAAGGATCTTCCATAAGAAGAACTGGCAACAAAAAAGTCCCCCGCTTTCGCGGGGGACTTTTCATTTTAGAAATACCAGGCGACTAGCTGTTGACAGTGGTGGCAACGTTCTTGCGCTGGCGGAAGGTGATACGCGCGCGGGTCAGGTCGTAGGGCGACATTTCCATCGAAACTCTGTCACCAAGCAAAATACGAATATAGTGTTTTCGCATCTTTCCTGCAAGGTACGCAAGCACCTCATGACCATTATCCAGCCGCACACGGAATTGCGTTCCGGGCAGAGCCTCGATCACCACCCCATCTACTTTGATTTTGCCTTCCTCTTTCGTCATACACACCTCTCGAACTATTCGGCATCCTTGAAGGAGCGCCGCTTAATGCGTCGAATCGCCTTCTTCTTCTCCATGCGGCGGGTCTCACTTTTAGAAACAAACCAGCGCTTGTTGCGGACTGTGCTCAAAACGCCACTCTTGACGACCTTCTTGCGAAAACGCTTGAGAAGTGAGTCCTGCGATTCTCCATTGCGTAAATTCACCGAAGCCAAAGAAATCACCTGCCTTCCATAATGAAAATAAAAACTCGACCGCTGCGCAGAGTCGGCCGAGGATCTTTCGGGTGAAACCTGAAACGAACTACATGACCTCAAGATCAAAAGATACGCTTCAACTCCTCATTTTATAACGGGACATGAAAATGCCACCGGCCGAAACTACGCGCGTATTATACACGATACATAAAAAGATGAGAAGATTGTCAGATTAAAAAGAAAAGCCCCTTGGCAATGACCTACTCTCCCAGGAGGTCGCCCTCCAAGTACCATCAGCGCTGACGTGCTTAACTTCCGGGTTCGGGATGGGACCGGGTGTACCCACGTCGCTCAAATCACCAAGGGACAATTTCACAAAGTTGTCCTGAATAGCAAATCGATGTTTATTCCAGAAAAGTACCAACTTCTCCGCATCACGAGAAGGAAGCCCTCGACCATTAGTACAGCTTAGCTTAACACATTACTGTGCTTACACATGCTGCCTATATACCAGGTAGTCTACCTGGGGTCTTACACCCTTACGGGTCACAGGGATCTAATCTTAGGGCAAGTTTCCCACTTAGATGCTTTCAGCGGTTATCTTTGCCAGACATGGCTACCCAGCGATGCTCCTGGCGGAACAACTGGCACACTAGAGGTCTGTCCACTCCGGTCCTCTCGTACTAGGAGCAGATCCCTTCAAATCCCTTACGCCCACAGCGGATAGAGACCGACCTGTCTCACGACGGTCTGAACCCAGCTCGCGTACCGCTTTAACGGGCGAACAGCCCGACCCTTGGGACCTTGTCCAGCCCCAGGATGCGATGAGCCGACATCGAGGTGCCGAGCGA
>DAOUAS010000213.1:0-18528 GCA_034433295.1 Anaerolineales bacterium | reverse complement strand
ACGGTGATCGAAAACGGCACCAGAGCCGCCAGCCAGCGCGCTTCGGGCGCGTCGTTGAAGAGGAACCAGCAAAGCACGAATAGCGGTCCCGTGCCAATGTGGATGACCTTGCGGCTCGTCTTGCTGTCCATCCAGCCGCGATGGGCGATGAAATCCATGAGGCGTAGGAACGCCAGGGAAAGGGCAAAGGTCAGGACAAGGGCGATGTAGTTGTTCACTTGAAACTCCTGCGATGGGATGATAAACTTTCGCGATTATACCCATGATGGACGGACGGCGGAGTCTTTATGCTAAAATCACTTGTGTGATCCTGGGTTTGTTTCCTTGCCTTGATGCCGGTTTTATGAAAAACACATCTGTGAAGTTGGGATGTTTTTTTATTTGATGTGGAAGGTGTAAGTGGAATGGAATTTGCTTCGTACGACTTTCTTGTGTTTTTTTCTGTTTTTCTTGCAGTGTATTGGCTAGGGTCGGATAAGAATTGGAAAAATTCGTCTCTTCTCTTAGCTAATTATCTTTTTTATGGTTGGGTCGTTTCATGGCATGTGATCTTTATTTTTCTCTCTACGCTTGTTGACTATCTTCTTGCAATGGGCATGGTTCGTTGGAGATCCAAAGCCCGCCTCCTGACATGGATTGGCGTGGCGTTGAATGTCGGTTTGCTGGGCTTTGTGAAATATTATTCCTCCCTTGGTCTGCTGGCGGGGAATTGGCTGAATCAAATGGGATTGGGTGGTGATATTTTTCTCGTAAGGATCATGCTTCCGCTGGGACTTTCCTTCTATACCCTAAAGAAGATCGGATATTTGATTGATGTGCAGCGCGGTACATTTCAACCCACGCGGGACTTTATCGCTTTTGCCGCTTACGTCTCGTTCTTTCCACAGGTTTTGTCGGGTCCCATTGACCGCCCGCAAAAACTTTTGTCCCAATTGTATGCGTCTCGCGTGTGGAAATCGGAAAATTTTTACGAAGCCTGGCAATTATTGATCATGGGCTTTTTTAAAAAAATGGTGATTGCAAATACGGTTGCCGTGGCGGTTAATCAGATATTCAACATCGAGCAGCCTTCAAAGATACTCCTGCTAGTGGGGTGTCTCGGTTTTGCGCTTCAAATCCTGGCTGACTTTTCGTCCTATACCGATATTTCACGTGGACTGTCTTTCCTGCTGGGGTTGCAAACCGCCGAAAATTTTAATCGCCCCTATCTTTCGCTGACACCAGCTGATTTTTGGAATCGGTGGCATATTTCACTTTCGTCGTGGTTGCGTGATTATATTTTCTTCCCTTTGCGCCGTGCCTTGCTTAAAAGGCGGGAAGTTTTCTCCGGTATCCTGGTTCAGCTCGTGCCGCCCTTGGTTACGATGTTTGTCAGCGGTGTCTGGCATGGTATTGGGTGGGTATTCGTCGCCTGGGGACTGTATTATGGGGTTTTGATCGTGCTTTATCAATCGGTTGGTTTGCATGGTGATTGGAAGCCTTCGTGCCACCTCAAAACCTTCCTTGCTTGGTTGGTTATGTTTCTGCTCATTCTCTTTGGATGGTTGATCTTCCGCTCACCCTCGCTGGAGTGGCTTTGGAATGCATTGACGACCACGCCGCTTTATGGGACGCGGGAGGAGTTGACCGTGAGTTTTTCCTTGTTGGTGATGCTTGGGATTTACGCATCGCCGCTGATTGCCAAACTCCTGATCGATCGCTATGGCGCAAAGCATACAAGTCTTCAGGCGTTCTATTATGTTTGTGTGACGCTTCTAACCATTATATTTATAAATTCGTCTTCCCCCGACTATATTTACTTTAAGTTCTGATCGACACTCATGAGGATATTTCGACAGTATCTACCAGTTCTTTTTCTGTGTTTCATGGCGCTCAACCTGTATGTCTTGAGGCGCTATGACCTTTCGTACCCATTTCCGCTGGGACCGAAGCTGGATAATGCCATCCGCCAAAACCACACCAAAGCCATCGTCAAACAGGAACCCCAAATCGTATTGATCGGCGATTCGACATTGGTAAAGGGGGTTGATGCTGGGCGATTGTCTGAACGGTTGGATACTTCCATATATTCGATAGGCTTGCCTGGTTCCGCGTCCACATTGTGGTATCTGATCATAAAGAATAACGTCACGGCGGCTCCCGTTTTGCCGAAATATTTGGTGATCTTCTTTCGCGATACAATGCTGACCATGCCGGGGTACCGGGTTCAGGGACAGTATCTTGAGCAGATAGACGAATATTCCAGCCCTGAAGATGTGCTTTTGTTGGAACGTGCCTTTATTGGGTTGATGAATCCAATGGAGCAGTTCGCTGAGGCGTATATTCCCGTTTATGCCGCGCGTTGGCATATACGGGAGGAGATCGAAGCAGGAAGAAGTTATGTTTTTGCCGGGCTGACAGGATGTAATCCCAAATGCGAGGACGCAGCGTTTTCGTACGTTTTTGGCGATGACAACATGAGTGTAAAAGGATTGAATGAAGCCATTTTCGCGGCAGATGAGAATCTATATACCCGACGCACATTGGATTTTGGAAGCCAGGTTGATAAATCCTTTTTGCCTGAGTTGATTCGCCTGTCGCAGGAGAACGGCATTCAGCTTGTGCTTGTTCGCATGAAGACTCTTCAGTTTGCGCAGTCGTTCCCTGACTTGGATAACTATATTCGCGACCTCGAAACGTATGCCCGGAGAAACAGCGTGATTGTATTAGACTTTGCTGATGATTCCCGCCTGCCTCCCGAATTGTACATGGATATTCTGCATTTAAATGACCGGGGAAGGATCGTCTTTACCGATATCCTTGCTGAAGACTTGAAGCCGCTTTTGCGATAGCCAAAACCGCTCACAGTGAATGAGTTTATTTATGCTAGAATCACCTCATGCAATTCGAGGTCTTCACATTACTTCCCGAAATCTTCCCTACTTATCTTGACAACAGTATCATGAAGCGCGCCCGCGAGCGGGGACTGATCGACGTGCGCGTCCACAACATCCGCGATTACACCCACGATAAACACCATACCACCGACGACACACCCTACGGCGGCGGCGGCGGGATGGTGATGAAACCCGAACCCATCTTCGAGGCAATTGAGTCTGTTTTGGGATTACCTGCTCTTACCACTGAGCGCACAGAGAACACAGGGAATTTAAAAGAAACCTCTGTGGACTCAGTGTCCTCTGTGGTGAATAAATCAGATGTTCCGATCATTTTGCTTACCCCGCAGGGGCGGGTCTTCAACCAGGGCATCGCCAGGGAACTTTCGCAACACCCGCGCATCGCCCTGCTCTGCGGACGTTACGAAGGAATCGACGAGCGCATCCGCGAGCATTTGGTGACGGATGAAATCTCCATCGGCGACTACGTCCTGACCGGCGGCGAACTCCCCGCCCTGATTTTGATCGACGCAATCTCGCGTTTGCTCCCCGATGTCTTGGGCGACCCCACCGGCGCAGAGGACGATTCGCACGCGATGGGACTTCTCGAATATCCGCACTACACCCGTCCGCCAGAATTTCGCGGCTGGAAAGTCCCCGACGTTTTACTCACCGGCGCTCATGCCAAAATAGACAAATGGCGGCGCGAGCAGGCGTTATTGCGGACTTTGAAGAAACGTCCCGACATGCTCGAAAAGGCGGAATTGACAAAGGCTGATTTGAAATTCCTCAAAAGCCTGGATCCCGAAGAAAAAAGCGACAAGTGAGACGACTTTCAACTCGTATCTCGTAACTCGTATCTTGCAACTCACATTCCATTCACGGAGTACCCCATGTCCAGACTCAACTACGGCAAGACCTTTTTGCTCGGTTTCGGCTTCTTTGGCGTCAGTGTCATCTGGGGAGTGTACAACGCCTTTGTCCCCATCTTTCTTTCGGAAAAATTCGGACTCGCGCCTGCGATGGTCGGCTTCTTCATGACGCTGGACAACATCGCGGCGCTTTTCATCCAGCCCTTTGCCAGCGCCTGGTCGGACAGAGTCCGCACCCCGCTTGGACGGCGCATCCCCTTCATTCTCATCGGCGCGCCGATCAGCGCTTTTGCTTTTGGATTGATTCCCGCTGCCGCCATCCTGCCGCTGTTTGTGGCGTGTACCAGCACCCTGCTGTTGAGCGCCGCCATGTGGCGCACGCCCGTCATCGCCCTCATGCCCGACATCACCCCCTCGCAATTTCGCTCACAGGCAAACGGCGTGATTAATTTCATGGGCGGCATCGGCGCGATCATTGCCTTGCAGACGGGCGGCGTCCTCTACAAGATGAGTCCCAACTTTCCCTTCTGGCTTGGTTCGGGACTTGTCCTGCTGGCTGCGCTGGTTGTTTATCTCTTCATCGAAGAATCGAAGGAATACGAGCAGGGTGAAGTCCAACCCGGCATGTGGGCAAGCCTGCGCGAAGTCTTCACCGACCCGGATAAAAGCGGACTCCGCATCCTGTTTGCCATCTTCTTCTGGTTCATTGGTTACTCGGCAGTGGACACCTTCTTCACGCTCTACGCCAAGAATCATCTCGGCTTGAACGAAGGCGACGGCGCGACCCTGCTTTCGGTTCTGCCTTTGTTCTTTGTCTTGTTCTCCATCCCGTCGGGTTTGCTCGCTGGCAGGGTCGGACGCCGCACCACCATCTCGATTGGTTTGATTACCATTTCGCTCATGCTGGTTCTGCTCTACGTCACGCCTGCCAGCGCCCTGTTGACAGGGATTGCGCCCCTGCCTTTGGTTGGCATCCCTCTAGTGGAGGGCGGTCCGCGCATGTTGACGCTTGCCGGTGTCATTCTCATTATCGCGGGCGCGGCCTGGGCGTTCGTCAATATCAACTCCCTGCCCATGGTCGTGGACTTGACCAACGCGGCGCGCATTGGCACGTTCACAGGGTTATATTATTTGTTCTCGACCTTCTCCGCCATTGTTGGACCCAACCTCAATGGCTGGGCAATTCAGTTGGCGGGAAACAACTTCAACATCATCATGCTCATTGCTCCCGTCTTTATGTTGATTGCGCTCTGGCTGATGCTTGGCGTCAAACGCGGAGAGGCGGCCACAGAATGACGGAGTCCAACGACTCCCGTCGTTGGATTTCAAAAGTCGGGAGACTTTTGACTCCGTTAATTATCTTATTATTTCTTTCCGCTTGCTCGCAACCGCCGGATTGCTTTCAGGAGGATGTCTTCTGCGCCGCGCTGGTGGCGGATACACAGGGACTCGAAGATCACGGCATGAATCAGGATATATGGATCGGATTGGATCAGGCGAAGACGGATGGAATCCTCCAACGCGCTGAATACATCGAATCCATCGGCACACGCGATTATATAAAGAATATCGCCTACTTTGCCGAACGGGGATTCGACGTGATCTTTACCGTCGGTCCCGGCATGGATGACGAGACGCTTCGCGCCGCCGACCTCAGCCCTGATACTGTCTTCGTCGGCATAAGCCAACCCCAAAGCGAATCCCGCCCGAATCTTATTTCCATCACCTTTCCCGAAGACCAGATGGGATTTCTTGCCGGGGCGTTGGCGGCGCGGCTTTCGGAGACTCAGATCGTCGGGGCGGTGTGCGAAACTTCCGGCATCGACTCGATGTGGAGATACTGCGAGGGCTTTCGCGCGGGCGTTTCGTCCTTCAACGAATTGACGGAGAAGAATGTGAAGGCGCTGGTCTCCTACCGCGATGACGGCGACAGGGAGAAACTCTTCCGTGATGAGAGCTGGGGACATGAAACCGCCCAGGGATTGATTCGGCGCGGGGCGGACGTAATCTTCGCGGCGGGCGGAGGAACGGGGGGGGGCGCGTTGCAGTCGGCGGCCGAGGCGGGGATTCGCTCCATCGGGTCGGAGGCAGGCCCGGGCGGGGTCACATCCGTTTTGGGCGACGCCGGTTTCGAAGCCCGGAAAATATTAATCGCGTCGAAAAAAGGCGAAGGGCTCGATGCAAGTTCCGGTCGAATCAGATACATCCCTTTCGATCAAACTTTTCCAGAAAGCCTCACCCGCGAAATGGACGCATTGATACTGGCGCTTATGAACGGTCAAATCAAGACCAATGTAGCCTTGTCGAAGCCCCAGTAACATGGCGTCTGCAGGGATGCCATACAGGACATGGGGGTATCTCATCATGAATGGAAGTTTTCGAAACCCTGCTCATAAAACTTGTCGATGGAAACTCTTCCAGGGTCGTTGCAAAGGCCATTGACAGTCGTGTGTTTTTGAGCCACTGTTTTAACGCGAATATCTCGAATGGGCGCTTGAATTCACCATTGAAACACGTTACACTGTAGCCATGACCACTCTTTCCAAAACAGGACAATTGAGAGAGTTAGAGGGGCGGCATAAATCGCTTTTGCGTCTTGTGGAATTAAGCGTTACATTGAACTCCACGCTCGATCTCGACGAACTTCTTCAACTGATCACCGCCACCGCCACCGAGTTGTTGGAATGTGAAGCCGCGTCCATCCTCCTTTACGACGAAAAGAATCCGCGCCTGTACTTTGCGGCCGCTACCGGGTCGGACCCCGCGCGGTTGGCTGAGATTCCCGTTCCCATCGACAGCAGTCTGGCCGGGACGATCTTCCGCACCAACCAGCCGCTTATCCTCAATGACGTGGGGCAGGACCCGCGCCACTATGCCTTGGTCTCCGACCGCGTCAACTTCAAGACCCATTCCCTGCTGGGAGTGCCGATGCAGATCAAAGACCGTACAATGGGCGTGCTGGAAGCGATCAACAAACGCGGGGGGGTCTTCACCGAGGGCGATGCGGCAATCCTATCTGTAACGGCTGCGCACGCGGCAATTGCCATCAACAACGCGCGCCTGCTGCGGGCGACCCAACAGGCGTTGGAAAAGGTCAAAGTTACGAACCAGATCAAGAGCAACTTCCTGGCGCTGGCATCCCACGAATTGCGCACCCCGCTTGGCATCATTATCGGGTATGCCACGTTTCTGCAAAACAGCGCAAGAGGGGAATCGACCGAACACGCCAATCATGTGCTTGGCGCGGCTTCGCAAATGCGATCCCTGCTCGATCAGATGAAAAACCTGACCCTGCTCCAATCCGATGAAATGGAGATGCGGCCGATAAAGATTTCCATCCAGGATGTGTTGAATTTCGCCCTCGATGAAATCAAATATTCCGCCGCGCGGCGGGACATGCAGCTGGTTCTCGATATTCAGGATGATCACGTTTATGTGAGTCTGGATCCGGAAAAGACAACACTGGCATTTGTCAACCTACTTAACAATGCCATTCGCTTTTCAGCGGAAGGGGGCGAAATCACCATCGGGATGGTCAAAGAGGACAACCGGGTGCTGATCTGGGTCCGGGATCATGGCATTGGCATACCGGTCGACAAACTGCAAAAGATATTCGAGGAGTTCTACCAGATCGAACCGCCAAATACCCGTCATTATGGCGGGCTTGGGATCGGACTTACCATCGCAAAAGGACTGATCGAAGCTCAGGGCGGGTCCATTTGGGCAGAGTCCGAGGGTAAAGGGAAAGGGTCCACGTTCAAGGTGATTTTGCGGACGGCATGAGAATGTCTCCACACCGAAAAACGACCTGCAGCCTTGTTGATTTTGCATTGACATTCACCAATGCCTCAGGTAGAATAGCCCTCGCCTTATTGACGGGCCTGTAGCGCAGTTGGGAGCGCGCCTCAATCGCACTGAGGAGGCCAGGGGTTCGAATCCCCTCAGGTCCACTGTTCAGTGATCAGTAGCCAGTAATCAGTCACTGAACACTGAAGTCGAACACTAACAATTGATTACTGACATCCGGGCCCATAGCGCAGTTGGGAGCGCGTCTCAATGGCATTGAGAAGGCCGGGGGTTCGAATCCCCCTGGGTCCACCTGCGAGAGCGATTAGAAACCCTAGTCGCTCTTGTGCTATAATCGCAAAAATAATCAAAAGTCAGGACAGGAGTAGTAGGTCATCCCGTCAGCGAGAAGGGAAAGCGAGGTGGAAGCCCTTCACCAGCGCCCAGCGGGAGCGCAAAGGCTCATCTTGAGTGTAGTCGAAAGACCGAACTCGCCTGTTGCTCGAAAGAGAGACCTGGATGGTGAAACGCGGCATGTCCGCGAGTAGTCGTCCACGGGTAAGCCCGTTACAGCAAATGAGAGACGTTGAGCGTTGAAAGCTCAACGTAAGCCGGGTGGTACCGCGGAGAAAACCCTTCGTCCCTGATCGTGGATGAAGGATTTTTTATTTATGGATAACGTCAATCAAGAAAGGAGGCACGCATGAACATAAGTCGAATTTTCTGGAAGCAGGGACCGCTTCTTGCGGGTCTTTTTTGTGATTCCATGAAGAGCAACTCGTCAAGGTAAATTTGCCCGATACCTGAAACTAAAATACGCGACACTAAATTCATGAGGTAAGAATGGCTGAGACCAAGAAAAAGGAAACAAAAAAGAAAACAGCACCAAAGAAATCGACTGTGGAAGCAAAGAAGGTTGTGAAAACAACCAAGCCTGTGACCAAGGCTGCCGACAAGGAGAAGAAGGTCACATTGAAGAAGGCTGTCAAAACAGCGCCTGCAAAGAGCAAGGCAAAAGCAGCGCCGAAGAAGGCGGTTGAGAAGAAGTTCGTCGCGAAGAAACCAGCCGTGAAGCCGAAGAAAGCCGCATCGAAAATTCAGGCTGCCACCACGAAAGCCATCGAACCTGTCAAGGTTATTGTGCCTGTTGACGATAAACCTAAGGAAATCATGCCTGTGAAAGAACAATCCCACGTCACCGAAGAAACGCCCAAACAGGATAAATCCTACAATCCCAAAGCCATAGAAAAGAAGTGGCAGGAGAAATGGGATGCGGACCAACTCTACCGGTCGGTGATCGATCACAGTAGGCCGAAGTTCTACGCGTTGACCATGCTGCCCTACCCCAGCGGTGACCTGCACATTGGTCACTGGTACGCGATGACTCCGTCCGATGCGCGTGCGCGTTTCAAGCGCATGAACGGCTACAACGTGATGTTTCCGATGGGCTTCGATGCGTTTGGTCTGCCCGCCGAGAACGCCGCCATCAAGAGCGGCGTCCACCCGATGACACGCACCTTGCAGAACATCGAAAGGATGCGCATGCAATTGCGGAGCATGGGCGCGATGTTCGATTGGGAACGCGAGGCGGTTTCCTGCGACCCCAGTTACTACAAATGGACAGAATGGTTCTTCATCCAGTTGTATAAGAACGGACTGGCATATCGCAAGATGTCACCAGTGGACTTTTGTCCGAATTGCAACACCACGCTGGCACGTGAGCAGGTTTGGGGTGACGACCGTCACTGCGAACGCTGTGGCACACCGGTCATCAAGAAGGATTTGTCACAGTGGTTCTTCAGGACAACGCAATATGCCGATGAACTGTTGAACTTCGACGGCATCGACTGGCCCCAGACAGTGAAGACCCTGCAAACGAACTGGATCGACCGCTCCGAAGGCGCGTCTGTCATTTTCAAGACGGAGCAGGGCGACGATGTTGAAATCTTCACCACCCGTCCCGACACGTTGTGGGGCGCGACCTTCATGGTCTTTTCACCTGAGCATCCGCTGGTGGACAAGATCACTACACCCGAAAACAAAGCCGCCGTCGAAGAGTACAAAGCGCAGGCGGCGCGGCAATCGGATATCCAGCGCGGCGCGGTGGACAAGGAAAAGACCGGCGTCTTCACCGGCGGCTACGCCATCAACCCTGTCAACGGCGAACGCATTCCGATCTGGATCGCGGACTACGTTTTGATGTCCTATGGAACGGGCGCGATCATGGCTGTTCCTGCGCACGACGAGCGCGACTTTGCCTTCGCCCGCAAGTACGGACTGAAGATCATTCCGGTCATCCAGCCCGAAGGCCAGCCGGATTTGGATGGCGACACCATGCCTGAGGCGTACGTTGGCGGTGGTGTAATGAGCAACTCCGCCCAGTTCAACGGGACGAAGGTAAACGAGTTGAAGGGACGCAAGAACCCTGGCATTGGCGCTGTCATCGACTGGTTGCAGGAAAAAGGCGTCGGCAAGGAATCGGTCAACTACCGCTACCGCGACTGGCTGATCAGCCGCCAGCGCTATTGGGGTGCGCCGATTCCAATGATCCATTGTGAGGAGCATGGTTGGAATCCCGTTCCAGAAGATCAACTGCCGGTATTGTTGCCGGAAGATGTGGAATGGAAGCCGACGGGTGAATCCCCGCTGAAATTGCATCCCACGTGGAAGAATACGACCTGCCCTGTCTGCGGCGGCCTCGCCACCCGCGAGACTGATACGATGGACACCTTCATGTGTTCGTCATGGTATCACCTGCGTTACCTGTCGTCGAAGTATGATCAGGGTCCCTTCGATCCGAAAGAGTACGACTACTGGATGCCCGTTGACATTTACACGGGTGGTATCGAACATGCGACCATGCACCTGCTGTACACGCGTTTTTTCCATAAAGCAATGCGTGATGCGGGCGTCACCAAAGGGAACGAGCCCATGCTGCAATTGCGGAATCAGGGCATGGTGCTGGGCGAAGATAATGAGAAGATGTCCAAGAGCCGCGGCAACGTGGTCGCACCTGACGCGCTGGTGGAAAAATACGGCGCGGACACTGTGCGCGCCTACCTGATGTTCTTTGCCCGCTGGGAAATGGGCGCACCGTGGGACTCTCAGGGCATCGAAGGCAGTGCCCGTTGGATTCGCCGCATCTGGACGCTGTTCACAGATGATGTTCTGCCGGGGTCCAAACCGCCGACGTGCGAAATGTTGAAAAACCTGCGCCGAAAGGCCCACCAGACCCTGCGCAAGGTGACACATGATTTCGAGAACTTCGAGTTCAACACCATCATCTCCTCGCTGATGGAGTTGTTGAATGAAATGTACAAGGCGCGCGAGGCTGGCGCTGCCGGTAGTGACGAGTGGAAGGAAGTCCAGGAAATCTACCTGAAGATGCTGGCTCCCGTCGCGCCACACATTGCCGAGGAATTGTGGTATCGCATGGGCGGGGGCGAGTCTTCCATTCATATTCAAGCTTGGTCCAAAGTGGACGAAGCCGCCGCAAAGGAAGACTCTATCGAGTTACCCGTTCAGGTCAACGGCAAGGTGCGTGACCGAATCAAAGTCTCAGCCGAGGCGACGGAGGAGGAAATCAAATCCGCGGCGTTGGCGAGTGAAGTCGTCCAGAAATTTCTGGAAGGCAAGGAGCCGAAGAAGGTGATTGTGGCAAAGGGACGGCTGGTGAGTGTCGTAGTGTAGTCTGGACTGTTTGTCGAGTAGTGAAAGTCCCTGAGGGTTATGAAGCCGTCAGGGACTCTTATGTTTTCTCACTTCGGTTTCGCAAACACCAGGACGTAGTAACCAAAATTATTGAAGAACGAATATCCAACGCCGATCTCGGTGTAAGCGGTGCTCAACAGATTCTGGTTATGGCGGATGTCAGTCTTGTCGTTCTTCCACCAGTCCACCACGCCCTGTCCCGTCAGCGGAGGGTAACTGCCATACACATTTTCAGTAACGGAAGAGGCGCTATATCCACTGGCAGCGACGCGCATATCCGGTGTCGAACCATCTGAGCCGTTGTGCGTGAAAAGTTTGTTGCAAGCCATATCATTGGCATGGGCGGTCGCGGCTTTGGTCAGCATTTCATTGACCACGTAGGCGGGAAGTCCGTTGGCTGCACGGTAGGCATTTAAGGCGTCCACTGTTTCCATGAATTTGGCTGTGTCAGTGGTAAACGAACAGGCGGCATTTACCAGCCCGTTGCCAGTGACCGGAATTGCGGCTTCGGTGGCGGCAACCACCAGACTCGAGACGTTAATCATCACCCACAGGCGTGAATCTTTGTCTACTTTCATGATCAACCCGGCCGGGTTTTTGACCACAAAAAAGCCGGTATATTTTCCGTCCGTGGTGGGCGCTGACAGTTTCATCGAAATGTCCGCAGTTTGTCCGGGATAGGTCACGCTCAAAGGCACCGGGGCTGGCGCAAACAGCCTGTCCCCAGAATAATAGGTCAGCGTGTAATCTGGTCCCCAGACACAGGTCCCAGTGTTTCTGATGCGCCAGGTTTTTGTAAAATCTGAACCGCCGTTGATGAACTCATTGTCCGCGATGGTCACATCCACGACGAAGGCGGCGCTGTTGGTGCAATCGGGTGGATTGGTGGGGATAGGCGTTTCAGGCGTAGGCGTGATGCTGGACTCTACTGGCAGCGTTACTGTGAAGGCGGGTGTTTGCGTTGCGGTGGGGGATTCCGTCAGCGGCGGCGTGGCGGTGCTTTCCGCAGGAGACCGCACCCCGCAGGCTGAAATCATCAGCATGGAAACAAGGAAAACCACCGTTAAATTCCCTTTCATCAAAGCCTCCTTTCATGGTTAAACGACGGAGGAAGACAATTTCATTATATACACAAAAGGGCTGGAAGAAGCGTTTTTTTCGGATTGAATCCCCGACCTATTTGCAGATGTTTCCTTCCAAATCAGGCCCTTGAGTCAGGTGGAAAAACTTTGGCGTCGACTGATTCAATACAGAAAGCCACTGATGACCTTTTGACCGTTTGCTATCCTGGCAGTCAATTCCAACAAGAAGTGTCGGAATTAATGAAAAGCGTGGGATTGACCTGGGCAGAATGATTGACAAGCCCCATAAACACTTGTACAATCTGCAACAGATGGGGTGTGAAAATCAGGAACTTAAAAATATTATGGAGTAAAACTAAATGCAGGAAGAGGTCACTTGGATGGTTGCTCTTGCCTGCCTGCGCTAAATAACAAACCGAGCCATTACTACCTGACAATATGCTGAACATCGCCTTCAGCTTTTGTAATCCTGTTGGATTGTCGTCCAAAAAAACACAAGGAGAAAAAGTAATGAATAAGAGCGCACAGTTTTTCCGCAAGTGGTTGGTTCTGCTCGTGATAGGCCTTCTGCTCGTTTCAAGCCTGTCAAGTTGCGGACCCAAAGAGAAGGTGCTCAAGGTGGGGTACATCACCGAGCAAACCGGCGTGGACGCCTATGTCGGTGCGGCTTCAATACCTGCCATGCAGGATTACGTGGATGAAATCAATGCCAAGGGCGGGATTGGCGGCTACAAGATCGAACTGGTCGTCTATGACACCCGCTCGGAGGTCCCCGATGCCGTAACAGTCGCCAAGCGCCTGATGGATCAGGATAAAGCCGTCGCCATCATCGGTCCCTCCTGGTCATCCGCGGGCATCCCCCTTTCCGACATTGCCGACAACGCCAAAGTGCCGATGGTCGCCACCACCGCCTCCAACGTCAATGTGACCGTGACCGAAGACGGCAAACTGCATCCCTACATGTTCCGCGTCTGCTTCATCGACCCCTATCAGGGTTATGCCCAGGCTGATTTCGCCTACAACAAACTTGGACTGCGCAAAGCCGCCTTCCTGACCGATGTCGCCTCACCTTACACCGTCGGTTTGCATAAGTTCTTTGAAGACCATTTCATCGAACTGGGCGGCGAGATCGTTGCCCATGAAGGCTACACCCAGGGCGACGCCGAATTCCGCGCCCAACTGGCCAAGATCAAGGACGCCGGCGCTGACCTGCTCGTGGTTGATGCCTACACCTTCAAGGATGTCGGTCTTGCCGCCCAGCAGGCTGAAGCCCTCGGTCTCGATATCCAGATCATGGCTGGCGATGGCGTATTCGTTCCCGAATTGCTCGACATGGCCGGTCCGCAACTCGAAGGTGCAATCGTGACCACCGGTGTTACCACTGACGCTCCTGAATTTGCTGAATTCAACAAGGCGTTCGAAGCTAAACACGGTGTTCAGGCGAACATCTACACCTATTACGGACTGGATGCGTTGATGGCAATCGAATACGCCATTGGCGAAGCTGCCAAGAAGGGCGACGTCACCCCCACTGCCGTCCGCGACGCGCTGGAGACCATGACCGACGTTCAGTTGTTCACTAGCAAAGTCACCATCGAGCCGGAAACTCACAATCCATATAAGAAACCGCTTTTGATCATGACCATCAAAGACAGTCAGTGGGTACTGCTCGAGACCTTCCAACCCAAATAAGCCTCCAGGCTATCCGTCGGGGGTGTTTGCTGACCCGCAAACACCCCCTTTGATTTTGGAAAGGGAAGCACATTATGGAATTATTCATCCAACAATTAGTGAGCGGCATTTCGATTGGCGCGATTTATTCCCTGCTGGCGGTGGGATATGCGCTGGTCTATAGTGTGTACAACTTCACCAACTGGGCATTCGACGGCTTGATGGCATTTGGCGCGTTCATGGCATTTACCGCCATCAGTTCATTTTTCATGCCCTTCTGGCTGGCAGCGATTATTTCGATTATTCTCACCATTATTCTTTCGGTAGCCACCGAGAAACTGGCGTACAGCCCCCTGCGCGCCCGCAAGGCGCCGCGCCTGTTCATGATGATCTCCGCCATGGGCGTGAACCTGGCGACGGTCAACATCCTCAACTTGATCTTCGGCGGCGTCTTCCGCAAGTTTCCGGTCGAGACCCTGCAGCCCATCTTCATCCGTGGAGTTTCCATCGGGAGGATGGATTTAATGGCAGGCGGTATTTCCTTTCTCGTCCTGGCGTTATTGTGGGCGTTCCTGTATCGCACCAAATGGGGACTCGGCGTCCGAGCCAGCAGCATCGACATCCTGACCGCCTCGCTGATGGGTATCAACAATAATGCGGTTGCCATCGTCGTCTTTGCCGCCACCGGCGTGCTTTCCTCGGTGGCTGGGGTGTTTTATGGCATCAAGTATGCCGTCTTCCCGATGATGGGTATTGTCACCATCAAAGCCATGATAGCCAGTATCGTGGGTGGACTTGGCAGCCTGCCAGCCGCGATTTTAG
Organism: Anaerolineales bacterium; assembly: GCA_034433295.1. Taxonomy (GTDB): domain Bacteria; phylum Chloroflexota; class Anaerolineae; order Anaerolineales; family Villigracilaceae; genus Villigracilis. The sequence continues at coordinate 3,708 of DAOUAS010000213.1, read as the reverse complement.
GAAGCATGATCCTGGGTATTCTCGAAACCATGGTTTCGGGCTACATCTCCTCCACTTATCGCGACTTGTTTTCCTTTATGTTCCTGATCATTATCCTGTTGTTTTTCCCCAATGGGTTGATGGGCAAGAGCAGCGGCGAAAAACTATAGAGAGGGCGGTGAAACATGGGATATATCAACACAATCATCATCCTCGGCGGCATTAATATCATTGCCGCGCTGGGCGTGTCAATCCTCACCGGCTACACAGGTTTGTTCACCATCGGTCATGCGGGGTTCATGGCGATGGGCGGCTACATGAGCGCCATCTTCGTCAAAGAACTTGGCGTTCCCTTCCCGATTGCGATTTTGATTGGCGGCACGTTTGCCGGGCTGACCAGTTTCATCATCGGCTACCCCGCCTTCCGCAGTGAGTTGCGCGGCGACTATTTTGCAGTTGCCACGCTGGGATTTTCCGAGGCCACCCGTCTGTTGTTGAACAACACCCGTGGACTGGGTGAAAGCATCAACACTGCGGAGAGCGGCATTGGATTGCTTTTCAAACCCATCGGTCCTCTGCTGGTCAAACTCGGCGGGGTCTTCGGTTATATGAACCTGCCGGGACCGACCACCGTAACTGTGGTGGTGGTTGCGGTCATTTTGGCGGTGTTCTTTGCCCACATGTTCGTCACCTCGCAGTACGGAAAGAACTGCATCGCTGTCAGCCAGGACGAAGTGGCGGCGCAGATGATGGGTGTGAACCTGCTCAAGACCAAGATGACCGCCCTGTTTATCAGCGCCTTTTACGCCGGCGTGGCGGGCGGATTGATGGCGTTCTACTTTGCCTACCTCACCCCCTCCTTTTTCACCATCACCAAATCGTCCGATCTGCTGGCGGCGGTGGTCTTCGGCGGTATTCAATCGCTGATCGGCCCCATCATCACCGGCTTCATTCTGGTGCTGTTTCCCGAACTGCTGAGAACCTTCGCTGAATGGCGTTTGATCATCTACGGTTTCCTGTTCGTCATCGTGATGATCTTCCGCCCGCAGGGATTGCTGGGCTACGTGGAAATGAACTTCGCCTTCGCGCGCGTCTGGTGGAACAAGCTCTTCCGCCGCGGACAGACCCCGCAGGAAGGATAGCCACCATGAGTCTAATCCTCGATGTAAAAGACCTCACAGTGGATTTCGGCGGCGTGCGCGCTGTCAACAACGTCAACATCCAACTCGAGCCGGGTGAGTTCGTCGGCTTGATCGGTCCCAATGGCGCGGGTAAGACCACCATCTTCAACCTCATCACCAACGCCATCAAGCCCACCGCCGGGGCAATTGATTTCAAGGGTAAGAGCATCCTTGGCAAATCGCCCGACCGCATCTGTCAATTGGGAATCAGCCGCACCTTCCAGAACATCCGGCTCTTCCCGCAGATGACCGCCTACGAAAACGTGGAATTGGGTTTCCACAGCGAGCCGCATTACTCGCTTGCAGAAGCCTTCGTCCGCACGCCGCGCGCCCGCAGAATCGAAATCGATACCCGCAAGAAGGCGATGGAACTGCTGGAGATGGTCAACTTGAAGGAACATTCCCACGCCCGCGCTTCGAGCCTGCCCTATGGCTTGCAGCGTCGTCTTGAAATGGCGCGCGCCATGGCGACCAATCCTGAACTGCTCCTGCTCGATGAACCCGCGGCGGGCATGAATGATGATGAGTGCAACGACCTGATCAAACTCATCCGCGAGATTCATACCACCAAGGGTTACACGATGATCATGATCGAGCATCACATGAATGTGGTCATGGACTTATGCCGTGATTCTCGAATCTACGTGCTGAACCTCGGCTCGCTGTTGGCGGTGGGAACCCCGACCGAAATCCAAAACAATCCCGATGTGGTCCGCGCCTACCTGGGAGAACCAAAAAATGACTGAGAAAACTCCCCTTCTCGATATTCAAGACCTGTCCGTTTACTACGGCGGCATTTGCGCTCTCAACCAGGTCAGTCTGCACGTAGATGAAGGAGAGATCGTCTCAGTGATCGGTGCGAACGGCGCGGGCAAATCTACCCTGATGAAAACCATTGTGGCGGTCAAATCGTTCACGTCTGGAACTATAACCTTTAACGGGCAGCCGCTCAAAAAGGAACCGCACGAAGTCATCAAGAACGGCATCACCCTTTCCCCCGAAGGACGGCGTATCTTCGCCCCGCTTTCGGTGCGCGAAAACCTGATGGCTGGAGCCTACACCCGCAACGACCGTCACGAGATCGAAGCGACGATGGAGGAGGTTTTCACGCTCTTCCCACGCCTTAAGGAACGCATCAACCAGCGTGGCGGGACTCTCTCCGGCGGCGAACAGCAAATGCTGGCGGTGGGACGCGCGCTCATGTCCAAGCCGAAGATGCTAATGCTCGACGAGCCGTCGCTGGGTCTCGCGCCAATCGTCATCAACCTGATGTTCGAGACCATCGTCCGCCTGAACAAGGAACTGGGTCTGACCATTCTGCTGGTCGAACAGAACGCCTCGATTGCGCTGGATGTCTGCAATCGCGCCTACGTGTTGAAGACCGGCAACATCCAGATGGAAGGCACGGGACAGGATCTGCTCCACGACAAGCGTGTGATGGAAAGTTATCTGGGGATTACGAAGTAGATTTTGGGTAGGGGCACAGCATGCTGTGCCCCTACAATTTATTTTCCAACTCTTCCCACCTGTGATACGCCTTCGTTAATTCATCCTGCATTTCTTTTAATTGATTCGCCACTCGCGTGATCTCGGCGCTGTCCTGTTGATAAAAAGCTGGGGAAGCCATCTCAACTGTCAGCGCGTGGATGTCGGCTTCTAGTTTCTCGATGCGCTGGGGGAGTTCAGCCAGTTCCTTCTTTTGGACTTCGAGCGCGCGTTGTTCCTTGTAACTTAATTTCTTCGGCGCGGACTCGCTCTGTGTCTCGCTGATCGTTGCTTTGCGCGGTTTGGACTCAGACTTCGCTGATGATTCATTTTGTTTCTGCCAATCGTCATAGCCGCCGACGGTTTCGGTCACCCGTCCGTTGCCATCGAGAGACATCGTGCTGGTGACAATATTGTTGAGGAAGGCGCGGTCGTGGCTGACCATTAACAGCGTGCCTTCGTATTCGAGCAAAAGGTCTTCGAGGATCTCCAGCGTTTCCACGTCGAGGTCATTGGTGGGTTCATCGAGGACGAGCAGGTTGGCAGGTTGAGCCAACAGACGCGCCAGCATCAGGCGGTTACGTTCGCCGCCAGAGAGGGCGGTGATGGGCGCGTTGATGCGCTCTTTGGTGAAGAGAAAATCTTCGAGGTAGGCGTTGATGTTGCGCACCTTCCCATTGACCGTGATGTTATCACGCCCCTGACCGACGTTATCCAGCACGGACTTGGTTTCGTCGAGTTGGGCGCGGAGTTGGTCGAAGTAGGAGATTTGCAGGTTCGTGCCATATTCCACCGTGCCGCTTTGCGGAGCCAGTTCGCCGACCAGAAGGCGCAACAGGGTCGTCTTGCCAGAGCCGTTCGGTCCGATAATGCCGACCTTGTCGCCGCGTTGAATCGTGGTGGTGAAGTCGCTGACGATGGGCGTGTCGTCAAACGCGTAGCTGACATTTTCCGCCTCGATGACCAGCTTGCCCGAACGCTTGTCCGCCTGGATTTGCATCCTGACCTTGCCAGGGCGTTCGCGCCGTTCCTGCCGTTGTTCGCGCAGTCGTTTGAGCGCGCG
>DAOUAS010000212.1:0-1875 GCA_034433295.1 Anaerolineales bacterium | reverse complement strand
TTTTCCTACAACGGAGCGGATTCCGTTTTGAACGGACTTTCCTTCGACCTCAAGCCTGGTTCTGTCCTCGGACTGCTGGGGCGCACGGGCAGCGGCAAGACCACCCTCGGACGGTTGATCTTCCGCCTGTACGACGTGAAGGCTGGCAGCATCAAGGTCAATGACTTCGATTTGCGCGACGCCCACCTCGACGCCTTGCGACGAAAGATCGCCATCGTCACGCAGGATGTACAACTGTTTCGCGCCAGCATCCGTGACAACCTGACCTTCTTCGACCGTTCGATTTCGGATGAGCAGATTCTCGCCACGCTCGAAGAGTTGGAACTCGGCGACTGGTTGCAGACTCAGCCCAAAGGCTTGGACACGGAACTGGACACGGGTTCCCGCTCCCTGTCGGCGGGCGAAGCGCAACTGCTCGCCTTCACCCGAGTCTTCCTGCGGAATCCTTGTCTGGTCATCCTCGACGAAGCTTCATCCCGTCTTGATCCTGCCACCGAGCAGCGGCTGGAGCGCGCGATAGATAAACTGCTGAAAGACCGCACCGCCATCATCATCGCCCACCGCCTCGACACCATCCACCGCGCGGACGATGTGATGATTTTGGACAAAGGCACGGTCAGCGAATACGGCAACCGCAAGCAACTCGCCGCCAACCCGAATTCAAGGTTTTATCAATTGCTGCAAACTGGAATGGAAGAAGTATTGGCGTAATCCCTCATCCCCAACCCTTCCCCCGAAGGGGAAGGGAGTCCCCTCTCCCTTCGGGAGAGGGCTAGGGCGAGGGCGCATCCAATCATCAAGGAATTTATCATGGAATCAACCCTCAATCAAAAAGTCCCCGCGTTGCCTGCGTGGAAGGTCATCGGTCAGATGATTCGCTTCCGCCCGTGGCTGTGGTTCATTGACTTCATCAGCGTCTCCCTCATCCGCTTCTGCTGGCAGGTCGCGCCCGCGCTCATCATCAAAGCCTTCTTCGACATGGTGACAGGCGAAGCGCCGCTGACCTTCGGCATCTGGGCAATCGTTGCCTTCCTCGCCGCCACCTGGATCGGACGCGTCGTCGCCAGCTACGGCTTTTATTATGCCGACGTGCCCATCTTCGCGGACATGTCCACCCTGCTGCGCAAGAACCTGTTGAAGCACATCCTGCGCCGACCTGGCGCATCAGCACTGCCCGACTCGGCAGGCGAAGCCGTCAGCCGCTTCAAGACCGACGTGAACGAGATCCCGCTCTTCGTGATTCTGATCAACGACATCATGATCGGGCTGGTCATCATCGGCGTATCCATCGTCCTGATGACCCAAATCAACCCGTCGGTGACGGTCATGGCGCTGGTTCCGCTGGTGGTCGTCGGGATCGTCGCCAACCTCGCCACGGCGCGCATCGAACATTATCGCCGCGCATCGCGTCAGGCGGGCGGGAAAGTCACAGGCTTCATCGGCGAATTCTTCGGCGCGGTGCAAGCCGTCAAAGTGGCGACCGCCGAAAAGAACGTCATCGGCTACTTCCACAAACTCAACGACGAGCGCCGCATCCTGACCATCCGCGAGAAACTCTTCGACGAGATTCTCAGCTCGATCTATCGCAACACGTCCACGCTGGGCACGGGAGTCATCCTCGTCCTCGTCGGGCAATCCATGCGCGCGGGTCACTTCACGCTTGGCGATTTCTCGCTCTTCGTTTACCTGCTGCAAAGCATGGGCGACCTGACCACCTTCGGCGGCATGTTGTGGGCGCGTTACAAACAGCTCGATGTCTCCGTCCAGCGCATGTACCGCCTGATGGAAAACGCGCCATTGAACGCGCTGGTCGAACATAGTAAAGTGGATTTGGATGGACCGCTGCCCGCTGTGACCTATGCGAACAAAACCGAA
>DAOUAS010000211.1:0-6798 GCA_034433295.1 Anaerolineales bacterium | reverse complement strand
CCCTCACGCTTGCAAGCCATGAGCGAAGCCGCCTGACTAATCGCATCCTCTGGTAAATCCAGGGTGACGCGAATCCCACCGTCAACAAGTGTTTGGACTTTTTCAACGGTCGCTTTGAATTCAATGACAGGTTTATTTTTTGTCATTTATTGCCGCCTCCAATGCGGTCAAACGATTTTCAATATCATTCATGTCGCGATATTTCAACGTGATATTCAACCAGTCCACAGCCGCCGCCCGTCTCACCGACTCATTGCGTCCCTTTTTTATCAGAGCCGACAGCGCATCGAGAGCCTCATCCTGTCCTTGCATCAAACGCCGTGAAGCGTTGTCAATCGTTTCGCGTGAAGCGTCATTCAACGCGGCGCGGAAGTTATCCAGCTTCATCCATGTGAAAATTGTCTTTTCACTTACACCCGCTTTTTTTGCCGCATCCCCAGCCGTTCTACACGTCAACAGGCAACCAATGGCGCGGGATTGCTTCGCCGTGAGACTGTGATTATCGGGATTTTCAAGAAGTTCATCTGTCATTTTTACCTCGTATATTTTCACATTCAACGCCCAAAACACGCGATAAGAATTCAGGCAATGCGCCGACTTTCAAGAGTTGATTCGCGTCCTGTTTGATTTCATCCTGCTTGACGCTTCGCAATGCCACACCCCTACCCCGTACCAGGGCGCGGAGTTCCTTCGCCCGTTGTGCATGTTTCGGATTGTCCCAAACGTCATCAGCCCACACGAAGACATTCTGATACCGACTGGCAAGCGATTGCAATATGCGGACATCCCCGCCGCCTTCGCTCCCGAAGGATAAACACGTCACCCCTTCGGGTTGGCTTTGCCAGGCACTTGCACAGTTCAATTCACCTTCAACAAGTAAAAGCGTGTGATGGGATTCCAGCGCATAAGACAACCCGAAAGGCACATCGAATTTACTTCCCTCTTTGCTGAAATATCTTAGTTTTGAATTGCCATTCATCACGCGATATTTGACAGCGGTTATCACCTCACCGCCCGCGTCCCATTCGTACCAGGGCAAAGTTATCACGGGAATTTTTATAGTCGGGTTATTCTTTGGCGAATAGAACATAAATCCAAATAGCCAGGCGTCCCACGTTGAAGGCAGTAAAGCGCGGGATGAGAGAAAAGCCCGCGCCGCTTCGGACGTGTTCAACGCATCCGCCGCCGCTGTAATCTCTGCCAGCGCGGACGCTTGCCAGTCCGCCGATGGTAGGGTTATCGGCTTCGGTTGTGGCTTCGGTCGCTCTGCTTGCGGGATGGGTCGCGCCGCGAGCGTGTCACCGCCCAAAGTCTGCAACGCCGTTTTGAACGGGACATTATCGCGGCGCATGATGTAATCAATGGCAGTGTGATATTTTCCATCCCCGCATTGCCGACAGTGCCAGCGGTCGCCGTCCTTCGTGTGTTTCACCGTGAAGCGGTCATCACCGCCACAAAATGGACATGTGCCGACATGATACCCGCCCGCCTTTTTGAGTTCATATCCCAACAAGGGGATTATTTCGATTGTCTGATTTACTTGCTTTGAATCCATGCCGTTGCTTCCTGTAGGTTGAATTCTGCTATTACTGGATTGTCACACCTGCAATGGTTTTTACCGCTCATTGACGCGCCGCACTGTGTACACCATGCACAATCACAATTCGCGTCATGGGGTTCGCCCTCGAACGCTCCGCACTCGTAGCAATGGGGATACTTGTCCAATATTGCATTTATTTTTTCGTCAATTCCAGCCCGCTGGAAAAGCAGGGCGTCAAGTTCTTTTCGTTCGGTATCTGTAATTTTTGTATCCATTTTTTTTACATCAAAATGTCCAAAATAGCGCGGCGCGGACTTCTACACGTTTTGTGTACCCTCACCCCCGCACTTTTCCACGCGGAGAGCGGCTACAAAAGGGGAAAAGGGGGAATTTCCTAACAGAACTTTTTTTCATCGCTCTAATGAAGTAAACAAGGTCTTATAGTGAATTCCTAACAGAACTAACAGAAAAATACAGAAAGTTTTAGCTTGCACCGTCTCACGAAGAAAACTTTTCGGAAAATTCTGTTAGTTCTGTTATGTGTTAGGTTTTACGGGGACAGCCCTACCCCGACATAAGCCCGCTGATTTTTGCCGTCTATCCAGCATGAGACAGTCTCACCGAATCGGCGCGTCATCCGCTGTCCAAAAGCCCGCGCCGACATCGGGTTATATCCGTATCCTTCGCACCAAAGACTATAAGCGCGGTAGAGTTCACCCGCTGGGATTTTGTATCCTTCGTCAATGGTTAAACGTTCATCACAAAATTGCCCTGTCAGGTCTTCATCTTCGCGGTATTTTTCCGTTGACTCGATGACAGCGGTCGGCGGATTCAAGCCCTGTGTTTGCCACGCCAAACAGCCGCGCACAAGCCAGGCAAGAATCCCCGCATATTCGGCGCGAAGTTTGGTCAGTAAATCTTTATCCTGCTTGCGCTCATTGGGCATTTTGGGATTGTCTACAAAACGAACATTGAACGGAATACGCAACACGCGCCGCCACATGGCGAAGTCATCACTATCAGGAATTCGGGGACAGTGGTTTGTCAGCATGATGATTTTATGGGTCTGTTTGAAGGTGACAGGATTCCCGAATAATGCGCGGGCGGTAATGTATCCATCGCCTGTCAATTGCTTTACCAGTCCCGCGTTTAGCCGTTGCCCCTCTTTGGATTCACTCGCCCAAATAAGACGCTTATTCCGTAGGGACACAACAAACGGACGCGCGGCGTCACCGTCATTTTGACGAACGTCCATCAATGAATCGGCTTGCGTATTGAAACAAACTTCACCACCCAGGACAGCGGACAGGGTATCCATGATTGTACTTTTACCGTTCGCGCCTTCGCCCCAAAATATAGGTAATATTTGCTCTTTGGTCTCGCCTGTGATTGCATATCCAAAAAGCCGCTGAATGAACGTTATCAGGTCGGCGTCACCGTTGAAAATATCATGTAATACAGCCTCCCACATTGGCGCGGGCGTGTCCAGTCCGCGCCATTCGACAGGACTATAAGCGCGGACATAATCGGCGGGTCGGCTGTCTCTGAAAGTTCACGAAGCCAAGTCGATGATTCCATTGGCAACAGGCAACAGCATCGAAGGAGTGTCCCATTCGTTGCCCGATAATTTCAAGGCGGGAAGGGAAGTCGCAAGCGTCAAAACGTTTGTAATTCTTCGTAGTGCTTGCAGTTGTTTAGCCCGTTCTATGAATTGATTTGACAATTCAGTATTGCCGCGTCCGCGTTCTTCGCCTGCCCTGTCCAGGTATTCAGCCGCGACGCGATTCATCATGTTATAGACTTCCCGCGTTTTATCCGCTTCCCAATACAGTCCGCGCCATAAATACCAGGATTTTTCCGCATGGTCATAAACTGTCTTGCCGTCATGTAGCAGGGCGAATAATTCGGCGTCCCCCTGCTCATTGCGGTCAAGATATTCTTTCAGGTCTGGTAATACTACGGCTTGTTCGATAATGGTTTTGAGTTCGTCTGTCAGCATATTATTTCACCTCAGTGAATAAATCCATTTGAATCGGCTTCGGCGTGTTTCGCGGTTCGGGAATGTCGGGGCGGTTGAATTGATTCAGCGCAAGCCCGATTTGCCCAGGACAAACAGGCGTCCGTATTGCCAGCGTCCTGACAAGCGCAATGGGAGCGCGGTATACCCTGCCATTGTCGCTGTCCGTGATGTGAATATATTTCGCTCCAAACGATTCAGCATCCTTTAGCGATTGAACGTCAAAGAATATCGCTTTCATTGCCCGCATGATGTGAAGGCGTCCCGAAATGACTTTGTAAAACGTGCCATCCATGACATAGCCGACTTTGACGGTTTTTCCGTTGTGAAAAACGTATATATCTTTTCTTGAAGTGGGGTTATAATTTGACATAGGTAAATGTTCCTTTCCTGTCCGCCGCAATCCGCCTGATAGCACAGGCGGATTTGCAGTTAAGCGGGCATGGCGATTTGTTCCCTCTTTGGGGACTTGCGCTTGTTGGTTGCGGACTTCGTTTCGATGATGGGGGATGACAGCGGTGCTGGGTCTTGTATTTCAAAGTTGCCCACACCCGAAAGGAAGGCGCGTAATACATCAAAGTTCCCTGTGATGTTTACATCCTGCTTTGTCTTTGGGTCTTGAATGACGATATAAATTTTCAGGTCTTGCATTTTCACCTCATGGTTAAATCGAAACGGCGTCTATGATTCGCATCATAAACGCCGTGATTAATTCGGCTTCGGATTTTCCCCGATTTTTTCCGATTTTTTGAAAATTATTCTATGCTGTCATGTTTTGGAATTTTGCACGCCCGCCCATAATCCAAAATTGCTTGAAGCGTTTCGTCATCTTGTGGTATCCACTTCGGTTTATCGAATTTGTCATATAGTTCAAATTCTAAGCGAAATTGTTTCGCACTCAATTTCTGCAATTCATAATGCTTATCGTTGAATTCCCAAAGTAAAGCCCATTTTCTTAATGGCGCTTTGGACTTCGGCAAACTGATTGTCTTACGCGTCTTTGGCTTTTCATCCTTCACAGCGGGGAGCGGCGCGGGGTCGGCGAGGTCATTAGGGTGCGGCGTATCCGCTCCAAAGGCTGTTAGTAAGTCTGCCCAATAACGGTCAAAAATAGATACAAAAACGGGGTGTTCACATTCTGCTTTTATCAATACTGTGTTTTCTTGCAGTTGCATACCTTCAAAGCGCATCGCGTTCAAATCACGCCAATACCCGTATGCTTTTTCCATATCACCTTTTGGGATTACTGTGGTTGTATACCTTACTTCGATTTTATTGAGAATAGGGAACGACAGTTGCGGATTCTGTATGCAATACGTGAGTATTGTCCCGTTATCATTTGTTTTTTCTATCGCCTTTCCGTTTATCCCTTTTAGCTTTTCGGAAAGATACCGCATGACATTTTCAAGTTTTGCATTTTGTAAAACTTTTTCGTTTTTCCTTTCCATCTTTGCACATCCTTTTTGTATCCCCGTGATGTGCTAAAATCCACACATCGAATCGGGTTAGTCGGTTCGGTCAAGCCCTGGGCGAGTCCACGTCGCAGGGCGTTCTTATTTTACCGCCAAACTTAGAACACTTGTCCATTGTCGGCGCGGATAATTGAACATAAAATAAACGCTTGCTTGGCGGTTTTCACTTTCAAAATCCCGAAGGAATACAGGCAAATTCCGCGCCATTCTCGCGCTTGCTTGCGGAGCAATAGGTCGCGTGTTCGAGTCGCGCCGAGGGCGCCAGAAACCGTCTCATCGTGAGGCGGTTTTTTTTTATTTGTAAGTTCCAACAAAGGATGGGATTCGTTTTTGTTTATAATGGGCGATATGAAAAAGAACAAACTTCACATTCTACTCACCAACGATGACGGGATCCGCTCTCCCGGGCTTTGGGCTGCTGCCAGTGAACTTTCCAAAATCGGCTATGTGACCGTTGCCGCGCCGCGCGAACAATCCTCGGGCATGGGACGCAGCCTGCCCAGCGCGTCGGATGGGATCATCCGCAAGGAACAGGTTCAGGTCAACGGTCAGACATGGGATGTGTACGCTGTCGGCGGGTCGCCCGCACAGGCAGTCCTGCATGGCATTCTGGAAATCATTCCGCACAAACCGGACCTGGTCGTTTCGGGAATCAATTATGGAGAAAATGTCGGGCTGGGCGTAACCATTTCAGGGACGGTTGGCGCGGCGATGGAGGCAGCAGCATTGGGTATTCCTGCGATGGCGATTTCGCTCGAAACGGATACACAGTATCACCTGACCCATTCAGAGGATATTGATTTTTCGGCCGCCGGTTATTTCACCGCATATTTCGCGCAACTACTTCTCCAGAAGAAGTTTTCAAAGGAAGTAAATTTGATCAAGGTGGAAGTGCCAGCCCATGCCACGCCCGAAACTGAATGGGAAGTGGGCGGGCTTTCCCACAACCGATACTACGACCCATTCCCTGCCCAGCGGTCTTCGTGGGACGTGCCCGGTCCCATTTTGTATAAACTCAACGAACACATTGCCAATGAACCTGAAAATACCGACGTTCATATCTTGCGAACAAAGAAAAAAGTGGCGGTGACGCCATTGAACTTGGACTTGACGGCAAGAGTGAAGTTTAGCGAGTTCGAAAACTTCCTGAGAAAATAACTTCAAAAAAAGAGTCTGAAAAAAGGCTCTTTTTTGTTTTACCCCCAACCTTTTGCGCATCTGCAGGATATTACATGTAGAAGATGGACGAAAAACAAATCATTCAACGACTCAAAAAAGGTGATATTGGGGACTCGGATTCCTGGTCGCGCGTCATCAGGTGAAGGCTGTGCGCACAGCTTATCTCATCACACGTGATCCCGGTCTGGCCGAGGATATCGTGCAGGATTCCTTCATTCGGGCGTTCCATGCCATACGAAGTTTCGATATGACGTGTCCGTTCGAACCATGGTTCATGCGAAGTGTGGTCAATGCCGCGGTGAAGATCATGCAGAAGTCGGCACGACAGGTCCAGGTCGGGGCCGAATCGGATGAGGCCCTGTTGGCAGAATTACTGATTTTTGTATAAAGAGAGTCACAAAATATGCCATAATAGAGGCATGAGGTGAAAAGGAACAAGCGAATAATTAGCCATACAGCGAGAACGCGGGCTTGCCCTGCTAAAACAAGGGAAAAAGCCGAAAGAAGTTGCAGAAATCCTGAGCGTGACAGTTCGGAGTGTGTATCGGTGGCGTCAGGAAAGCAAAAAGCCAAAGCGAAAAAAGATTGCC
>DAOUAS010000210.1:0-13912 GCA_034433295.1 Anaerolineales bacterium | reverse complement strand
ATAACGCGAAAAAGCCCAAAAGACATTCGTGAAATTCGCCCAATTTGCGCCATTCGCGTTAAAAAGCCTTCGGCGCTCGCAAGCGTATCACTTATGTCTTAACCATCACCATTTTTTTTACGCCTTATCCACCAATATACTGTGCCCAGGAAAAATAAAGACTGTCCAGGTGGACAGTCTTTGATTGGCTACTTATCCAGCATCATGCTGGCTTCCTCGTTGAGCCACCGCCGCCCGTCGCGGGCGAGCAGGTCGTACCCTTCGGGTGGTCCCCAGCTGCCGGGCCGGTAAACAGCCAAAGGCGGAGTCTGATGGGTCTCCCAGGTTTGCAGAATCGGGTCGATTAACGACCAGGCGGTCTCCACTTCGTCAGCACGGGTGAAGAGCGAGGCATCACCCTGGATCGTGTCGAGCAACAGTCGTTCGTAGGATTCGGGAATCGCAGTGGGACCGAAGGCTTCGGCGTAGTGGAATTCCATATCCACCGAACGGGTTTCGGCGACGGTATCTGGCGCTTTCGCCTCGAAGCGGACGTGCAAGCCTTCGTCCGGTTGGAGGAAGAGGACAAGGATGTTCGGCTTCATCGTCTGCATGGGAAACATCGCCAGCGGCGGCTCCTTGAACTGGATGATGATTTGCGATAATTTTTCTGCAAGATTTTTGCCAGAGCGGAGATAGAACGGGACACCCTTCCAGCGCCAGTTGTTGACATAAAGCCGCATCGCCGCATAGGTGGGGGTGGTGGAAGTGGGGTTGACCTGATTCTCGTTTCGATAGCCTTTGTACTGCGCCCGGACCGTGTGCCGCGCCACCTGTTCGGGAGTCATTGGCTGGATGGCGCTTAGGACTTTGACCTTTTCGTTTCGCAAATGGTTCGCGCTAAACGAGGCGGGCGGCTCCATCGCCACGAGGGTCAGCAATTGCAGGAGATGGTTTTGGAACATGTCGCGCAACACGCCCACGCCGTCGTAAAACCCCGCGCGGTGTTCCAATCCGACGGTTTCCGCCACTGTGATTTGGACGTGGTCGATGTAGGTGCGATTCCAGATCGGCTCGAAGATGGTGTTGGCAAAACGCGTGAATAGAATATTTTGCACGGTTTCCTTGCCGAGGTAATGATCGATGCGGTAAATCTGATTTTCGTTCAGCGCCTTGTGAACCTGATGGTTGAGCGTGACCGCCGAGGCGAGGTCGGTGCCGAAGGGTTTTTCAAGCACCACGCGCCGCCAGGCTCCGTTTTCATGCAACTGTCCCGACGCGCCGAGGTTGTCGATGACGGCGGGAAAGAGAGTGGGCGGCAGCGCCATATAAAACAGGCGGTTGGCTTCGCCGTTTTCGAGTTGAGAGAGGTATTCCGCCAGCCGCGTAAAATCGCCGACTTCGCCGTATTTGCCGGGGAAATAGGAAAGGTTGGACGCAAAAATGTTCCACTCTTCTTCAGTGAAGTCATATCCCGCATGTTCATTGATACCCGTGTACAATCGCTCACGGAATTGTGCGTCGCTGAATTCCGTGCCGCCGAAGCCGACGATTTTCAACACCTTCGGCGTGCGGCGCTTGCGGAAGAGATTGAACAATGACGGAATCAATTTACGCCGGGACAAATCGCCCGAAGCTCCGAAGATGACAATTGTTGTGGGGAGACCATTAAAGAGTGAGTTGTTCATCGTCGTAATTGGTAATTCGTAATTGAGGATTTCAATTTTCAATTACCAACATCTAATTACTTTGTTTTTTCATCGCATGTCCGCCAAACTGATTGCGGAGCGCGGATAGCATTCGGGCGGGATAGTTTTCCTCGTCGCGGCTGGCAAAACGCATTTGCAGGGCGAGGGTGATGACCGGGGCTGGCACGTCGAGGTCGATGGATTCAAAAACCGTCCAGCGCCCTTCGCCCGAATCCGCAACCCAGGGTTTGATATCTTTCAATTCGGTATCTTCGTCGAGGGCGTTTGCCGCCAAATCCAGAAGCCACGAACGGACAACGCTTCCGTGCTGCCAGATGTGCGAGACTTGGGCAAGGTCGAGTCCGAATTCCTTTTTATTCTTCAAGATGCCAAAACCTTCGGCGAACGCCTGCATCATGCCGTATTCGATGCCGTTGTGCACCATCTTGACATAATGCCCCGCGCCGTGCGGACCAACGCGTCCCCAACCCAAATCCTTACCGGGCGCAAGCGTCTCGAAGATGGGGCGCAGTTTTTCGGTTACTTCTTCTTTGCCGCCGATCATCAAACTGTAGCCTTCGGTGAGTCCCCAGATACCGCCGCTGGTTCCGCAATCCACGAAGTCAATGCCTTTGGCTTCGAGCATTTCCGCGTGTTTGATGGTGTCTTTGTAATTCGAGTTTCCGCCGTCGATGATGATGTCGCCTTTGTTCAATGAAGCGGCGACTTTCTCGATTGTTTCGGTGGTGGTGGACCCCGCGGGGACCATGACCCAGACCGCTTTCGGGGAGGAGGTCAATTTACCGACGGCTTCTTCAAGCGAGTATGCGCCGTCCACGCCTTCTTTGACGGCGTTATCCACAGTCTCTTTTGTGCGGGCATAACCGACGACGCGATGTCCGCCGCGTATCAGGCGCTTTGCCATGTTCATGCCCATTTTCCCCAGACCAATCAATGCTAATTCCATTTTCTAAATCTCCTTTGGCTTTGACCGCTTGTTCGGGGGCTAAGCCCCCGAACAAGCAACTATTTTTCTAAAAGACTTCCCGCCGCTTCGTCGATCATCCAGACCAGATTTCCGTTGATGGGATGGATGCGTTGCGCGGGATAAACTTCGGGGTTGAATTCACCTTCGATGACGTACTTCAACGTTTTGGCTTTGCTTTGACCTATCACCAAAAACCAGACCTCCCGTGCCTGATTAAACACCGGCGGAGTCAATGTGATGCGGTTGGCAGGGCGACCTTGATAATGGGCAGTCACTGCCAGCGTGGGCGTGGACATGCCCACTGGCGAGCCAGGGAACAGCGAGGCGGTGTGTCCGTCATCGCCCATGCCGAGCAGGGCCAGATCGAGGCGGGGAAAGTCCAGCGGCGGGTCGGCGAATTGACTCAAAGTGTGGGCATAGTCCCTCGCGGCAGAATCAGGCTCGAGTTCAGATTTGACGCGATGGATGTTCGTCGCGCTGATTCTGTCGAACAGAACTTTTTTCGCCTGCCCGTAACTGTTTCCCGAATCTTCCACCGGCACACAGCGCTCGTCGCCCCAGAAGAAATGGACGCGACTCCAATCCAGCGTTTCATCCGCAAGGCGTTCATATAATTTCATCGGCGTGCTTCCGCCGGAGAGCGCCACCAGAAAACGTCCGCGTTCGGCAATGGACTGGTTTGCCAGTTCGACAAATAATTTCGCCGCAGCCTGACTCAACCCGGAAATGTCACGAAAAACTTTGACGACCATGATTTGCCAATTCTCTCCCAAGTGGGCTAAAATCTGAAGGATGACTCAACTAAACCTCAAAAAGTTACAGGCGCTTCGCGCAAAGACCTTCAATCTATTGCCGGGCAAACGTCTTGCCTCCCCAACCCAGGCTTTGAAGTTCGTCAACGAGCGGGGCTTTGCGTATTTTTGGCCCATCAAGAGCATCGACCTGCCTTCGTTATGGATTGCAACTGCGGGGGATCGTCCTGTTGCCGACGAACATGATGACCCTGGGCACATTACATGGAGGTGGAAGGACGAATCCCTAGATAAAAAGATATGGTATTACGGCAAAATATTACGCGGCAAAGCCACGATGATTTCACTGGAGATCGCTCCATTTTTTTACGCGCTCTCCGAAAATTATGGCTCGCCCAAAGAGGATTACCTGATCGCCTATCAAGAGGGACGCCTGCCCCAGTCCGCGAAACAGGTGTACGAAGCCTTGCTTGAAAAAGGAGCCATGCACACCATCGACCTGCGCCGCGAGTCGAAACTGGCCAATGCAAAGGATTCGGAGTTCAACAAGGCTTTGGAGTATTTGCAAAAGGATTTCAAGATTTTGCCTGTCGGAGTGGCGCAGGCGGGCTCGTGGAATTATTCCCACATCTACGAGATCACCACCCGGCATTTCCCCGATCTCTCCGAGCAGGCGCGGAAGATCACCGAATCACAGGCGCGCGCAAAACTGCTGGAGCTATATTTCAACATGGTGGGAGCGGCGCAGTTGCGGGACGTGACAAAATTGTTCGGCTGGTCGAATGAAATTGCGAATCGCTCGATAAACAAACTTGTCGAAGAGAAAGCGCTGATAAAAGCCGCTCATCCAAAACAGACGGGGGAATGGATCATCACCTCGAAGATTTTGTAAGCCCCATCAAAAATAGGGAGCAGCCAAGTTTGTAGACTTTTCAAAAGGTTTCACCACACACCTGCCCTGGCGGGCAGCGCCAGGGCAGGCTACAGAGAGGACGGAGATTCTTTCTTGTTTTTTCGGCGCTCCCGTTTCTGGCGGGACAAGGGTCTGATGAGCCTTTTCTTTGCCGCAGATTTCACGGATTTTCACCGAGTAGGCTGTAAAATCCATGAAAATATGCCAAGCCGTGACATAAGATTACAACCACGTTTAAGTGTGGGTCTGCCAGCCCGCAAAGTTACGCAAGGGTCTGTATGCAAATTAAGAATATGTCATTCTGAGCGAAGCGAAGAGTCTCGTTTTCAGGGTGTTTTCGAGCAAAATCCGGGTTTCTTCGTCGCTTCGCTCCTCAGAATGACACTCATAAAGGATTTTGCATACACACCCTAAGAAATACCTTTTAAACCTTTGTGGTCTTTGCGATAAAAGGAAATCATATGGCAAAACTTATTCCCGCTGCAGAACGCATCGTCCGCGCCCGCAAATTGATTCAAAAAGCGCGCGACCTGCCCGTCCCAACCGAAGGCGGACGGAGCGACTTTTCGTATGTTGCCAACGTCAAGGACTTGCTGCGTCAGGCACGCGATTTGATCAAGTTCATTCCGATGACACCCAGTGCATCCGCCGAAATCAAGGAGGAGGTCAAGCGGGTGTATCAGGAAGCCGAGCAAGCCGACCGCGAACTTCTGCAATAAATACCCTGGAGTCTATCAGCAAGCTGATGGACTCCAAAATTACGCTTTCTTGATTTTCTCGATCAGGTTTTGCATCTGTTCGTAGTGCGAACCTTGCCAGTAGATTTGTCCGCAGGCGGGACAGATGTGGAATTCGTCGAAATATTGTTTGGTCAGCGGATCGAGGCGGTCGAGGATCGCTTCCTTGTCAATAGGTTTCAGCGGTTGGTTGCAGCGCAAACAGCGGTGAAAAGGCCGGATTTTGGATGTCAACTCAAAGCGGCGGATGACTTCTTCGAGCTGTGCAAACGGGTCAAGCGAACGCAGGCAATAGCCATGCCGCACCGCCTTTCGCATCAACAGGCGGCGGTCACGCGTCAGCAGGATGCGTTCGTCGTGTTCCAAAATGTTTGCCATGTTCGAGTCTTCGAAGTCGTTTTCATACAGGCAGTCGAAACCCAACATGCGTAAATGTCCGGTCAAGCGTCCCAAGTGACAGTCCAACAGGAAGCGTGGCTCGATGTGACAACCATCTTCGATGGGGTGGATTTCGACCCGATCTCCATCCTGCGTGATGCTTCCCGGATTCTCCTCGCGACCATTGACCTGTACCCGTCCAACCTCCGGGTGCGGCACTCCCAGCGACTCCGCTAAGTGCTTGACGGATTGCCTCCCCCGAAACTCGACAACAATCTGTCCCTCCCTTTGGCTTTGGGTCAGGAAATCGTTCAGCCTGCCATGGAACGAAAAAAACGCCGTGCTCATACGGGCATTATATTCCCTGCTTAAAGCGTTTGTAGGTGTTGTAAAATATAAATAGTTAAAGCCATTCCTTCATATCGAAAAGAGGTGAATCCCATGAACCATCAGGAAATAGACCAACTGCTCGAAAAATTGAAGAATGAAATCGAAGGAATCCAGCCTGACGATGAGAAAGGGCAGGCGCTTTTGCGAGAACTCTCAGCAGACATCCGTGAATTGTTGGAACGCGCTGAATCAAAGCAGCCTGCGCCATCCATGATGCAGCGTTTGCAGGCATCCATTGACCATTTCGAAGTGACTCACCCTGACCTGACCGCCGCGCTTTCGAGTTTATCCTCCATCCTGAGCAACGCGGGGATTTAGGTTTTCGACCAATCCATCAGCAGGTCAATGGAGTCCGGAATCAAAAAACGCTGGCTCTCCGCCAGCGTTTTGTATTTAGGGCATTTGATGTCCGTCCATGCCTGAGCCGCCCATGCCTTCGGCGTCCTTCACAGGGACGGTCAGGGTCAGGTCGGCGCGGTTTTTGAATTTCAGGGTAAGGGTGATTTCGTCGCCTGCTTTCAGGTCACGGGTCAAGCCAATCAGCATGACGTGGTAACTTCCGGGCTTGAGTTCCAGCGCTTTGCCCGCGGGAATGGCAATGGACTGTTGTTGTGTCATCTCCATCGTGCCGTCGGCTTTCATCTGGCTGAGGTGAATTTCAACAGCCTGTGCACCATCTGAGGAAGCGCCAATTAATTCGTCATCTTGATTTGTGGTGTTTTTCAACAGCAGGTACGCCGCACCGTTGCCGCCCTTCATTGCGGAACGCGCCCAAAAGTCTTTCGCCACCATGTCCGTGCCGGCTGTGCGTCCCTTGTCCGAGTCACACGCGGACAAAAAAAGAAGCCCCAGAATCAATGCCGCCAAAATCTTCTTCATGATTATTCTCCCTTTATGGATATTGAAAAACCCCAAAGACATTCAAAATCTTTAGGGTTTCAGGGTTGCTTGCAATGACTGTTATTTCTTTGCCATATTGCCTATGAACTGAAGCAGGGCGTTTGCTACCACCTGACCAGATTCCTGGCGGTGCGGTTTTTGTCCCAAAGGTCCTGCGGACATCAGGGCTGTAAGGGCAGCCTGTAGGTTGCTCTGTCCCTCTTGCTTGGCATTCAGGAAACTCATCCCCGCGTTCAGGACATCGCCGAGATCAATTCCGCCTTGTTGTTGACCGCCACCCTGTCCCTGCGAGGCGGATTGCCCTCCGAGCAACGATCCCAACAAATCAGCACCTTGCGCGGATGGTTGTCCACCGCCGCCGAGCAATGACGCAAGCAGGTCACCGCCCTGTGAAGACTGGGGGGCAGACTGTCCGCCTCCCAGCAGGGATTGAACGAGCATCATGGCATTGTCGGGTGTCACGGCCGATTGACCCTGGAACTGTTGCGCCGCCTGCGCCAATCCCTGCGAATAGACGTGGGCCGAGCCGCTGGTCCCGTTTTGGGCAAGGTACTGGCTGGCGCTGTTCAGTTGTTGGGACGGCGAAGCACCCTGCTGGTTTGCCATGATCTGCGAGATCATGTTGAACACCTGCACCATGTTATCGCCGTGGTTCTGGTTTTCGGTATCCGCTTGATTCAGGGAAGCCTGATTGACGGTGAGCGCCTGGGCGGCCACATTGAACAGGGATGACAAGTCTATGGCGCGTGTTTGCTCTTCCGGGATTCTTGCCACCGTCTCCGCCTTTTTCCCGATTGGGCTTATTTTTCTTTTAGTCATGAAATTATCCTTTCCACTATTTCATATGACATAGTATACCAGCAGTTAAAATTCACAAATGAGAATCCAAAGAAGTGAAAATTTGAAATATAATAAGCTTTGCAATCGTGCATTCACTCACAAAAGGAGACCCTATGAAAGGCAATGAAAAAGTCATCAGCAAGTTGAACGAATTTCTCGCAGACGAACTGACTGCCATCAACCAGTACATGGTGCATTCGGAAATGGCCGCCAACTGGGGTTATGATAAACTTCATGAAATGACGGAGAAGCGCGCCATCGACGAAATGAAGCACGCGGAAAAACTCATCGCCCGCATTCTGTTCCTCGAAGGCATCCCCGTGGTCAGCAATTTGAGGAAGATCAACATTGGCGCGACGGTGGAGTCCCAACTCAAGAACGACCTGGCGGGGGAGGCGGCGGCCATCAAGGATTACAACGAAGGCATCCGCCTTTGCCTCGAAGTTGGCGACAACGGCACGCGCGAATTAATAGACGCCAACCTGCACGATGAGGAGGAACACCTCGACTGGCTCGAAGCCCAACTCGACCAGATCAACCAGATGGGTTTGCAAAACTATCTGCTTGGACAAACAAAAGAATAACTTTTTCTCATCGTTGCGCGCCGCCGGTTTCCTAGCGGCGCGTTTTTTATGGCGATTGGATGACCATCCACCAGCCTGAGCCGCCAGGATCGCCGTTGTTTTGCCAGGCGTTCCAAACTCCTTCGACGCCCAGCCAATAGCCCCAGCGATTCGTCCCGGTCAGCGGGTCGTTGAAGAGGATTTTCGTCTTGTTGGGATTTTCCTTGTCGAGCACAAGCCCGGTGACGATGACAAAGTGCGCGACCGACCCCGGTTCATAGAGTCGGGCGCGGCTGTCGATGATGATTGGGTTGCCGTGGATCAACTTTTCGGTCAACAGGGACAGCCCTTCTTCTTCGGTTTTGACCCGGCCCGTCGAGACTGCATCCGCATAATGTTTGGCGATTTCCACCATGTCCGCCGGGCTGGTGAAGGGGGCATATCTTTCGGTGAAATACCCGGCCGACAGCGCAAAGTCGATCACTTCCTGCTCGTTGACCCTGGACTCGGGGTAGGCATAATTGTATGCCATGGTAAGAGCCGCCTCACCGCAGGAGGTGTATCTCGCTTGCAGGATCGAGGTCACCGGCAAATTCATCTTCCCATACAGGCGCAACTTCCGCTCCCAATAGGTTTCACCGTCATTCCTCCCCGGTGGAGCAAGCCCCAAAGATAGGAGCGCCCCGAAACAAAATAAAACAAGAATTTTTTTAGACATGAATGGGGGTGCTTTCATCATTGACTTCGATTACAAATGAATCGATAAAGTGTGACGTATTGTAACTGACAAATTGCATTAAAATTCATACATGCCAGCGCTCAAGTCAGGTGAAACATTTCTCAACCAATACCATGTGGAGGAATTTGTTGCGACCACGCCGATTGGAGAGTTGTACCGCGCAACCGACACACGCAACAACAAACCGCTGGCATTGACGCTCCTGCCAAAAGCGATTTACGAAAATGCGGAAGCCCTCAAAAATCTCGACGCGGAATCCGCGAGACTGCGGATCATTTCCGGCAATCCACATCTTGTCCCGTATCTTGGTTTGCACCAAACTCCCACTCTGGCTTTTTTGCTTGAAGAATGGATCGATGGTCCCTCGCTTGTGGAAATACTGGACAGGGCGCCGCTGGCAATCCCTGAAGTACTGATTTACGCCAGATCGCTTTGTTCAGCCCTCGAAACCCTGCACAAGCAAAACCACCTGCATCTCAGGCTTGCGCCCGAATTGATCCGCGTCAATAAGCAGGGTGAAATCTTTTTAGGCGGGATCGGCACGGCACGACAAACGGGAACGACTGTCGAATACAGCAAATGGGGAAATTACCCACACCTGTATTCTTCACCTGAACAACTCAATTTTCAATCTCCAACTCCCGCATCAGATATTTATGCTCTCGCAACGCTCCTCTATCAACTTGCGACGGGCGCATGGATCAATGGCAAGTCCGCGCCGAAAACAGAGGAAGCCATCAGGCGGGCGCACCTTGAGGTCACGCCGCCCGCGCCTGTTTCACTGAACAAGGAAATCCCCGACCACTTCTCGCGGATGTTGCTTTGGGCGTTGCGAAAAAAACCGGATGCCAGATTGAAATCCACAACCGAACTGCTTTCATCCCTGGCGCTTGCCGCCCGCTCGTCTGTGGATGAAATTCCAAAGACGATCAAACCGGCGGCTGCTCCCGTTACGACGAACCTTCTTGATGGCTGGGAGTTTTTGCCGCCGCCGAAGTCCAGCATCATCGACCAGAATGTCCCGCCGCTGGAGGATCGTCTGGTGGAAATGACAAAGGTAAGGTCTCAAAAGAGTGGGCTAAGGATTGGGATCATGTCGGCTTTCATCTTCATTATGCTGGCGGGTTTTGCATCCCTGTTTTGGCTCGTGCGACCGGCGCCGGTTTCGATAATTCCCACGCCGATTCAATTCACGCCCTTTGCCGCAGATTACACACCGCCGCCCACTTATACCCCTCTCCCCAAACCCACCCACCCGTTTGGCGGGCGCATCGCTTTCACCTGCACGCGTGGAGATTACAACCAGATTTGCATGATCAACCGCGACGGCAGCGGACTGATCCAACTCTCCGATATGGAGGCAAGCAATTATTACCCCGTCTTTACGCCTGACGGCAACGCCTTGTTATTTGCTTCCAACCGCAATGGTCCATTTGATTTGTATCTGTTGATTTTTGGCGAAAAGCAGCTCATTCAAATTACTGAAAATATTGGAAATGTTGTCTCGCCGGATTATTCGCCCGACGGGCGTAGAATTGTCTTTGTCAATCGCGCCGGGGATGGACCCGCCTCCATTTGGATGGTCAACGCTGACGGGTTGAATCCACGCCTGGTTTACACCGGACCGGATACCGTCGTCGCGGTTGCCTGGTCGCCTGATGGCGAAAAGATTGCCTATGCCATGTCTGTTGGCGTGCCGCAGGAATATGAAATCTTCACGATGAACACCGAGGGAAAGAATCACGTCCGTATTTCACAGGGGTTGCAAGGCATCGGCGGAAGTCTGGACTGGTCACCTGACAGCAAAAGCCTTTTGATTTATGCAGGACCTTACGGAGACAAGGATATTTTCAAGCTCGAAGTCACGGACGGGGCCTACACCCAACTTACCGATGGCGGCAACAATGCAGGCGCGTCTTATTCACCAGATGGAAGATACATTGTCTTCAACTCGCTCCGCAACGACGATCAGGCGGACCTCTACATCATGCGCGCAGATGGAACCAATCAGGTGCAACTCACCAATAATCCCGAACCGGATTGGGGAGCGCAGTGGGTGGAGTAAGGCAAGCTATCCGACCTCAAAAAGCTCAAAATTTGGAAAATACCTGATGGAACGAATCCGCTTTGGGCGCGGATATTTCTTAAGGTTCAAACAAAGGGATCATGGTTTTGCAGTCAAATCGATTCAGCATGAATTTTTATAACCCGCATGGTGATTTTCAATGACAAATCATCAGGAAATGGGAAATAAATTGCATGACTTAAAACCTTTACATGCTGGACATTTAAAGTATGATTGACGCATCGATGGCGTTTTTCCCGGCTCGACCACCGGGAGAGGCGCTGTTATCTTTAATCCATAGTAAAGGAAGTTATATGAATGTCCAAGCAGCCAAGTTCGTATCTGTCTTCTAAGTTGGAGGCCCGCCCGAAGGCCGATGGCAGTGGAAACGGAATTTTTTCGTTGGAGCCAATCCGCAAGGGTGAGCTCGTCGCCGTTTTCGGGGGCGTCGTCTATGAATGGGACGCCTTTATCCACCTCCCCGAACGTGATCGCAGTCTGTGCATCCAGGTCGAAGATCGTTTATTCCTGGTGCCGCGTCCGATTGGCGAGGGAGATTATGTCAATCATTCCTGTAATCCGAATGCAGGTCTTTCGGGTCAGATCGGACTCGTTGCAATGCGAGACATCAAAGTCGGCGAAGAAGTTTGCTTCGACTACGCCATGAGCGATACCATGCCCTACGATGAATTCGAGTGCGGGTGCGGACAGCCCACTTGCCGCGGTAAAGTCACCGGCAACGACTGGCAGAAGCCGGAACTTCAAAAACGCTACGCCGGATTCTTTTCCCCGCATGTCCAGAGAAAAATAGACATGCAACGCAAGGAAAAACGCGCTTTCGAACAAGCCATGCGCGCGGCAAAGAAGTTCGTCTCGCCGATGCCGGCATACAAGTAAGAAAAAAAACAGCCTTGTGAGAAATCACAGGGCTGTTTTTTTGGAGAATGGCTAAAAACCCTTTTACTACGGAGAACACGGAGTCCACGAATTTCATGGGACTTCGCGCGCGGGTTGGAATAAAAAAATCGGTGAAGTCTGTGGTTGGTTTTTTGGCTCGAAAGACTCCACAGTTTGCTGTAGCGCCACCTGCGGGCTTCGCGGTAAATCTTTCTTAAGATTTCCTGATTGCCCAGCCGAGGTAGGAGGCTTGCAATCCGCCGCTGGTCTGGAATTGGAGTCTGCGGCCCAATTCGGCAAAGGTCAGCAGTCCCAGCTTGCGGCGGATAAGCAATCCAGCTACCTGCAGATCAGGTAAAGCGGAGTTCAGTCCGGTCATATCGCGATTTTCAAACCCGACTTTCTCGAAGAGTGCAAGGATTTCTTCGGGTGTGATGAATTTCTCCCAAACGTGCGTATCCTTCGGAAAGAAACTGGTCAAGGCAAAATCCTGGGCGGCAAAGATATTTTCCTTGCGTGATTCCTCGGTGCGGTTGATGGTATCGTAGCAGAACATCCCGCCGGGCTTGATAACACGCGCCACCTCACGGATGGTCTTTTCGAGATCATCCACATGCTCCAGCACGTCACAGCAAACCACAAGGTCGAATTGTCCCGCTTCGAAGGGCATCTCCTCGCCGCCGCCTTGTCGGTAGTCAATGGACAGGCCCTGCATGGCGGCATGACAGCGAGCCGTCTCCAGCGAAGGCGCGGAGGGATCGAGTCCGGTCACACGGCAGCCGACTTTGGCAAATTCCTCGCTCAGGATTCCGCCGCCGCAGCCAACATCCAGCACGGACAAACCTTCGGGTTGTCGTCCCAACTGACGGGTCAACGCATCGTGGAAGTATCCAAAACGAGCAGGGTTCATTCCCGTTTTGAGTAGATAAAGAAAATGGTTCTCATCCCACCATCCGCCCGCCTGTTGGGAATAGATCTCGTTGTTGATGGTCATTATTCCACCACAACCCCATCAAGATTTTCTTCCGATTCGGGGTATTTCATCTTCAAATCTTCGAGCGTCTCCACCAGCACGGACGAGATAACCAGGTCGCGGTACCATTTGCGGTTTGCGGGGACAATATACCAGGGAGCATATTCAGTGCTGGTCTTGCTAAACACATCCTCATAGGCCTCCATGTACTCATCCCACCGCTTGCGTTCCTCCAGGTCGCCGAGGCGAAACTTCCAGCGTTTGGTCGGATCGTCGAGGCGGGTTTGCAGCCTTTCCTTTTGTTCATC
This sequence comes from Anaerolineales bacterium, assembly GCA_034433295.1. Taxonomy (GTDB): domain Bacteria; phylum Chloroflexota; class Anaerolineae; order Anaerolineales; family Villigracilaceae; genus Villigracilis. The sequence goes on along the minus strand of DAOUAS010000210.1, from coordinate 802 downwards.
CCTGTCAATGTGAAGATAGAACTTGAGGATGGTTGTGCCATTTTCAGCAAGCGCGCGTTCGAAATCGTTGATCTGGTCGAAGCGTTTCCTCCACACCTCAGGCGGAACAAGTTCATGTACGCGGACAACCAGCACATCTTCATAGTGACTGCGGTTGAAGATGACCATTTCCCCTTTACCCGGCACCTGTTTGTGGATGCGCCACAGGTAATCGTGATCCAGTTCTTCGGGAGTGGGCGCCTTGAAACTTGCCACCCGCACCCCGGCCGGGTTCACGCCGTCGAACACGCGGCGGATCGCGCCATCCTTGCCACCCGTGTCCATCGCTTGCAGGACGACCAACACCTTTTGCTTGTGCTCGGCAAATAACAACTCCTGCAAGGCTTCAAGTTTGTCATTCAGTTTTTCGAGTTCAGCCAGCCCTTTTCTCTTACCGCCTTTGAAATCTCCCGTGTCATTTGGGTTGACTTTCAAAAGATTGACCTTCGTGTCAGGTTTGACCAGATATTGTTTCATGGGACATCCGCCTTCCTTTCGTGGATTGATAAAGGAATGATACTCCAAAAGGTCGGGGGATGTCCACCAAGCAGCCCGGCTTTCAACCGTCGAAAAACCTGTTTCCGTTCAATCTATTGAATTGGACTCTGATTTGTTGTATAGTCATATTGCAATCACAGGCAAACAAACCCTGGTAATGGTCAGGTTGAAGTGAAAAACCTTAACGCGAATTTCTCGAATGTTGCGAATAACGCGAAAAAGCCCAAAAGACATTCGTGAAATTCGCCCAATTTGCGCCATTCGC
>DAOUAS010000209.1:0-4636 GCA_034433295.1 Anaerolineales bacterium | reverse complement strand
TCAAAGGTCGCTCTTTGCACACCAGTCAATCGTTTGAAGTCCGTGTCTTTTAGGTGCTCTATTGTTTCATATCTCATTTGCCCATTATCGCATACTTATGCAAGAGGTCTATTTTATGACTTCAATCCCGCCCATCCACGTGCGCAGGACTTCGGGGACAACGATCGAACCGTCGGCTTGCTGGTAATTTTCCATGATGGCAATCATCGTGCGCGGCATCCCCAAACCTGAGCCGTTGAGCGTGTGGACAAACTTCGCCTTGCCACCGTCAGCGGGGCGGTACTTGATGTTCGCGCGGCGCGCCTGGAAATCGGTGACGTTCGAGACCGACGAGACCTCCAGCCATTCATCACAGCCTGGAGCCCACAGTTCGAAGTCATAAGTCATGGACGAGCCAAAGCCGATGTCGCCGGTGCAGAGGCGCTTTATGCGATAGGGGACACCCAGTAGGGCGCAGGTCTCTTCCGCATCCTTCAGCATCTTTTCATGCATGGCTTCCGACTCTTCGGGCTTGCAATACATGTACATCTCGACCTTGTCAAACTGATGCCCGCGCTTGATGCCGCGCACGTCGCGTCCCGCGCTCATCTTCTCGCGGCGGAAGCAGGGCGTATAAGCGGTGTATAACCTCGGCAGCGACGCCTCGTCGAGGATTTCGTCCATGTGCAAGCCCGTCAGCGGGACTTCGGCAGTCGGCACGAAGTAATAATCTTCCTCGTGGTCTTTGTAGAGATTGTCCGCAAACTTCGGCAGTTGACCCGCGCCATAGACCACCGCAGTCTTCACCATGAACGGCAGATACTTTTCTTCATATCCTTGCTTGATATGTAAATCGAGCATCCACGCGATAACGGCGCGCTGCAAGCGGGCGCCAGCTCCCTGCAAGACGTAGAACCGCGAACCCGTCAGTTTGGTGCCGCGTTCAAAATCAATGATGCCGAGAGCGGATCCCAAATCCCAGTGAGGCTTGGGCGTGAAGTCGAACTTGCGCGGCTCACCAACCGTCTTGATGACCACATTCTCGCTGTCGTCTACGCCGTATGGGACTCGCGGATCGGGAAGGTTGGGTATCGAAGAAGTGAGCGCAGTCAATTCCGTTTCGACTTCCGTGACCTGCTTGTCGAAATCCGCGATCTTGTCTCCAACCACGCGCATCGCCTCGATCTTCTCCTGACGGGATGCTGCGTCCTTCATCTTGCCGATTTCCTTCGAGACGACGTTGCGCTCCGCCTTGAGCGTCTCCACCTGAGAGAGCAGACTGCGGCGCTTCTCGTCCAGTTGCAGGATGGCATCCACAGGAGACGGATCCATCTGGCGGTCTTTCAGCGCCTTGCGGACCACATCCGGCGTTTCGCGAATGATATTGATGTCCAACATGTTGCACCTCCGTGTGCATTAATGGAATACGCCCCGGTCCATTGCAGGACGAGGGGCGTCTCGTGGTACCACCTGCTTTCATCGCCCTCTCCCCTCTCCCTGAGGGAGAGGGGAGAGGGGCAATCTCAGCTTGCACTGTAACGGGCGCGCCCGATTCTCTTATGGCAAATGCCTCTGCGAGAATGACGTAGCCCTTCGATTGAGCTCAGGGCAAGCGAAGGGGATTTCATCACCTGGCTGGCCGTCTCGCACCATCCGACGACTCTCTGAACAGTTGCTTGATTACTTGTCTTCGCGCGTGTCTGGCTGGTCGAATTATACGCGCCGATAATCAGATGTCAAGCGGGCTGATTCATGCGGACTTTTCGTTGCGCAGCAACCCTCCTGCTTCATATAGCGCTGTCCGATAAAAGAAAATCAGCCAAAAAACGATGCCGAAATATTTCAGCATGTCGCCGGTGGAGAAAATACCGAAATAGGAGAACCTGGTAAAAAACTGACGTGAGGTCACAAAGAATAAAAACGCTGCCGTAAATAGCAGATAGTCGTATTTTAAGATCTGGGTTGCAAAATAGGCTAAATAAGCTGCGAAAACAAAAAAATATAGAAGGTAAAAGAATATTTCATGCATGTGGAACATTCTTGGAAGTACCCGATCATGCAGCATATAGAGATCGTCGATCCCCAACAGTAGACTAAAGACGCCGGATGTTGCCAGGAACTTAAAAGCGGGTTTAGACGCCTTTTGCCGTTTCAAAAGTATTGCGCTAAAGAGACAAATGCTTGCGGTTGCAATCCACAGGATGACGCCCCAGTTGGAAAGCATTCCAATATATGGTGGAAAATACTGTACTTCGGCAGGATCAGTAGCCAGCATCCATATGGGTTTGCCGGTTAGCGTTGCGACCAGCACAGTGAAACCTGCTCCTCCCAGGGAGAGGAGGACGCCAATAAGGATGGTTTTCCATATTCTCGATAACTGAGTTATGACGGCTGACAAAGAAAACTGGGATTTGGTTTTTGACATTATGATTGCCTTATCGATTGGTTTATGAAAAGTCAATTCCCCAATCGAATATTGACTTCTAATGTATATGGTATATGCCGGTCAAAGTTACCCTGTTTTGATAAGGATGACATTAATAAAGAATGTTGATTAGAATCAACGTGGAGGCTGCCATGCAGGCATTTATCGATCAACCCAAACGAATCCCGTTTTTTCTCAAACTGGGAATTTTGCTCTCGGAGCGAATCACTGGCAAGACCATGCTCCCCGCGCGGATTTTAGCCTGGTATCCGAAAGCCGCCATTGGCTCAGGCGTAATGGAGTCCCTGGTTGCCCATGCGGATGGAGACATGACCCCGCGACTGCTCAAACTCATCCGAATGACCGCTTCGTACGCGGCAGCCTGTCCTTTTTGCATCGACATGAATTCCCATGAGCATCATGATGTGGGAATCACAGACGAGGAAGCCGAATCCCTGCGTGGAGATTTCGAGAAGGTCGGCTCTTTTTCGGAACGCGAAAAACTGGCAATTGCCTACGCCCGCGTCATCTCGCAGACGCCGTTGAAATTCCACCCTGACCTCGTCGAACGGGTCAAGTCCGCATTTACCGAACGCGAATTCGTCATCCTCGCCAGCACGGCGGCGCAGGTCAACTATTGGGCAAGGTTGATCCAGGCGCTGGGGATTCCTCCCGCCGGATTTGGAGATGGGTGATAGCCCTTCATTCCCGCCCGCTCTCTGATAAAATGCCTCTTCGAGAACTTACCGTCAGGAAAATACCTTGAAGAAAAACACCTTTTATTTGGTCTCCCTTGGCTGCGCAAAAAACACAGTGGACTCCGATTCGATGGCGCAACTGCTTGTCCGCGACGGTTATCGTGCAGTGGATGAGCCGGACAAGGCGGCAGTGTTGATAGTCAATACTTGCGGGTTCATCGGTCCCGCAAAGGAAGAGTCATATCAGGCGCTGGGGGAACTTGCCCAGGAAAAACGCAAGGGACAGGTGCTCATCGCGGCCGGATGCCTTACCCAACGCTATGGGATCGAGGTCGCGCAGAAAATCCAAGGCGTGGACGGTATTCTCGGCACGCGTCGCTGGATGGATATTTTGCAATTGGTGAACGAACTGCGTCCTTCGACAGGCTTACGAGGAACGCATCCCGAACCGGTCTATCATTTGCCTGAAACTGCAACCGTCGGCATGGACGAAAACGATGCCTTGCGTGCCAGCGTGGCGGGAGCAAGCGCCTACCTAAAAATTGCGGATGGTTGTCGCCGCCCGTGCGCGTTTTGCGCCATCCCGCTGATTAAAGGCACGGCAGTTTCCCGTCCCATCGAGACGATTCTGCGCGAGGCGCGGGTCTTGCGCGACTCGGGCGTGCGTGAACTGATTTTGATTGCACAGGACACGACGGATTACGGTCACGATTTGGGGATGAAAGACGGACTGGCGGTTTTGCTGGAGCAGTTGACCGAGTCTGTGCCGGAGATGGACTGGATTCGAATCATGTACTCCTACCCCGGTTATGTCACCGACCGTCTGATCGAAGTGATGTCCACCCGTAAACAGATTTTGCCCTACCTCGATATTCCGCTCCAACACGCCCATCCCGAAACTTTGAAGCGCATGAAGCGCCCATCCAATATGGATTGGGTTTACAAGACCATCGGTAAAATGCGCGCGGCGATGCCCAATCTTGCCATCCGCACGACGTTCATTGTCGGTTATCCAGGCGAAACGGAAACGGAGTTTCAGGCTTTGTATGGTTTTATAAACGAAACCCGCTTCGACCGCGTGGGCGTTTTCCAATTCTCCTTTGAGCCTGAGACCAGTTCTGCGCCGCTGGGAGACCCGATTCCAGCCGAGGTCAAGCAGGAACGCTATGAGCGGCTGATGGAACTTCAGCAGAATATTTCCCTGCAAATCAATCAAGCCCAGGTTGGCAAGACTCTGGATGTGCTGGTGGAAGGATTTGACAACGGCCTGTCGGTAGGCCGCTCCTACCGCGACGCGCCCGAAATCGACGGGATGGTGTTGATAGAAGGGAAGGCAAAGGTGGGGCAGATTGTCCCCGCCAGAATTACGGGCGCAATGACCTACGATTTGACGGGTGTGCCGGTAAAATTGGTAAAAATTCCGGTAATGGTCAGGTTGAAGTGAAAAACCTTAACGCGAATTTCTCGAATGTTGCGAATAACGCGAAAAAGCCCAAAAGACATTCGTGAAATTCGCCCAATTTGCGCCATTCGC
>DAOUAS010000208.1:0-3325 GCA_034433295.1 Anaerolineales bacterium | reverse complement strand
GTGGGAGTGGGGGTTGGGGTAACTGTTTGGGTGGGTGTTGGGGTCTGGGTAACCGTGGGTGTGGGGGTCGGGGTTGCGGGCTGGGCCTCGCGGATGGTCAAACTGTAGGTTCCGCCCACGGAAGTGGCGGGCCGGATCAGGATGAAATATGTTCCGACAGGCTGTGAACTGGTCAACACGCCGACTGCGCGGGCAATTTCATTGTCACCGGCATCCAGCAGAAGGATCAACGGGGATAATGCGCCGGAGGTGGGCGTGGCTGTCACGGTGAAATCGTGGGCTGTGTCGAAAATCAGCGGCCACTTTTCATAACGCGAAGTATCCACATAACCGGTGTAGATGGAGTCCCAGATGGTCAGGTTGCGCATGACAATCTGCACAGTCCCCGATTGGGCCTGTGCCTGTTGTCCAACTCCAAAAGCGCTGACCAGGACGGCAAGCAAAACGAATACCTGAAACAGGTGTTTGGCTCTCATGACTTTTCTCCTTATTGGAATGAAGGGTTTGCAAGACAAAATGACTTTTGATCCAAAATCGTCGTTGTATGTTTTCGCTGCACCTCCGCGCATTGCCTGGATCGTTGAAAGATTTTTTACAGGCGAACAATTCCATTCGAACGTTTCCACTTGTTAAAAACAGTGAAAGTTTTTTACATTGTATGGCTATGTTCATCGTTGGCGCGTTACAGCAAGGTTGTCGGGAGATTGCAAGATAATTGCCAAATAAAAAACATGGGTGGTAAAATTCAAGCCGCCAGCCCCCGTAGCTCAGTGGACAGAGCGTCGGCCTCCGGAGCCGAAGAGCGCAGTTCGAGTCTGCGCGGGGGTGCTGAAAACAAAAAGCCGCCTGACCGATGGCGGTTCTTTGTTTAACAATCCATTTCTGGATACAATTGGATGGTGCATCCAAACCGTTTTCTTTCGATTGCCGTCTTGATCATCTGCGCCGGTTGCGGCGGGAACATACCGGGCGTCACGCCGACGGCTGACTTCTTCACCGCCATACTGCCGCCCACATCCACACCGTTGGCAGCGTGGACGCCGTCTCCACCCACGCCGCAGCAAACAGCGACGCAAAACGTCCCTCTCATCGAAGGGACGACGACCACGCAATTGAACGCGCGCACGGGGCCTTCCACGGCCAGCGAGTCATTGGGGATGATTGGCATCTTCACAAAGGTTCAAGTCATTGGCAGGGATTCAAGCGGAAGTTGGTATCAAATCATGTATGCGGAATCCACAAAAGGAAAGGGCTGGGTGCGGGCGGAATATGTGCAGGTGGAATCCGGGATGGAGATTCCGCTGATCGAGACGGAATCAGGCTCGGGGTCGGCGGCCAGCGGGGTGATCACACAGAAGGTCAATGTCCGCACCGGGCCGGGGACGACGTATGAGTCAATCGGCGCTTTGAATCCCAACGACGTGGTCTTCATCACGGGCAAAGACTCGGGCGGCCGATGGATTCAAATCGAGTTCGCCAGCGCGCCTGATGGAAGGGGCTGGGTGACTGCGGAATTTTTACGGGCGGGAAATTTGGATAACGTGCCTCGGATTGGCACAATGACCGAAGAGCCTGCCACGCCGACGGCCGGGATTCCAATCAGCGTCTTCGCAGTAATGGACGGCGATTCGATGCAAAGCCCATCGACAAAAGCTTTCTTTTCGCCGACCACCTCGCGCGCGTTGCAGGTAAACGGGGATGTTTCCGCGCCGGATGGAGACGCCGAAGATTGGATTCAATTCACGTCGCAAGTTGGCAAGGTTTCAATTCACGTGACATGCCCCGGAGGCGCCTTGCGCGTGGAATTGTGGAATCATGAAAAGCCTGTAAATGACTTTTCCTGCGGCGGAGCATCCCAGGCGACGATTCAACCGGGCAACGGTTATTTTGTGCGCCTGCTTCAAAATGGAACTGGATATACGGCTTACGTTCTGCGGCTGGAAATCAGTCCCTGATATATATTCTGGCATTGAACAAAACCGTATAATCCATTTTGTGCATAATTGTACGAAACTTCATTTTATGGTAAATTTGGTCTATATTTGTCTGGATTTCACGAATGTGAGGAGAGAATCATGAACGCAGAAAAGATTCCCGACATCATCATCACGCGTCTGCCTGTCTATTTGCGCGCGCTTCAGCGCATGGCAGATCAAGGAATCAAAACCACTTCTTCGCAGGAATTGGGCGAACATGTGGGCATTTCCGCCGCGCAGATACGCAAGGACATTTCGCAATTCGGTGAATTTGGCAAGCAGGGCACGGGGTATTCCATCTCCTATCTGCTGGATAAACTGCGTGAAATCCTCAAAGTGGACCGGCTATGGGATGTGATCATCGTCGGCGCCGGCGACATGGGACATGCCCTTGCCCGCTATCAGGGATTTGTCAACCGCGGTTTCAATGTCACCATGATCTTCGACAACGACAAGGATAAAATCGGGCAAAAGATCGGCGACCTGACAGTGGAAGATACGGCTGACATGGCGGCAAAAATAAAATCCGCCGGGATCAAAATTGCCATGCTGACCATCCCTGCCACGGCAGCGCAGGAAACAGCCGAGGAACTGATAAATGCAGGCATCAAGGCAATTCTTAATTATGCCCCCATCAGCCTGAACGTCCCCGACGATGTGAAGGTGCAATATATCGACCCCGCCACGCATTTGCAGAAGATGACATATTATTTGTGAGAGTAGCTGAGTAGTTGAATAGTTCAGTGGTTTTTGACCTGTCCAGTTTGGGCGGGTCTTTTTTTATTCATCTTTCATACTTCATCATTCATCCTTTCTTCTCCTCCTTTACCAAATCTTCATAAATCCTTTGTCAAATGCCGACAAATAATCATTACACTCCAGACAATATAAATTACAAAACAAGGAGAATGGCATGAAAGTAGTTGGCAGACGACTCTTTAGACCTCGAAGCATATGGATTCGAAAAGTGGTGCAGTGGTTCTTCTTTCTGCTCATTGCGTTGATTGCAGTCAATCACACGCTGGTCGAAAACGGCGGCGGGATCCCCTTGCTTTCGACAGCTTCGCTCCACGCGCTGTGTCCCTTTGGCGGCGTGGTGACGATTTACCAGTATGCGACCGTCGGGACCTTCGTACAGAAGATTCACGAATCATCGTTCATTCTGATGATCATCGCCTTCCTGCTGGCAATTTTGTTCGGACCTGTCTTCTGCGGCTGGGTCTGCCCGATGGGAACGGTCCAGGAATGGGTCAGCGCTTTGGGGAAGAAAATCTTTCGCCGCAGATTCAATCATTTTGTCCCCGAAAAATTGGATATAGTCCTGCGCTACCTGCGTTATGTTGTGTTGA
>DAOUAS010000207.1:0-32013 GCA_034433295.1 Anaerolineales bacterium | reverse complement strand
TGGTTGACGATTTCACCGATGCTCCATTCCCTGGGAGCGGGTCTCTGCCAGAGTTGGACATCTGTCAAACCGTCCAATGCAGTGAAGGCGGCTTCACGCTGGGAATCGAGAAGATCAAGATAGGTGGAAATGATTGTGGACATGATTTTAGGCGAATCGGAGTCAAAAGTCTCCCGACTTTTGACTCCAACAACTGGAGTCGTTGGAGTCCATCTTATCCCACCACGCGGATTTCACGCGGCATGTCGCTCAGGCTTTCCGCGCCGCTTTCGGTGATGACCATGTTGTCTTCCACGCGGACGCCGTTGTAACTCGGCAGGTAAATGCCGGGTTCCACCGTATACGCCATACCGACTTCCAACAGTTGCATATTGTCGCCGCGCATGTATGGGTCTTCGTGGGCTTCCATGCCGATGCCGTGTCCCGTGCGATGATTGAAGTATTGCCCATAGCCGGATTTCTCAATGACTTCGCGCGCGGCAATGTCCACGGCAGCACAAGGGACGCCGGGGCTGCCGGCGGCGCGACCTGCGGCATTTGCTTCCTGTACAATCTTATGAATCTTCCGAAGTTCCGGGTCCACCTCACCCACCGCAAAAGTGCGCGTCAGGTCGGAGATGTAGCCGCCATACACCGCGCCCCAGTCAACGACCAATAAATCACCAGCCTGCAATTTTCTATCGGAGGGAGAGGCGTGCGGGTTGGCGGAATTCGGCCCACTGGAGACGATGGGGGCAAAAGGCAGTTCGGGATCAGAACCATGCTTGAACAATTGAATCATCAATTCACCAGCCAGCTCACGTTCGGTCATACCGGTCTTGATCAAGGGGATGACGGCTTCGAGGGCGTCCTGCGCGATCTTGACCGCGTGACGCATTGCATTCACTTCGGCTTTGTCCTTCTTCAACCGAAGTCGGGATAACACTTCACTGGCATCCGGGAAATCCGCTTCAGGCACAGCAGCCCTTACGTAACGAAATTCGAGCAGACGCAGTTGACGCGGCTCGACACCGATGCGCTTCCCATCCACGCTCAAAGATTGGGCGGCTTGACGAAAGGCCTTATCCCACTCCGACAGCATTTCCCCGTAGGCAAAGGCTTGCACCTTGCAGGGCATCAAATCTACTTTCGGCAGTTCGAGTTCGGGCAGGACCAATACAGGATCCTTGCCCGGCGCGACAAACAACACAACAGGACGTTCCATCAAATGGAACTGGATTCCCGTAAGATACGTTAGCGTGGGACCAGGGTTCAGGGCAACAGCATCCAGTTTGGAGCCAGGCAGCGAAGCAATCAGGTTTTCGAGACGGGCGCGAGTCATTTAATTTTCCTCATTCAATGTATGGTATTTTTTCACGAAGTAGAAATAGACCCAGTCCATGACAACCGGGAAGAGAGTATCAAATACAACAAAAATGCGGAACCACCAGGGGATGACCAGGCTGCGGCGCGGCCGTTTGGCAACATCCACCACGCGGCGAGCGACATACTTCGAGGTCATGTGAACATTGACTTTTGAACTGATCGAATTGTATGTGGTGTTCTTTCCAACATGGGAACCAAACTCTGTGGAGGCCGGTCCCGGATAAATCCCACTGACCTTGATTCCCAGCGGCGTGACTTCGCGGCGCAGGGCGTCGGTGAAGGCGCGCACCCCAAACTTGCTGGCCGAATAACTGACAGCAAGCGGCACCGCCATTAACCCGGCAACAGACACCATGTTAATGATATGGCCTTCGCCTCGCGCCAACATGTTCGGCAGCACTTCGTGCGTGACCTGCATCAGCCCGATCAAATTGACTTGAATCAGGGTATCGATGTCGCGTTCGACGGTGTGATTCTCGAACCATTCCACGCATCCAATGCCGGCATTATTGAAAAGGATGTCGATCTGCCCGTACAGGTCGAGGGTGGTCTGCACCATGTTCTGGACTTCGGCAGCACTAACGATATCCACCGGAATCGCAATGGATTCCCCACCGGCATCCTGAATTTTAGCGGCAAGGTTTTGCAGGCGGTCGATGCGCCGGGCGGCAACAACGACCTTGCAGCCTTCCTCTGCAAACATCAATGCAGCGTTTTCGCCAAAGCCCGACGAAGCGCCTGTAATTAAAACAACTTTATTTCGAAGTGTGGTCATATTCTTTCCGCGCAAAGATTTCTGAAACCGGACACCGAAAACGCATCCCGCCCGTTTTAGCGCAAAACAGAGAGCGGCATGAATATTTTATCACCCACGCTTGCTACTTTATTCCCCAAACAGCACAATCAGTCTGTCGTTTTCGCCATAATATGACCGCGCCGCAAAAGGCGGATCGCCGCGCTTCATGGAATGGATTCGCCCCAGCAGGACTGGAAGGTCCTCGACAACCGGTAGATGGGGAACCGCATCCATGCTCACCCGTTCAACCGATCCTTCGCCACTGGGTTTGATCTCGCCTTGAACGTTTTCCCCGCAAAAAACAAACAGACAAATCCCCGTATCACCGGCATCCACGATGACTGTGCCGCACAGCCACAAGTCCGCTGTGAGATTGGTTTCTTCGAGCAATTCACGTTTGGCGGAGGAAAGCACATCCTCGCCGCGCTCCACATGTCCACCAATGCCGTTATATTTCCCCGCCCATAGACGTTTGGTGGGCGCGCCTTTAATCAGCAAGTATTCATCTCCACGGCGGATAAAAATCGCCGTGCGGGGGATGAGCATGTATCTATCTTTGGTGACGCCTTGATCAGATTTTGGCATGGGTGTTAGAAAAACAATTGCTCTGTCGGGGGCTAAGCCCCCGACAGAGCAAAACGGTTTGAAATCAAGACAGTTGACTAGCTCACCAGCTTGCGGACTTCATCGAGATGACCCGCAGAGCCGAGTTTCACATTCTTGTCAGCGATGAACTTGGCGTATTCCGCCATGAACACCTTGCCAATCGGGCGCAGGTCGAATTCAGAAGGCTTGTCACGGAAGAATTCGCGATGAACACGGGTCCACACGAGGCGTCCGTCGGTGTCGATATTGATCTTGGTCACGCCCAATTCAGCGGCGCGCTTGAATTCATCTGCATTGACGCCCTTGGCGCCCTTCAAATCGCCGCCGGCGGCATTGATACGCGCCACTTCTTCCTGCGGCACGGAACTGGAACCATGCATGACCAACGGAACACCGGGGATGGCCTTCTGGATGTCCGCCAGCACATCGAAATGGAGTCCCTGTGAACCGCTGAACTTGAATGCTCCGTGGCTGGTGCCGATAGCGCAAGCGAGGGAGTCGACACCGGTCAGTTTGACGAATTCCTTCGCCTGCCTGGGATCGGTCAATTTGGCGTTGGCTTCATCCACTTTGACGTGTTCTTCCACGCCGCCGAGCTGGCCGAGTTCAGCTTCCACCACAAGTCCCTTCGCGTGCGCGGCATCCACCACACGTTTGGTGATTTCCACGTTCTTTTCGAAGGATTCATGGCTGGCATCGATCATCACAGAGGAATAGAAACCGCTGTTGATACAATCGTAGCAGGTCTCTTCGTCGCCGTGATCGAGATGGACAGCGAAAATAGCTTCAGGGAAAACCTTCTCCGCCGAAAGAATCAAACCTTCAAGCATGAGTTTGTGGGTATAGGAACGCGCGCCCTTGCTGATCTGGATGATAAACGGAGCCTTGCTATCCAGGTTGCCACGGAACAAACCCATCGTCTGCTCCAGGTTGTTGATGTTGTACGCGCCGATGGCATATTTTCCGTATGCCGCTTCAAAAAGCTTTTTGGTTGTAACGATCATGTTGACCTTCCATTTAGGTAAGAATATGGCGCAAATCAATGCGCCGGATAAACACCATTCAATTATACTTCCTGTCTAGAGGACGTTTCTTGATTATAACCACAAACTCAGGCTATAATGAGTGAGACCCATGATGTGATTTCTCGTATATTACGGCAGGAGGCTCAAATGAGTGATTTTTTTGAAAAAGTAAAAGGTCAAGTTGACCCGTTCAAGAAACTGCTTGGATACATCCCCGGCTTCAGTGGATATATTGAAAGGCAAAGCCGCCGCGATGCGGACAAGCTGCTGCGCGACACCGTAGCACGCCGTTTCGAGGAGCATTGGGGACGCGCATCCAACCTGCAGGTCGAACTGGTCAACAGCGGCATGATCAAATATGTGGACGACATGGAGAAAGCCGCTCTCGCGCTGCGGACTTTCATCGACAAGATCACCACCGCTGCGCGCGGATATTCCGGTGTCTTCGACGCCGTGAAGATCAACGAGAAGGAATTGGAAGCCATTTATCAATTCGATCTCGCTTTCTTCGAACTTGGCGACCAGGTTGGGCGCGCGCTGGATAATGTGGAAGCCAGCCTCGCCGATGAGGCCGCACTGCCCGCCGCAATCCGCAACCTGACATCCCTGGCCCGCATGGCAGTGGAAACCTTCGAGCGCCGCTCCGAAGTCATAACCGGAAGCTGAAAATAACTTTATCAGAGGGACGCGGCGACGCCGCGTCTACAAATACCATTATGTGGCATAACTATATTAATGCAACCTCCATCGATGAGGTCGTCAAAATTTTGGCGAGCAAAAAGGAAAGCGCCCGCGTCGTCGCCGGCGGCACCGACCTCATTCTCGAACTCGAACGCGGCGTCCGCAAGGGAATCGACACCCTCGTCGACGTGACGCGCATCCCCCACCTCGATCAGATCAGCATCGATGAAGACGACATCATTCACCTCGGTCCGCTGGTCACGCACAACGACTGCGTGGCGTCCAAGTTGATTCGCAAAAAGGCGTATCCGCTGGCTCGCGCCGCATGGGAAGTAGGTGCGCCGCAAATCCGCAACCGTGGCACGGTTGCCGGGAATCTGGTCACCGCCTCGCCCGCCAACGACACCATCAGCCCGCTCATGGCGCTCGGCGCAAGCGTAACCTTGATCTCGATTCATGGCGAACGCACTGTGGCGCTCAAAAATTTCTACACTGGCGTCCGCAAGACTGTAATGCAGCCCGACGAAATGCTGGTGGATATCTCCTTCCCTGCCATGAAGAAATCACAGCGCGGGACCTTCATGAAACTGGGACTGCGCCGAGCGCAGGCCATTTCTCTGGTCAACGCCACTGTCATCCTCGACCTCAAAGCGGGTACCCTCCAGTCGGCTTCGATCACGCTCGGGGCTGTGACTCCGGTCATCACCCACGCTGTCGAAGCGGAAAAATTCCTCGCGAAGAAAAAACTCAACAAGAAGAACATCGCCCAGGCTGCGGAGTTGGCCATGCAGGCCGCGCATCCCATCGACGATGTGCGCGGATCGGCCAATTACCGCCGCGAGATGGTTCGCGTCATCATCTCGCGCGAGTTGACGTCCATCCTTGAGAAAAAGGAAGAGTCAGTAATGCCGAAGAATCCCATCCTCCTTTGGGGTAGTGAGGAGATGCAACCCACGAAACATTTCACAAGCGAGTTTCCCGGCGCGCCCATCCAGACCTCGATCAACGGCAAGGCATACACCTTCCAAAACGGGTTCAACAAGACTCTCCTGCGCCTGATCCGCGAGGAAGGTATGTTGACCGGGACGAAGGAAGGCTGTGCCGAAGGCGAGTGCGGGGCCTGTACCGTCTTCATGGATGGCAAGGCCGTAATGGCATGTCTGGTTCCTGCGCCGCGCGCGCATGGCGCGGAGATTACCACCGTGGAAGGGCTGGCCGAAGGCGACAAGTTGCATCCCATTCAGAAAGCCTTCGTGGAAAATGGCGCGGTCCAGTGCGGATACTGCACGCCGGGTTTCCTCATGTCCGGCGCAAAGTTGCTGGAGGAAAAACCCAACCCAACCCGCAATGAGATCGAACAGGCCATCACGGGCAACCTCTGCCGCTGCACCGGTTACTACAAGATCGTGAAGTCCATCGAAGAGGCAAGCCAGTAAGAGGCAGGCAATGGGAAAATATTCCAATACGTACTCGCAAAGGGACGCCCCCCAAAAATCCAGGGAGCCACATGAGATCTGGCGCGGACTTGGATGCCTGATGATGATGATCATTCCAGCTATTTCCATCGCGGCCAGTTCCCTGACGGTCGAGTATCTTTCGCGACCGGAAATAAGACTGATCCCCCGGCAGTTGCTGGGAAAACCGCGCCTGCCGGATTTCATTTACAGATCGGATGGGCTCGTCACCCTGCTTACCCCCGTCACTTCGACGGAAGATTTCTATGCCATTGCGCTCGTCAGTCTCTTCTATATGTTGATCATCGGCGGTTTAATCTCCGTCATTTACGCGGCAGTTTACTCTGCGGTTGGGCCCAGCCGTTATGGCCCAACCGATGTTCCACCGCTGAAGGCCAAAAAAGCGGTAAAAAAATCACGGTAGGAAATTATGTCCCCTAATTCTGTTGGCAAATCACTCCCCCGTATAGACGCGGTTGACAAAGTAACAGGCAAGACCCTCTATTCCGGCGACCTGACCATGAAGGGGATGCTCTTCATGAAAATCCTCTTTGCCGAACGTCCGCACGCGCGCGTGAAAAATATCCGCACCGGAAAGGCGGAGGCGGCAGATGGCGTTGTGGCGGTTTACACCGCAAAGGATGTGCCGGTCAACGAATACGGCTTGCAAATCAAAGACCAGCCCGTATTGTGCGGACCCGGCTCGCAAAAGCCTTACACCGATCTCGTCCGCTTTGTGGGCGACCAGGTGGCGATAGTGGTCGCGCAGACGGAGTCCCAGGCAGAGGCGGCGGTTAAGCTGATCGAGGTCGAATACGAGGACTTGCCGATTCTCTCCAATTCAAAAGACGCGCTTCGTCCCGATGCGCCGATTCTCCACCCCGACCGGGGCGACTCGAACGTTTGCGTCCACTACAAAATCCGCAAGGGCAATGTGGATGAAGCCTTCGCCAAGGCAGATGTCATCGTCGAAGGTCAATACCAGACCCCGGTACAGGAACACGCCTACCTGCAACCCGAAGCGGGACTGTCTTACATCGACGCGGAAGGACACATCACCATCGAAGCGGCTGGACAATGGACTCACGCTGATCGCGAAGGTATTGCCCACGCGCTGGGTCTGCCGGATGAAATGATTCGAATCATTTATCCGGCCATCGGCGGCGCGTTTGGCGGACGCGAAGACCTGTCGGTGCAAATCGTGCTGGCGCTTGCAACATGGAAGTTACAGCGCCCGGTGAAGATCATCTGGTCACGACGCGAATCCATCATCGGACACGGCAAACGCCACGCATCGACTCTCAATGCCCGCTGGGGCGCAACGAAGGACGGCAAACTGGTCGCGGCAGAAATCGAAATGATCGCCGATGGCGGCGCGTACATGTACACCACCAACAAGGTGCTGGGCAACGCCACCATCACTTCTTCGGGACCGTACTTTATCCCGAACATCAAAACGGACGTGTACGGCGTGTATACCAACAACGTCCCCGGTGCGGCATTTCGTGGCTTTGGCGCTCCGCAGGCTTTGTTCATGGCTGAAATGCAAATGGATAAACTCGCCGAAAAGCTCGGCATGGACCCGGTGGAGTTCCGCCTGAAGAACGCCCTGCGAGACGGCGACACGCTTGGGGTTGGCACACCTGTCCCGCCCACACCAAGCATTGTCCAATGCATCGAAGCGGCGCGCGACAAGATCAAGTGGAAGAAAACCCAAAAGACAAAGGTCAAAGGCAAGAAGGATGCTTCGCCAATCGTCCGCGGGCGCGGTTTTGCGGCCGGATTCAAGAACGTGGGTTTCTCCTTTGGCTATCAGGAAAACTGCTGGTCGAAAGTGGAAATTTACGGCAACGGACAAATGGAACGCGTGGTCATTCACCAGGCTGGCGCGGACGTAGGTCAGGGCTTGCACACGGTGATGACCCAGATGGCGGCTCAAGTTTTGGGCGTACCGGAAAGCATCATCGAATTTAGGGGTTCCGACTCCGCCAAACAGGGAAACTCGGGTTCCGCCTCTGCTTCCCGCCTGACGTTCATGGCTGGCAACTCGATGAAAGGCGCGGCGGAAGCGGCTCTCGAAAAATGGAAGAATGAGGAACGCCCCGCCATTGCCGAGTACAAGTATCTTGCGCCGAAAACCACACCCTTCGACCACGACACGGGCTACTCGATGCCGAACTTCTCCTACTCCTACGTGGCCCAAGCCGCCGAAGTGGAAGTGGACACCGAAACGGGTCTCGTGCGCGTATTGAAAATCGTCTCTGCTGACGATGTGGGAAAGGCAATCAACCCTGACCAGGTGACGGGACAGATCGAAGGCGCGGTGGTTCAGGCTCACGGCTACTCCCTGCTCGAAGATTTCAAGACCAAGGATGGGCGTGTGTTAACCGACCAGCTCAGCACTTACCTCATCCCCACCATTTGGGACATTCCCGAAAAAGTGGACTCGGTTATCGTGGAAATCCCCGACCCGAACGGACCGTGGGGCGCGCGCGGATTGGGTGAGTTGCCCATGCTGCCCACCGCTCCCGCCATCGCCGCCGCCATCCACGACGCAACCGGCGTGTGGATCGATGAATTCCCCTTCACGCCGGAGAGAGTCCTGCGCGCACTGGGGAAGATTTCGTAATTGTCGAAATAAGCGGAGTCGACGTCTCCTGACGTTGACCGGGACTCCAAAATCGGGACGCAAAGCGTTTGGAGTCCAGAGCAGGAGACGCTGGACTCCAAATTTCCATGACCTTCCCCTATCTTGACGAAACGCATGAACTGAACGAAGCCACCCGCAAGGAAGCGGCGGATGGTTCGTTCATTACGCTAACCGACGGCATAACTCACTACGAGTTGGGCGGACCCGCAAACGGCAGCCCTGTCGCCCTCGTGCATGGATTTTCCGGCCCGTACTTCATCTTCGACACCACCTTTGACTTTCTAACCAAATCGGGGGTTCGCGTCCTGCGCTACGACCTCTTCGGGCGCGGATTTTCGGACAGACCCAACGCCGAGAGCAACATCCATCTCTTCGTGCGCCAACTCAGAGAGTTGATCGACGCCTTTGGTTTGAAGCCGGTCAACCTCGTGGGACTTTCGATGGGCGGGGCGATTTCCGCGGCGTTCATCGATCAATACCCGGATTATGTCACCCGCCATGTGCTGATCGACCCGACAGGCGGAAAGCGCGTGGAACTGCCTCCCTTCATCAAAGCCTTGAAAATCCCCATCTTCGGCGAACTGGCTTTCGGACTGTTCGGCACTGCCGGCATGTTGAAAGGTATCGCCACCGACATGTTTGACCAACGAATCGTCGAGCATTTCCAACAGCAATACAAAATCCAGATGAAATTCAAGGGATTTAAACGCTCGATCCTTTCCACCATTCGAAACGGGATGCTCGAGTCGTTTTATGAGACCTACGTCCGCGTTGGAAAATTGAGAAAGCCGACCCTGTTGTTTTGGGGTCAACAGGATAAAACTGTACCTTTTGATCATAGCGAAGCAATTATGCAGGCAATCCCGCGCGCGGAATTTCACGTCATCGAAAGTTGCAATCACATCCCGCATTACGAAAAGCCCGAGATCGTGAACCCGATCCTGCTGGAATTTCTGTCGAAGTAGCAACGCGTCCTTTACGCTCAGGACGCATGACTCCCGCTACCAGGGACTGCGCCGGGAGCAAGTAAGGAGTTTCCTCAAAATGAACAAACAGGATATTCAACTGCTCTATCGCTACAATAGTTGGGCAAACAAACGCATTCTGGATACCGCAGCCGAAATAACCAACGAACAATTCCTTACGCCCGGTTCCTTTCCACATGGCGGGTTGCGTGGCACGCTTGCCCATGCCCTATCTTCGGAATACACCTGGCGCAAACGCTGGCAGGGTGAATCGGTAACTCAAGGCATCAAACCGGAGGAATTCCCGACCTTCGATTCGCTTCGCGTCCGCTGGCAGGAGGAAGAAAAATCCCTCGCTGTTTTCGTGGACAACCTGACAGATGACAGATTGAACGCTCCTTTCCAATACAAAACCCTGCGCGGCGATCCGATGGAAAATATCCTCTGGCAGGTCATGGTACACGTGGTCAACCATGGCACGCAGCACCGAAGCGAATCCGCCGCCATGCTCACAGAGCTGGGTCACTCGCCCGGCGATATTGATTTCATTGTATTTTTGCGTGAAATGCAAAAATCGGGTTAGCATTACCCTAATGGACGCCTTTCAAAATTTCGTTAGACGCAACCGTTACAAGATCGCTATCTTCGCCTTGATGATATTTTCTTCTGCGGTTTGCGTGATGCTGGTGGCGGCGCGCATCGCCTATAGCGATACAGGACGTTACACCAGCCTGGTCTGGAATCTCTTCCTCGCCTGGATTCCATTCGTGCTGGCCTACCTTGCCTATGCCCTCTCTCTCAAAAAACTGCTCCTCTACCTGGTCCTGCCCATCACGGCCTTTCTCTGGCTGATCTTCTTCCCCAACGCGCCCTATATCCTGACCGATCTCAATCACCTCGCAAAGGAAACCACCAGCGCCCCGCTATGGTATGACGTGATCCTGATGGTCTGGTTCTCGTGGACTGGGCTTCTGCTCGGACTCGTCTCCCTGTACCTGATGCACGACATCGTCCAGCGGACGTTTGGACGCTGGCTTGGTTGGACCTTCGTTTTCGTCGTCTCCGGCTTGAGCAGTTTCGGCGTCTACCTCGGACGTTTCGTCCGCTTCAACTCGTGGGATCTGCTCAACGACCCGAAGGAAATCGCCGTCACCATCCTCGGCCTCGCCATCGACCCATCCATGCGGCTGGTGGCATTCACGATTTTGTTCGCCGTGTTCTACCTGTTCGTGTACCTCACCTTGTATTCGTTCGCGCACCTGCTGCAGGAGCAATCAAATCCCAGGAGATAACATGACCCACCTTATTGTATTACGCGGCGGCGGCGACCTTGCAAGCGGCGTCGCATTACGCCTGCATCGCGCGGGCTTTCAACTCGTCATCATCGAACTGGAAAAACCGCTGGCAGTCCGGCGCTCGGTTTCGTTTTCGGAAGCGGTTTACGAAGGGACTCAAATCGTCGAAGGCGTAACCGCCAGCCTGGTTTCGGCAGACCAACTCCAGGTGACGCTGGAGGCTGGAGAAATCCCCGTATTGACCGACCCGCAGGCAAACATCCTTCGCAACCCATTCCTCACCAGCCCACAATCGACCATCGTGATCGATGCACGCCTGCTCAAAGCTGAGCCCGAGCCTCTTGACGTGAAAGTCGCTTTGCACATCGGACTGGGACCGGGATTCATCGCCGGGGAAAACTGTCATGCCGTGATCGAAACCCGCCGCGGACACACCCTCGGCCGGGTTTACTGGGATGGTCCCACCCTCGCCGACAGCGGACAGCCAGACGGCGATCCGCGCCGGGTGTTGCGCGCCCCACAGTCCGGCATATTGACCGCCCATGCGCAAATCGGAGACCATCTGGAAGAAGGACAATTAATTGCCGAGATTCAATCGAAAGACGAACAGGAAAAGTCGAAAATCGTCAGCCCGTTCAAAGGCATCCTGCGCGGATTGATCCGTCCGGGAATTGAATTGGAAAAAGATGTGAAGATTGGGGATGTAGATTCGCGTGACGACCCAATGCTGGTCGCGCTTGTTTCAGACAAGGCGCTGGCGGTTGGCGGCGGGGCGCTGGAGGCGTTGCTGGTGTATTTCAAGTCAACTTCGGGCAGGGACGACGTTCTTTAGCCTGATCCTTCTCAAAGATATTTTTGATACTTGTAAAACAATCCCACTTATTGTATTCTATTGCTATAGTATCGGTCAGAGTATCAGTATACGAAGAACGTCACTCAGGCTGTATCTGTTGACCCCGAAATCATACCTGCTCACCCTTAAGTTCAAATCGTCGGGCCCGTGATGTGCTCAGTTGAGATATTCTGAATACTGTCATTTTCGACGATTGCGGGAGGGCAGACATGGCAGAGAAGAAAAAAGAAGGGTCCTTCTGGACCACAGTACCCGGCATTATGACGGGATGTGCCGCCATATTAACAGCGGTTGGAGGTTTTATCGCCACTTTAGTGGCAGTGGGAATTATCATTACAGAGAAAACGCCAACCCCAATTCCTACAAAGGGGATGGCAGTGGTTACTCAATCATCCCCGGCATCAACCTTGCCTCCGAAACCACCAACCATTGTTCCAGCAACCATCCCGCCAAAGCCGCCACCGACGGTTGTAGTGATCACACAACCCTCGCCAACTTTCACTCCGACTCCAGAACCGGATGAATTCTTTATTGTCAACCAGCTTTCAGGAAAATGTATCGACGCCAAAGGGAGGCCAGGGACCGCAAACGAAACACCTTTACAACTTTGGGATTGTGAATACAACGATCCTTCTACAGACCAAAAGTGGAGACTGGTCAACAATGGTTTTCTACAAAATACGCTTTCGGGAAGGTGCCTGGAAGTAAGGGGGCGGCCGGGAATGAATGATGAAGACCTGCTTCAATTGTGGGACTGCGAATTCTCCGATCCCAACAATACCGACCAAAGGTGGAGGCTCACCGCCAACGGTTTTCTTCAGAACATGCTTTCAGACAAATGCATCGATGTCAAAGGATTGCCGGGCATCAGCAACGAAGATTCGCTCCAACTGTGGAGTTGTGAAATGTCAGATTCGTCTACAGATCAGAAGTGGGATTTCGTGAGGTGAAGTCGACCAAATCAGAAAATTGATCATCAATCCAAAGATGCTATTTCCTCCCAAGCATCTCACGGTTAAAAATGGAGGGGTTGGTGTACAACCCGTCGCGGAGAAAGCCGCGGGCGATGTCTACATCCTTCAGGATCTGCTGAATATCCTCATACTCGGAATCGCAGAGCAGAACGCCCAAATTGGCGCGCAATCCCAATCCATAGTCGTTTGATTCGATGTACTTCTTCATATTGTCCCGAACGCGGCCTGCGATCCTGAGCGGCACTTCAGGGGCGGGAATCTCCTCTATCAGCGTAAGGAAATATTCATCGTGGGGAGACCAGGCCATGGTGTCTGTCGGGCGGAGCGCGGCCTTGAAATGCTCCGCCAGCCCGCGAAAGAATCCGTTCAAATCATCGGTGTGCAGTTTCTTCCTCAATTCGTAAACCTGGGACACATCCGCAAACAGGACGCCGAAATGACGCATTTCGTTTTGCTTGATTCTCTCCAGGGCAAACGTCAATCGGACTGTGAAAAAGGCAAAAGTGTACAACCCGGTGACAACATCATGCACAGGTTCCCTCAGCCCGCCCTGGGTTGCCTGCAAACGCTGGACGAGATTGCTCAGTTGATTGATATCCACCGGCTTCTGCAAAAGCAGGTCGGGTTCCACGGGAAGGCTGGCGGCGTAAACCGGATAGGCGGTGATCACAACCACGGGAATGTTCCGCATCCTGTCATCGGCGCGCATGCGGGTTAAAATATCCATCCCCGACATGCCCGGCAACTGCAAATCCAGCAGGACGATGTTGGGCTGATATGCCTCCATGCGATCCATGGCCTCTTTTCCGTCCAGCATGATCTCTGTTTGATAACCTGCAATATCGAGAACATGACGGAAAAGCGCAACAATGTCGCGGTCGTCTTCGATGATGTATGCGACTGGTTTGGTCATGCCGGTAACTCCAAAAAATGGAACCATCACAAAGATATAATTGCAAACAGATTATACAATCTTTCCAGCCGATATTGAACGAAATTCCATTGCAAAACAGATAAAATTCCCATGTACAATGGCAGGCATGAATCTCTCACGCGCTCTCCGATTGGATAAAACCTCCCGCGCTGTTATTTGCTTCACCGGAGCAGGCGGAAAAACCGCCGCCGTGTTTCGGCTTGCCCGCGAGTTGTCGAAGCAAAACGCGGTTGTGGTAACCGCCACCAGTCACCTCGGCGCATGGCAAATCCCCCTGGCAGACAGGCACATCATTGCCAAACAGGGAGATGAAATCCAAATTTCACAAAACGGCGTGACCCTGGTAACAGGTGAAATCGAAGGCAGTAGAACCAAGCCTGTTGATCATATTACACTAAATTGGCTACGCGCAGAAAGCGAAAAACAAAACATCTCCCTGCTTGTCGAGGCAGATGGCTCACGTCAAAAACCGCTCAAGGCTCCCGCTACACATGAGCCGCCGGTTCCCGAATTCAGCGGCTTTGTGGTTCATGTCGCCGGGTTGAGCGTCCTCGGCAAACCACTGACCGACGAGCATATCCATCGCGCAGAGATATTTTCCAAACTCAGCGGACTTCCACTCGGAGCCTCGGTCACGCCGCAAGCCATCGTCAAAGTCCTCACCCACCCAGAGGGCGGATTGAAAAATGTCCCTCCCCACGCCCGGCGCGTTATCCTGCTCAATCAGGCAGACACACCGGAACTTCAATCCGTCGGCGGAATGGTGTCATGCGAATTGCTCAACTACTTCGACGCCTTCCTGATTGGCTCCTTGCAAAACTCGGTTTTACACACCTTTGAATGTACAGCCGGAGTCATCCTCGCGGCGGGAGAGTCCAACCGATTTGGATCGCCCAAGCAATTACTGGATTGGAAAGGAAAGCCGTTCGTGCGACAGGTGGCGGAGACCGCCCTGCAATCCGGACTTTGGCCTGTGGTGGTGGTCACAGGCTTTCGCGCCGCTGACGTTGAATCCGCTTTGAGCGGGCTGCCCGTGACCGTCGTCTACAACGCCGATTACCAGCAGGGACAAGGCACATCCATCCGCGCCGGGGTGGCATCGCTTTCGGATAAAGTCGGGGCGGCTGTTTTTCTTCTGGCGGACCAGCCACAAATCCCGGTGGAAGTGATTCAGGCGTTGGTCGACTCACATGGGCGGGATATGCACACCATCCTCGCGCCGCTGGTTTTGGAGGAACGCCGCGCCACTCCGGTGCTCTTCGACCGCGATACTTTTTCCGACCTGTTACAACTCAAAGGCGACGTGGGCGGGCGCGCCATTTTCGATAAACATCGGGTGGATTACCTGCCCTGGCATGACGATATTTTGCTGCTCGACGTGGACAAGCCGGAAGATTATGACAGATTGAAGGAACTCGAATGAACATTTCCGCCGCGATTCTGGCCGCCGGAAAATCCGTCCGCATGGGACAGCCCAAGATGCTGATGCCGTGGGGAGATACGACCGTGTTGGGAAAGGTCATTCAAACCTTGCAGTCCGCCGGAGTGGAAGACATCGTGTTGGTTACAAACTCTGTCATTGCGAGGGAAGTTATGAATTACGGGGTACGAGTTACACTCAACAACGAAGGTGAGATGTTGGAATCCGTGCAAATCGGTTTGCGGGCGCAAAAGCCTTCGGTGGAGGCGGCGCTCATTTGTCTCGGCGACCAGCCTCAAATCGAGGAAGAAAACGTCAGAAAAATTTGCGAAAGATTCCGCCAAAACAAATCCCGTCTCGTGGCGCCAAGTCACCAGATGCGGCGTGGGCATCCCTGGCTGATCGCAAAGGAATTGTGGAGCGAAATTCTGAGGCTGCGCGCGCCTCAATCCATGCGCGATTTTCTAAACGCGCACAAGGACGGGATTTTTTACGTGGAGTGCGATTCACCCAGCATTCTGCAAGACCTCGACACCCCTGACGACTACTTGAAATACAAGCCGTGACGTGCTATTGTAAATATGAGAAAGGAGGTTGCCATGTCTGAACTGACTTTGGTTGCTGAAGATATTCTCAAAACCATCCACGCCATGGAGGAAGCCTTCCAAGCCTCGCAGGAGTTGCGCGAAAACACCAACCATGCCACCTTCGACGAGTTCCGCGCACGGATGCTCGAACTGCACGACCGGCTCGAAAAGCTGAAACTTGTGCTGGATAACGAGGAAGCCTATGCCATCGATGAGTTGGCGGATGCGTTGAGCATGGCACATACGGGTCATCGGTTGGAATACCGCCGCACGCCGCGGATGAGGGGGGAGTGAAAGATTCAGCGAATCAGCGGGCAGCGAGCGGCGGTAAATACGGGTAAAGCCGATTGACAATCGGGCATACAGCAGATACACTCGCCCCATTCAAACCCAGGAGCGAGCGCATGAGATATTTTGTAATTGTCAACCCGGTATCGGGTCACGGGCTTGGCGAGAAATCCATCCCGCAAATCGAATCCAGCCTGCAAGAAAGCGGGCTGGATTTCAAATTGGTACGCACCGAACGTGTATGGCACGCCGCCGAACTGGCGGAGGCCGCGGCCCGCGACGGGTATGACGTGATCATCTGCGCCAGCGGAGATGGGACGGTCAACGAATGCATCAACGGCATCATGAACGCCAAGAAGGCAGGTCACAACAGCGTGGCATTCGGCGTGCTTGGCATTGGCACAGGCAACGACTTCGCTGGCGGCACAGGCATCCCGACCAATCTGGACGACGGCCTGAAAGCCTTGAAGGAAAACAAGCGCAAGAAAATCGATCTGGGCTTTGTGAAGGGCGGCTTTTATCCCGAGGGCCGGTATTTTGGAAACGGAATCGGCGTGGGCTTTGACGCGGCGGTCGGCAACGAGGCGGTCAAAGTCCGCTGGACGCGTGGTTTGCCAGCCTACCTTATCGGGGTCGTCAAAACGGTATTTCTTTATTATGATCCGCCGCAGGTCGAGATCGTTCTGGATAACGAGGAAACCATCAGGCAGGCATCCCTGATGGTTTCGGTCATGAACGGCAAGCGCATGGGCGGCGGTTTCAAGATGACGCCTGACAGCAAATCCGACGACGGATACTTCGACCTTTGCATTGCCGAGAGCGCATCCAAAGGACGCATCTTCATGTTGATCCCCCACTTCCTGCGCGGAACCCAGATGACCCAGCCAGAAGTGAAGATGCGCCGCGCCAGAAAGGTTTCCATCCGCTCTTTGGACAAAACCTTTCCCGCGCACGCAGACGGTGAATTCATCTGTCTCGAAGGCAAAGACCTGACCCTCGAAGTGCTCCCGCTGGAGTTGGAAATCATCCACGCATGAGGTTTCTGATAAATCATGTACTGGCTTGTTAACTTCTTAATTCGTGTTTATACGCGCATCGCCTGTCGGATAGATGCGCCCGACTTGCAAAACGTCCCCATGACCGGGCCTCTGATTGTCGTCACCAATCACACAGGTCAAATCGAAGTGCCATTGCTGTTTGCGCACCTCCAGCCGCGCAAGATGACAGGGTGGGCAAAGGTCGAGGCTTGGGATAATAAGTTCCTGCATTGGGTCTTCAATGTTTGGGGGATCATCCCGGTGCGGCGCGGCGAAGCGGACATGCACGCGCTCAAAGCCGCCATCCGCGCGTTGGACAAAGGCTACATCTTCGGCATCGCGCCGGAGGGTACTCGCAACCGCAACGGGGTCCTGATCCGCGCCCAGCCCGGCACTGTGACGCTTGCCCTGCACACGGGCGCGCCTCTCCTGCCGCTGGCGCATTGGGGCGGCGAGAAATTGATGAGCAATCTCAAACATTTCAAGCGGACAGATTTCCACATCCGTTTGGGCAGGCCGTTCAAGGTGAACACGCAGGGTGTCAAAGTCACCAGTGAAATCCGCCAGCAGATCGTGGACGAGATGATGTATGAAATTGCCAAACTCATGCCCGAAGAATATCGCGGAGTCTATGCGGATTTAAGCAAGGCAACGGGGGAATTTTTCGTAAAGGTCGATTAGACTTGAAGAGGTGGTGCAATGAGCCTGCATCACCTCTTTTGTTTTATAACTTCATTTGGTAGGCGTTCGTTTCCCGCTTTTTGAATCCCACCCGCAGGTACAATCTATTTGCCGCCTCGCGCATGGGGTTTGATGTGAGCGAGATGTTCTGTGCGCCCTTTTCCCGCGCGATTTCAATGGCGCGCTTCATCAATGCTTCGCCGATCCCCTGTCCGCGCGCGGCATCGTCCACGATGACATCCTCGATGATGGAGCGGACGCCGGTTGGGACACGGTAAACCGAAAGAGTCAACGCGCCAACGATTTGACCTGTGTCATCACGGGCAACCATCAGCGTGGATGCGGCATCCCGTACAAGGCCAGCCAAATCGTCCAGCGAAGGCGGCGGATTATTGTTCGTCAACTGCGGGACCAGCCGCTGAAAGGCTGTAAAGAGTTCCCTGTCAACAGCCGTCACAATATCTATTCTGCCCATACTCTTTCATCCATTTGAAAATATTCGCGCAGGAATCCACAGACTTATCCGCCCCTGGCCGGGGATGCCGGGAATTTTTACGTCATTTTCCAATATATTTATAGAAAACCGAACCATCGTCACCAGCCATTTGCAATACAAGTTCCTCCGAATTTGCGGAAGAAACCCCGGCGGTTTCCTGCAATGGAGGAGGTCCAAAATGATATTTCCTGACAGAATCGACGATTTTGACCATGGCGGGGTGAAAACCGATCAGAACAACGACAAGTATCAGGGAATACAAGAAGTTTTGTCTGATGCGGGCGCGAAGGTCCAGATCGAATAACACCTTTGCCGTCACCGACCAGAATATGAACAACGCAGGGATGGAGGCGCGCATGACAAAATCGTTATATATCCCTATTTTTATGAATGGCAATACTGATAGAATCGCCAGGCAAAGGACAAAAAAATACAACTGTTGACCCGTCAAAAGCCCGCTTCTCTCCACGCTCAAAACCAGGGCGGATGGAGAGGATTTCGTCATATTCCCATTCGTTTTATTCCGGTACAAGCCGGTAATAGCCAACAAGACCAGAAGCAGAAACGCCAAAAGAAAGAATTCGAGAATAACAAAGGCAAGGATATATTTGAAGAGACGTCCCAAATCCTCCACGCCAGACCAGGCAAACGCGACGGGAAATTTAAACTGGTTCGAGGCAATATACAATACATGCACGGACCCAATCCACACAGACAGCGCATTGAGTATGAAATTCTGCCTTTCGAACAGGGCGCACCGATCCTTCAAGACGATCATGATCAGCGCGGCGCACAAAAAAGGCAGGACGCCCAACATTCCCAGCGGAGTCCATAATATCCCCGAAAAGAACGCGATTCCAAGATATTTGATCGTGCGGGGATTGGAAATGCTGTCTGTAATCAGACCGATCACCAACCACGAGGGAATGGCTTGCTGGGGAACCGCATAGAGAAGGTTTGTATTGCTCGAATATTGAAAAAAACCGGCCCACCACTCATTCAACCTGCTGATCTTCAAGAGATCGTTTCTCAAATATAACGCGCCGAAGAGATCCAATCCGCCGGCCAGGCAGAAGAACGCAACAAAAGCAGCCAGCCGCCAAAGACCCGGTCCGGGATCAATTCTCGAAACTTCCTTAAACCAGTGGAACGAAAGCAGGACCCCGCCCAGGGACCAAATCAACATAAAATAGTTTGCCGCAACCCAACCAGAGAGTTTCCCAGCCGCCGCAGCGGGCAGGTAATATGCGACATAATAGACCAGATTCTGCCTGACTCCATTCAACATCAGGTGGATGGGCCAGGGTTGCTCGATCAGGTCCTTCAACAATCCATTATGTTTCCCGTAATCAGGATTTTGAAAGCCAAAACCTCCTATGCCAGACAATAAAACCCACACTGAGAGCATTAAAAACACAACCGCGCAATAAAAAAGTTTACGGCTCTCCCATCGATACTTCTGCCGGCGTAATTCCTGATATAGTTCCTTGAACCCGACATAGAAAACGAGAAGCAAAATCAAGATACCGACTACCGCATAGGGAGGTCTTAACCAGCCGGCCGCAAACAAGACCGTTGGGGCAAGCAGGTAAATCACGGTAAGCACGCGCAGAAAAGAAGTATCGTTATTGGAGTTCGACACACAACCTCGCTATTTCTCCGAACTTCTTTTTGTTTTGGGGAGCAGGCTCAATACCACATAATACGCCACGTAAAGCAGCGACGCCCATAACATCCACATCGGAGTATTTGGATATTTCAACAGCGCCCAAATGCCAATCGCCCCATAAAGAAGGGTTAGTCCGTATGTGAGTCGGGGCAGATAGCTGTTGCGACTGGGATAAATATACTTGATGGGGACGAAGATCATGACATTGAGGAACATCAGGACGCCGAAGTTCAGCCAGGGCGGCAATCTAAACAACAGCATATAAACCGCAACAAAGTTCCAATAGGACGGAAAGCCTTTGAAGTGATGGTCGTCCGTCTTGGCGTCGGTTTGTGAGAATTGGTAGGCGGAAGTCAACAGGATGGAACAGGCGCCGAATAGCCGTACCGGTTCAGGCAAAAGGTCCGCCTTGAGCAGGAGGAAGGATGCCACAAGCACATAATTGATGTAATCGAGAATATTGTCCATCAATGCGCCATCGACGTTGGCGGCATATTTCTTCACATCGGCCCAACGGGCCAACATGCCATCGAAGCCATCCACCAGCATGGCAATGATGATCCATACGAACAACATCTTATAATTGCCGTCCAGGATTGCAAGGATGCTGAGCAGCCCCCACACCGCGCCGGTCGCGGTAAACATATGCACCCCGTACGCGGCAAGCGAACGCAGGGGATTCGGTTTTTCTTTTACGATGTCTGATGCTGTCATGGCGGAGTCCTTTATTGGATGGAATTCAATGCCATATTTTAATCGGGTTGGGGATTTTTTCCTTGATGAAAAGGCCTCCGCCCGCTTTTCACCGGCGCAATCAGACCCGGATGCGGAACGGCAATTATTTCGGCCCGTCATACCCGATCTGCCAATGGACGCTGTCCGAAGCAATCGGTTTCGAGCCTGTTGAGGGAATCAGCCCCGCGGAGGAAATGAGTTTGTGCGCCGGTGAATAACCGCAAAATACAGGCAGGTTCTTCGCCTGCCTGTATCGTTATTACAGTCTTTACGTCAACTTGCCTTCCTTGCCTGCTCAACCACCTCGGCGACTTCAGGCAGGTCAATGCCCAATTCATGTAATTTTTCGAGTGTGGGAATGCTGTTCGAGTCCCAGCCACGACGTTTGTAGACAGCATCCACCAACTGTTCGTATTGACCTTCACGGTATTTGCGGAGGTGCTTCATCTTCTCCTCGGTGGACATGCCTTCGGGGTTGATCTCGACCAGACGCTTGAGTTGCTCGTCGTAGCGCTCCTGGCGGGATTCGTATTCCTCTTTAGTAACAGGTCCCATGGCGCGGAAGGGCGGATAATCGTGCTTGCGTCCGATACGACCCATGCGCATGGAAAAGACTTTCTGGAAGTTATAGACCCGCTCCGATTGGTCGAGCAAATCCTGGGTCGAGGTGGGTTTGCCGGT
The DNA here is from genome assembly GCA_034433295.1 of Anaerolineales bacterium. Lineage (GTDB taxonomy): Bacteria > Chloroflexota > Anaerolineae > Anaerolineales > Villigracilaceae > Villigracilis. Next base: position 10,821 of record DAOUAS010000207.1, on the reverse strand, counting down.
GACGCCCTCGTGAATCCAGCAATAATTCTCCACATGCTCCACCACCTTGGCAGGTTCCTTGGTCTGCTTGTTGTTTTCGGGGGTGATGTCGTTCCACGGCAGTTTGCACAAGCCGTGCAGGCTGAACCAGGTGCGCCACATTGGGAAGTAGTGCAGGGCTTCCGCTTTGTCCGTAAAGGTCGGCAGGAGATTTAAAACCTGGTCCATGAAGATTAGCCAGGCCTCATCGTGCTGCGGTCCCTTCGTCGCCAGGCCGAAACCGCCCTGCTGGGCAAGCGATTCCTTGGTCAGGTATTCGGAGATTTCCATGCCCTTGATCTCCATGCCAATGTCGTGCAGGAAGGCCGGGTCGGCGCCGAAATTCTCGGCGAAGTATTTCTTCATGTAGCGCACGCCCTGACCGACAAGCACGCCGAAGCCTTCGCCCCGCGCCATCTGGTGAATCAGTTCCAAGCCCACCGCGCCGCCATCCTTGAAGGTCAATTCCATGCCGCCCGTGTGTTCCTTCGTAATTTGTCCTGCCTCGTAACATTCCTGCGCAAACGCCACGCAATTGGCGAACGAGATGGTATCTATGCCGTAGACGTCGCAATAAAAGTTCAATTCCAAGACCTTCTGCGGGTCGAAGTTGCCGATGTTCGAGCCAAGCCCGGCGGCATTCTCGTATTCGGGGCCGTCCACCAGATGACATTGACCGGCGTACGGTCCCGTTTTGATTGGGAAGTGGTCCACGCCATGCGAGCAGGAGAGCGTGCAGCCAAGCCAACAGCCGTCGGGAACGCCCTGTGTGAAGGCCTGCTTCCAGACCTTTGAGTCGATCTTGTGCGTGTCGGGATGCGAACCGTAGCGGAAGTTATGAGTCGGCAACAGGTCGAAGTGATCCATCACTTCGACGATGTTCGCAGTGCCGATCTTGCGGATTTGATTCTGCTTGTCGTCGAGGTCGGCGATTTCCTTGTTGATGCGGCTGCCGGCCTTGCGGATGAGCGCCATATCCGCCACGCCGTTCTTGTCGCCGCCCATGTCGCTGAAGCGCACCACGATGGCTTTGATTTTCTTATCGCGGAATACGCGTCCCGGCCCGCCGCGTGCCGCCTGCTTGAGACGGGCTTCCTTGCGGCGCACATCGTACCAGGAGGAATTGAGCATCCCGATGCGGACATGCTCCGCGGCCTGCCCGGCGGAAAGCACGGAGATGCCGCGTTTGCCTTTCTCGTCGCCGCCGTACTTCTCTGTCAGTTGGGCGCTAATCTCATGGGCATCCAATCCTTCGACGGTGGATTTCTCGATGGTCACCAAGCCTGTATCGCCGTCGATGAAAATGACCACATCCTCGGCGGCTTTGCCCTGAATCTCCATGGCGTCGAAACCGGAGAATTTCAGGAAGGGAGCAAAGTAACCGCCCACATTGCTGTCGATGACATTTTCGGTCAACGGACTGAGGGTGACCACTGTGGACTTGCCGCTGCCGGGATACGCTGTGATTCCGCAAATGGGACCGTTGGCGATGACAAGTTCGTTCTGCGGGTCGTCCCATTTCGTGCCGGGTATCACCGCGTCCCACAACAACTTGAGCGCGAAACCACGTCCTCCGGTAAAGAGGTCTTTCATTTGCTGCGTGACGGGCTTCTCACGGATCGAGTTATTTTCCAAATTAATGTAAAGTGTTCGGTTGGCATAGCCGCGCTCGACGGGGCGCAGTTCATATTTGTATTCCCCAAGCAAGGCGGGTTTTTCAAGACTGGCAGGTACGGTCATGTGCAAATCTCCTTCGTCAAATGGTGTTCCGACAAATCTCATTATCGCGGAAACGACACGGAATGTCCACTGATATTCCTCCCGTTTTGGCAGTCATAAATCTCAGGCGCGGGGACGGAAATTTCCAAATGGTAAAATACCTCAATGAATTCCCTTACTGTGATTGGCGGCGGACTGGCCGGCGGTGAAGCCGCCTGGCAAGCCGCCCAGCGCGGAATCAAAGTCCGACTCTACGAAATGCGACCCGCTCACCCGACGGGCGCGCACCTCACAGGCGACCTGGCCGAACTGGTCTGCTCGAACTCGCTTGGCTCGAACCTGCCCGACCGCGCTTCGGGCGTGTTGAAAAACGAACTGCGTGAACTAAACTCCATGCTGTTGGAATGCGCCGAAGCCGCGTCCCTGCCTGCGGGCGGAGCGTTGGCGGTAGACCGCGAAGACTTCGCCCGCCGTGTCACCGCGAAAATCCAAAGTCATCCAAACATCCAAATCATCCGCGAGGAAGTGACCGAAATTCCACAGTCGCCCGTCATCGTCGCCAGCGGACCGCTGACCTCGGAAAGTCTCTCACAGTCCATCGCCAAACTCAGCGGCAGCGAATCCCTCTTCTTCTTCGACGCCATTGCGCCCATCGTCCACGCGGATTCGGTCAACATGGAGATCGCCTTCCGCGCCTCGCGTTACGACAAGGGAGAAGCAGACGAAGGCGATTACATCAACTGTCCTTTCACGAAAGACGAATACTACGCCTTTGTGACCGCCCTTCAAACTGCCGAACGCATCGAACTGCGTTCTTTTGAAGACGCGATTCAATCGGGCGTGAAAGCGGGACAATTCTTCGAAGGCTGTCTGCCCGTCGAGGTGATTGCCTCGCGCGGAGTTGATTCCCTCGCTTTCGGACCCATGCGCCCCGTCGGTCTGCGTGACCCGCGCACAGGGAAACGCCCGTATGCCATCGTCCAACTGCGGCAGGATAACCTTGCGGGCAGTCTTTACAACCTCGTCGGCTTCCAGACCAATCTCAAATTCACGGAACAAAAGCGCGTCCTGCGGATGATTCCCGCTCTCGAACATGCCGAGTTCGAACGTTACGGACAAATGCACCGCAACACCTTCATCGCCTCGCCCAAACTGTTGCGTCCCACCCTCCAGCACATCAGCCGCGACGATCTTTTCTTCGCAGGACAAATCACTGGCGTCGAGGGGTACATGGGCAACATCGCCACGGGAGCGCTGACAGGAATCAACGCGGCACGGCTGCTCGAAGGTAAGTCCCCGCTCACCCTTCCACAGGAGACCATGCTCGGCGCGCTCTGCCGCTACATCACCCATGCCGACCTCAAAGACTTCCAGCCGATGAAAGCCAATTTCGGCATCCTCCCGCCGCTAACCTTCGAAAAGAGAACGGGCAAACGCGAACGCGGGCAACTCTACGCGGATCGCGCCTTGAACGCGCTGAAAGAATATCTACCAACGGGGTCAAAAGCCCCCTGACTTTTGACCCAACGACAGGAGTGGTTGGACTCCAAAGGGAATTCGCATGAACAAACGAGTCGTCATTCTATACCTGACCATCATCGGGATTTTGCTCCTCATCGTCGTCGGCATCTATGCATCCTCCTTTCTCAATCGTGAGCCTGATTCTGTTTCCTTTGATGGCTCCCGCGCCCTGGCTGATGTGCAAATGCAGGTGGACTTCGGTCCGCGCATTCCCGGCACGGCGGGTCACGACCAAATCCGCGAGTGGATTCGCGCCGAGTTGGAGCATGTCGGATGGGTGGTCGAAATCCAGCAGACCGAACGCATGGGACATCCCATCTACAATATCATCGGCAAACGAAATACCGAGGCTCCGCAAATAATCTTGGGCGCGCACTACGACACCCGCATGTACGCCGACCAGGACCCGACTCCGGGAATGCAAGCCATGCCCGTCCCCGGCGCGAATGACGGCGCATCAGGCGTGGCAGTCCTGCTCGAAATGGCGCGAACATTGCCCGAAGACTCCGTCCCCACCTGGCTGGTATTCTTCGACGCTGAAGACAACGGCAACATTCCAGATTGGGATTGGATTCTCGGCTCCCGCGCCTTCGCTGAGGAAATCGAAGTCCAACCTCGAGCCGTCGTCATCGTGGACATGATCGGCGATGCCGATTTGAACATCCACCTCGAAAAGAATTCAGACAAGGAAATCCGCGCCGAAATCTGGTCAGCCGCCGAAAGCCTCGGCTACGCCGATAAATTCATCAACACTGAAAAATTCAGCATATTAGACGACCATACACCCTTCCTTGAAAAAGGCATCCCCGCCGTGGACATCATCGACTTCGACTACCCATACTGGCACACCACACAGGATACCCCCGACAAAGTCTCTGCCGAGTCCTTGAAAGCAGTCGGTGATACACTGCTAAAGTGGATTGCCGAAAATCCGCGTTGAGCGTAAGTCGAAGCGCCGCAAAACCGCGTCCTTCGACTTCGCTCAGGACCAAAAGTCCAACGACTGGAGTCGTTAGACTCCCAAACGGAGACAAAAATCTCCCAACTTTTGACTCCCCAAAACCTCAAACAAGGCGTAAACTTAACGCAATGGCAGTCCACGAATCCCTGCAACAAATCCGCGCAAACTGGATGGAACGCGTCTCCCGCGACCTGGCTCACGGTGAGGGCGTGCGCGCCGGCTTCATGGAGCAATTGGAACGTTTCTACGACCTGCTGGAACAGACGGTCGTCACAGGCGACACCGCCTGGCTCGACCCCATCCTCTACGACTGGGGACACTCGCCCACTGAAACCAATCTGGAGGAAGGCGACTACGAAGTCTCGTTCATCATCAACCGCATGATTGCCCTGACCATCTCGGTGGCACGCAACAATCTGGACGAAAAAGAAGCGCTGGAACTGCTCGCGGCGGTCGTCCCGGTCTTCACTCACAGCCTGAGCGTGGTCGTCCGCTACGAGATGGAAACCCGTGTGGCGCACATCTCCGGCGAATTGAACAAAACGCAGGACAAACTTCAGCAGTTGGACCACAACAAATCCAAGTTCATTTCAGTGGCGGCGCACGAGTTGAAGACGCCGCTCACCCTCATCGAAGGCTACACCACCATGATGGTCGAAATGGTGGAAGGCAACGACCCGTCCTCCATCGAAAACCTGCTCAAAGGCGTCAACAAGGGCATCCTGCGTCTGCGCGAAATCATCGACGACATGATCGACGTCTCATTGATCGACAATCACCTGCTGACGCTCAACATCCAGCCGTTGTGGATCAGTCACCTGCTAAACCTGCTCGACAACGAACTGAAGAAGAACACCGCCAGCCGCAAACTGACCCTGACCATCAACCGTTTCGAAGGCTGCGACCTGATGATCTACGGCGATGCAGAGCGGCTCTTTCAGGCGTTGTACAACGTGGCGGTTAATGCCGTCAAATTCACGCCCGATGGCGGCACAGTCACCATCGACGGACGGTTGCTGCCGGGCTTCGTCGAAATCACAGTCACAGACACAGGCATCGGCATCTCGCCCGAAAACCAGACTTTGATCTTCGAAAAGTTCGGTCAACTCGGACGCACCGAACTGCATTCCAGCGGCAAGACCAAATTCAAGGGCGGCGGACCAGGTCTGGGTTTGCCCATCACCCGAGGCATTATCGAATCGCACGGCGGCACCATCTGGGTCGAATCGGAAGGGTATGACGAAAAGCAATTGAAAGGCTCCACTTTCCACGTTCTCATCCCCACCCGCACCGAGCCAAACGACCCCGTACACACAAAGTTCTTCGGCGCGTTTGCACAGCCGAAACAGGAAATGGAAACCATTGGCAAAGAAAATCCCCCAGCCCACGACACCCCCGCGTGAACGCGCCTTCCTCGTCGGCGTGGAAATTCGCGGCAACAAACAATTGCTTTCACTCGAAGATTCACTTTCGGAACTCGCCCTGCTCGCCGACACTGCCGGCGTGGATGTGGTTGGCGAACTCACCCAAAAACTGACCCACCCGCACGTCGAGACCTACATCGGCCCCGGTAAAGTGGAGGAGTTGAAGGCTCTCGCCGAGGAAACCCTCGCCGACGTGGTCATCTTCGATGATGAGCTTTCGCCGCGTCACCAACGCGAGTTGCAAAAGGCACTCGGCAGGAACGTCCGCCTCATCGACCGCACCGCGCTCATCCTCGACATCTTTGCCCAGCATGCGCATACCAGCGAAGGCATGTTGCAGGTGGAACTGGCGCAATACGAGTACAATCTGCCGCGCCTGACCGGCGCCTGGACCCACCTCGAACGGCAGGCGGGCGGCGGCGGCGGACGCACCGGCTCGGCTGGGGGCGTCGGCTTGCGCGGCCCCGGTGAGACGCAGTTGGAAGTGGACAAGCGCGTCATCCGCAAGCGCATCACCCACATCAAGCGCGAACTCGAAAAAGTGGAAGCGCACCGCATGAGATACCGCGCCCAGCGCAAGCGTTCCCGCATCCCCACGGTTGCCATTGTTGGATACACAAATGCCGGCAAATCGACCCTGCTCAACCAGATTTCCAAGTCCGAAGTCTACGCCGCCGACCAGTTGTTCGCCACCCTCGACCCAACCACTCGCCGCGTACAACTCCCCAGCGATGATCTCGCGCTTTTTACCGACACGGTGGGTTTCATCCAAAAACTGCCCACCACATTGATTGCCGCTTTCCACGCCACGCTGGAGGAAATTGCCGAAGCCGATTTGCTCCTGCATGTAGTGGATATTTCCCACCCCAACGCGCTCGACCAGTTTGAAGCGGTACAGGAAACCCTGGGCGAAATCGATGCCAGCCACATCCCGATGGTCACGGCGTTGAATAAATCCGACCTGCTGAAAAATTCTGAGCAGACGCGTGAAATTTTGAAGGATTACCCCAAGTCTGTTATCACCTCAGCCATCGAAGGCACAGGCATGAATGACCTCTTGCATCTGGTTCGCGCCGAGTTATTCGAGTCATACTCGCCCATCCATGTGCGCCTGCCTTACAAGCAGGGAGCGTTGATTTCCCTCTTCCACGAACTTGGTCAAGTGGAACGGGTGGAACACGAGCGCGGCGGCGTGGTCATGCAGGGACGCATCCCCGGCAGGCTTCTGGCGCAGTTTGCCCCCTGGCACGCGCAGCCTATCGGAGTCCTCGAGATGCCGGATGGTTTTGAAGATAATGAACTTTCGGAGGAAGAATAATGTCCAAATTTTTAGATCACGCCTCGGAGTTTCTGGCACACCGCAAGGGGTTGCTGCCCATCATCGGACTTGTTTTGATTCTGGTCAACCTGCTGATTCAGTTCATCTTCCCCGGCAGTTTGCTTGCAGACAGCAACCTTTTCCTTCACCTTGGAGTAATCGTTGCCATCTTTGGCTTGATGCTCGCCTGGGCATTGTAATAAAAAATCATGCGACTGTCACTTCGCTGGTGACAGTCGCATACGCGTTTAACAAGACCGAATCTACGGCACGATCCAGCGCAAAACGGGGACTTTCTGAATGATTGCCACCAAAACAAAAGACGCCAGAAAGACCATCGATCCCAGCAGGGGAATCATGTAAACCGGGGAACCCATCGAAAACCAGCCGCTGACCAGGGGAAGTTTTTCGAGTTCGGCAAGCACGATGACATGTATCAAATAAATCCCGAAACTGGCCCGGCTTAGGGGCGCAAGGAAACGGTTCAAGCGGTCACCAATTTTGACCTCCCGCAACAGGATGAAGGCAAGGGTGGTCATCAATACGACGTTCACGCTCAAGTAACTGATGAAATATTCGGATTTCTGGTAGGTATTCAACCAAGTGGTGCCGGACAGGAACAGCAAAAACAGGACGGAAAACCGATACAAACGCGGACGGGTGAATTCGAATTTTCCCAGCAGGTAGCCAAGCATGAAATACCCCGAATACCCGGCAACCAGATATAACTCGAAGCCGATCCTGATGGGAGTAAATTCCTGCAAAAATGAAAACACGGGGACAACCAGGAACCAAAGTCCGCAAAAGTAAAACAGGTCGCGCAGTGTCGCTTTCGAGACAAAGACCCGCAGGATGGGCGTGAAAAGGTACAACCCGATCAACGCATAAAAGAACCAAAGGTGATTCTCGCGCGGGCCGCGGATGATCTTGATCGCGTAACTTGCCGCGAGTTTGAGCGAGAAAGGCAGTTCGAAGCCCTCCCGTTTCCATAACAGGTATATCACCGACCAGGCCAGAAAGGGGATGAGCACCTTTAGGGCGCGTTTGCGGAAGAATTCCTCGTAAGGCTCCTCCTTCCGCAACAACAAATACCCGCTGACCATGAAGAACAACGGCACGGCAATGCGCGACAGGACAAAATAAAACGACGCCGCCAACGCAGGTCCGCTGCCATGAAATGAAATGTGCGCGACCACTACGAGAAAAGCGCCGACCACGCGGACCAAATCCACCCAGCGTAAAACGGAAGAGGAGGAAGTTTTCATGATGAAATCATCCCTTTCGATCCTCATCATCCCTTTCGTCCAACTTTGCCTTCCGCATTTTCGAGTTCGCCTCCAAGTTTGAATGTTTGATTATCCATGAGCACTCCTCGGAACGAGGGATTTTGTCGGGCTGCTTCCGGCAACGCCTTCGACGAATCTACCGCCCCGGTAATTATATCAGTTACGCATGATGAAGATTTTTTCAGTCGAGAACGCCAAATGACAGATTGTGCTGGAGGCGGCGCGCCTTGCCCCAACTGCCGCCAATCGTTGGTGGTGATGCGCACAACCGAACGCAAAGATGAGAATCGGAAGGATTTACCATCGTCCGTGGTTTGTCCGGGCTCCATTGGTGATTTCGGTTTGCGCCAATTCCTCACAGGCATGGGTTCGAGAAAGCGACCGTTTCAACGCCCGTGATCGACGCGGCAATTGTGGCGGACCAATTTGTTTTAGCCGATGCCAATCCTGGGCTGGGGACGTGTTGGATTGCAAACTTCAAGCGCACAAAATCGCTTGACGCGTTTTCCCCATCACAGTAAAATGCAGGCCGCTTGCGGGAGTCGCCAAGTGGTAAGGCATCAGCCTTCCAAGCTGATATTCGCGGGTTCGAATCCCGTCTCCCGCTCTTTTTTCCGGTGTTCCAGTGTCAGGTGCTTTCGTGTCAGGTTGCCTGACACATGATACTGGAACACTTGATACTTAAGAGGGCCCGTGGCGCAGTGGTTAGCGCAGGCGACTCATAATCGCTTGGTCGCAGGTTCGAATCCTGCCGGGCCCACAAAGTTGGTCGCAGCCCCCTGTTCGAATCCTGCCGGGTTCGTTTTACACCGTTGAGCAATGCCTCTTGCATCGTCTCGCAAGGTTATGCGGGACGTTTTTTTATCCGGCGGCGCTAAGATACAAGTGACGCATCCGAATATCCAAAATCTCTTAACGCGAAAACTTGCGTTCGGTAAAAATGATCGAAAAATTCGCGTAAAGGTTTGTCTCTTCGACTTATCCTTTCCTTCTCATTCCATCCCCCAGGCAACGGCCGGATTCGGCATTTATATCAAATCTGTTGTAATTGTGTTGTTATCGTCCCGCGCAATCGGAGTCGGGTGGATTGACGTATAATATTCGACATGAGACTGTTCCGGTCTTTCGATGATTCGGAATGGAATTCATGGAAAGGAGCCAGTCATATATAAAACTAATCGACCCGAGGAATCTCAACCAATCCCAAGATTTGTTCCCATTATGAGTGGAATTCTTATAGTGGGCATGATTATCCTGGCTATTCTTATTGGTTTAAAGCGGCCCGACAGCAGCACGCACACCGGCTCCATCGAATTTGTGAAGGTCACGCAGGAGGTCGCACCCAATCAGGACAAGGATATCGTGATTGGCGTTAATAATGCCACCCTGTACATCCCGAAAGGCGCGACGACCGTTCCGGGAATCATTTCCATCACCCCGCGCGAGCCCAACCTCTTCTCGAATGTCGCTGAAAAGGGCTGGACCCGCTCGCCGGTGGTCAATGTGGAATACTGGAACGGACAGGGCACGCCCTATCCACAGGTCTTGTTTGCAATGCCGGTCCAGATTTGTTTCAAGATCACAGCCGAACTTTGGGAGGCGTATACCCGGCAGCCGGGCGATTTCCAGGTCCATTATTATGCAGAGGAACTCAAGCCGATTCGCTGGCAGCCTCTTCCCCTGACGGCCTATCCCGACCGTCTGCAATTGTGCGGGCAGACCGATCATCTTTCCATCTTCGCGCTCGCGATCAAACAAAAGACAGTCATTCCTTCGACCGGCGCCACCCCGACGCTGGTCATGCCCTATGCTCCCTAACCCGGAAAAAATCTCAAAGGATTTTTTCTCCAGACTGCTGGCAAGTCTCTTACTGGCTCTGTCGACCTTTCTGGTGTACCTGCGGACTCTCGCGCCGGGCGTGTACGGATTCGATAGCGCCGAACTGGCCACGGGAGTCTTCACTCAGGGATTGGTACATCCGCCCGGAAACCCGCTTTACCTGTTGATCGGAAAACTGTTCACCCTCCTGCCGTTTGGGGATGTGGCTTATCGCCTGAACATCATGTCGGCGGTTTTCGCCTCGCTGACGGCGGTGCTCCTCTTTTGGACAATCGAAAATATCATCGAAGGACGTTTTGCGGCCTGGTGCGCGGCGTTTCTCTTTGCCTTCTCGAATTACTTCTGGCAGATGGCGCTGGTGACGGAGGTGTACACGCCGCTGACAGCTTTTCTGGCGGGCGACTTGCTGCTCGTCAGCCTGTGGCGCAGGCGCGGCTTGACCAAATACCTGCTGGCCTTTTCCCTCCTCTACGGGTTGACCCTGGCCATGCACACCTCGGCGATTCTCATTGCCCCGGCTTTTGCATGGCTGATCTTAAGCGCTTCAAACTGGAAGAAGTCTCATTGGGCGCTTGTTGTTCCGATGTTCGTTCTGTTCGTGATTGGGCTTTCCCCGTATTTGTATCTCTCCATTCGAGCGGATGCCAGTCCGGGGATTGATTACTCCCGCGTCTACGGCGTGGACCTGTCTACTCCATCAGACCTGTGGTGGATGGTCTCCGGGCAGGCGTATTC